>JAICSK010000115.1 GCA_025936915.1 Nocardioides sp.
TACACGATCCGGCCGGCCTGCGGGATCGGGGGCACGGCCCTGTGCGCGGACCCCGGGACCTGCAACATCGAGGGGCACGACGGCTACCTGTTCCTGGTCTTCGAGGACGCTGAGCCCGAGCCGCTCGACTGGGAGGCGTGCCTGACCAAGCAGGAGGCCAAGCAGCTGGGTGCGCTCACGCCCGACCTCGTGCTCCATGCGTTCCAGCGACTCACCTGGCCGGCCTCGCGGCTCGTGGTGCAGCCGCCCAAGGGCAGGACCCTGGTCAACTTCGACACGAACTTCTTCACCCTCAACACCCACCCGACCACCCGGGTGGTCACCCTGATCGGCCGGCGGGTGACGATCGAGGCGACCCCGACGCAGTACACCTGGCACTTCGGTGGCGCCGACGGCGACCTGACCACGACCGATCCCGGGGCGCCGTACCCCGACCTCCGGGTCACCCACCGCTACACTCGCGTCGGCACCGTGTCGCCGAGCGTCGACACGACGTACGCCGGGCGGTACCGCGTCGGCAACGGCGCCTGGCAGACCATCCCCGACACCCTGACCGTACCCGGCGCCACCGTGGACCTCCAGGTCGTCAGCGCGACGCCCCATCTCGTCGGGTACTAACCGTCGGCCGGACGGTTCATCACGCTGAGCAGGTGAACCGGCACATGGCCAGCGGAGTTCACCTGGCCCAGGAGGGCTTCGACCACTCAGCGTGATGAACCGTCCTCCACCGCGACCCACACTCGGAAACCCGCGCTCGCGCGGCCGGCCCGGGTCGGCTGCCGGGGTGCGGCCGGCGACAGGACCGGCCGGGACTGTCGACGAACCTGGATGACAGACTCGGCTCATGCGCCTGACCCGCAGCCGCGAGTGGCCGATCGCAATCGTCGCTGACGCCGTCGCGGTGGTGCTGTTCGCGCTGATCGGGCGGGCCAACCATCACGAGTCCACCGGCGTCCAGGGCGTCTGGCACACCGCGTGGCCGTTCCTGCTCGGGGCAGCCCTCGGGCTGGCCCTGACGGCGTACGCACGGGTGAGGCCGACGTCGATCCCGGCGGGGGTGCGGGTCTGGGTGTGGACGTTCGTGATCGGGATGGTGGTGCGCGCGGCGACCGGCGGCGGGACCGCAGTGGCCTTCGTCGTCGTGGCCGCGATCGTGCTCGGCGCGTTCCTGGTCGGGTGGCGGGCCGGGCTGGTGTGGCGCACCTGGCGCTCGCGGTGGCACCTGCTCCGGCGCTGATCCCTACCCGGACAGGGGCGGGACAATCCACCCTTGCGGATGGAAACTTTCCGGCATTTCGGGCCTAACCTGACCGGTATCAGCACGACCTCCCGCGGCGACACGCTCGGCTGCGGGAGGTCGGGCCGTCGGAGTGGATCGCGAGGTGCCCGGCATCCACGGGGGAAACCGGGCCCTCGCTCCTCTGGACGGCCCCCGGTGGGACCTCTTCCGGTGCTCTGTCGATCCTCCCGCGCGCGTGCTGTCCCGGTTCAGGGCCAGGCCGGACACGGCGAGAAAGAGCCTCCCCCGGTCGTCCGACAACCGGGGGAGGCTGGTAGGTGAAGCCGTGACCCGCGTCAGCGGAGGGCGGCCGCCAGGGTGCCCACCGAGAGGTTCTGCGGGTAGTTGATCGTGGTCGCGTCGCGGGCGATCTCGGGGTGCAACGGCGAGTGCATCCGCACCCAGCGCCGGTACCCGATCGCGGTCATCGACTGGTACTGGAAGTTGCGCTCGCGCAGACCCCGCTCGACCTCGAGGCTCAACCCGTCGGCGATCAGCATCCCGTGCACGACGCCCGGACGGGACTCGGCCCGCAGCCAGTCGACCGACAGCGCGAGCTGGTCGAGCGCCCCGATGCCGACGGCGGTCGTCTTGTTCTCGACGACCAGCCAGTCGTCGGCCGCGCCCTTCTCACAGTCGTGGGTGAAGCGCATCAGCAGGTCGGCACGGCGGCCGTCGACGAACATGTGCTGCTGCCCGCGGACGCCGTCCATCTCCTCGCTGGCCAGCCGGACGGCGAAGCCGAGCTTGTGCAGGATGTCGAGGCGCGACAGCAGCCAGCCCTCGAAGGCGTCACGGTTGGGCAGCGCCCACACGCCGTACGGACCCGGGCGCCCCTCGGCGTCGGTGGCGAACGTCGCGAGCCAGGCGTCGAGGATCTTCAGGAACCGCTCGGCGTCGGCGTCCTCGATCATCAGTCGGTCCATGCACCGCGCGAGCAGCCCGAACCGCCCGATCATCGGGTACCGCGCGATGGTCTCGATCGGCAGCATCAAGGTCTCGGCCAGCTCGGCCTCGGTGACGTCGACGCTCTCGGGCAGCTGCCAGTGCCCGTCACCGAGCCGCAGCAGCAGCCGGTCGAGCACCGGGCACCCGAGCCGGCCGATCACCAGCGGTGGGGCCACCACCGAGATGTCGTCGGTCAGGCACTCGTCGACCGTTTCGTGCGCGACCGACGTGAACGTCGATACCTTTTCGTAGGACTCGCCCGTCGTCTCCATGACGGCGTTGATGACCTTGTCGGACTCAGCCATGGCGCCACACCCCCCAGTGATCGGGGAAATGGTAGTGAAGCCGCAAAGGAAAACACCTGACCCACACGGGCCAGGGGGATTTCTTTACCAACGGCTGACCGGCCGGGTGCCGCTCCCTGGCGGCGCCCGTCCCGGCGAGCTCCACCAGCATGTCTACGCCGAGCGCGCGGCCGCCGTCCGGCGAACGCGGGATTCTTTGCCTTCCGCCGACCTGTCGGTCAGCCGGGATAGGTGCGGCAGGGCTGCGACCGCAACGACCGGCACGGCGGAGCGTGCGGCGGCACGTGCACTCCCGGCACCACCGACAGGACCAGCGACGACGCGTGCCGCCGGCCCGACCCGACCGTCACCCGCTGCCCGTGGTCGAGCGTGCGGAACGCCCACAGCGGCTTCGCCCCACCCGGCGCGTCGATCGTGATCCGCAGCCGCTCGCCCTTCCTGAACGGCTGGGCGAACGCCGGGATCTCGATCCGGAGCTTCTGGTACGTCGCGCGCGGCATGTCGCGGGCGTCGCGAGCCAGGTCGGTGTGCACCGGCCGCAGCACGGTCGAGGCGCGCCGGTCGAGCCGGCGATGGCTGGCGCGCAGCCACCCGCTCTGCACGTAGACCTCACGCCCGTCGGGACGCACATCGCTGACCGTCGCCTCGAGGTCGACGTCGCGGGCGAGCGTCTTCACCCAGACGTCGAGCGACCCGCCGCCGATCACGACCATGTCCTTCTTCATCGGGGCGGAGATCCAGCCGAGGCCCGTCCCCTTCGGGATCTGCCTCCAGTGGTACGACGGATGGGCGGTCCAGATGCCGCTGCTGGATCCGGAGTAGTCGGTGGCCGGCAACGCCGACGGGTCGGCCGAGAACGTCTGCGCCGCCGGTACATGCCTCGGGGCGTGCCTCGGAGCGTGCCGGGCGAGCCGGCCGTCGGAGCGCAGGAAGAACCGGGTCGGCCGGACGCCGGGCACCGGCCACGAGCGGAAACCGCGGACGAAGCGCGGCAGCGGCGCCCCCGACGGCTGCCCGGGAGCGGCGCCCTCCTCGAACAGCACCCGTACGTGGGGCTGCGACTGGAACAGGTGCTTCGCCTGTGCGTAGTCCATGCCCTGGTAGTCGTTCTGCTTCGGCAGCGACAGCCCGGTGACCCCGGTCAGCGCAGCGGCCAGAGGCGGCGCCACCAGCGCCTTCAGCCCGTTGGGCACCTCGCGGGCGACGTAGAGGTCGAGGAAGTCGGCGTACCGCCCGAACTCGCCGAGGCTGAGCGCCTCGGTGTGCGAACCGTTGGACATCGTGGCGTAGAAGTGCGGCGAGCTGCGGAACCTGTTCAGGAACGCCGGGAAGTGCCCGCCGGTCTGCTCGTCCTGCCACGCGCCGGCGAGGTAGACCGGGACGTCGATGCGGTGCACGAACCGGCTCGGGTCGATCTGCTGGTAGTAGGCCTTGTTGTAGAACGGGTTGTCCTCGATCAGCGCGACCGGGTCGGGGTTCTGCAGCCGGACGAGCTGGTTGTCGTCGCACTCCTGGCTGTTCATCCCGGCTTCCCAGCCCTCGCCGAAGGGCCGGGCGTCGTGGGCCCGAGCCGACGCCCACGGCTCGGCGAAACCGGTGTTGAGGATCCCGCCCGGCCACAGCGTGCCGCGGTAGCTGTCGTCGATCACCGACAGCGGGGTGATCGCGGCGAGGTGCGGCGGCCGGGTGCGCGCGACGTAGAGCTGCTCGATCCCGGGGTAGGAGATCCCGACCATCCCGACCTTGTGGCCCTTCACCCACGGCTGCGCCGCGATGGTCTCGATCGCGTCGTACCCGTCGAGGCTCTGCACCGGCTCGAACGGCAGGAACGACCCGCCCGAGCAGCCGGTGCCCCGGATGTTCACGCCGACGTAGGCGAAGCCGAGCGCGTTCATCAGGCGGGGGAAGGTCGTCTCGGCCGGGTTGCTCGGGTCGTAGCCGCTGTACTCGACGACGGTCGGGTACGGCGGGGACCCGAACGCCGGCAAGGACACGTTGGCCGACAGGGTCGTGCCGTCCCGGGTCCGGATGAAGCCGAAGCCCTGGCCGAGTGACTGACCGTCGTAGAACGACTGCGGCGGCGGCGCGGCGTTCATCCCGGTCACCCGCACCGGGCCGTCGGTCACGCTCTGGTCGGAGGTCTGCACGGAGTAGTCACCCGGGCGGAGCCGTCGCCACACCAGGCTGCCCTGAGCGTCGACGGTGCCGGTCGCGACCTGGTCCGAGCCGTGCAGCAGGTCGAGCTGGAGCCCTGGCGTGGCATCGAGCACCTCGAGCTGGTTGGTGCCCGGCCGGAGGACCCACGACGCCGAGTCGGCCGCCGCCGACGAGACGATGGTCTGCGTGGTCAGCGCCAGCGCGAGGGACGCGACGACGGCAAGCACGGGACGGACGAGCGGCACACGACGGGGCATGGCGAGATCGTGCCACGCGAGTCGCCGGCAGGTCGGCCGGGTCGACCCCGACCGAGGCGGCGAACCAGGACGTCGGATTCCCGAGTCGTCAGCTGCTGAGTCGTCAGCTACCGGCTCGTTCATCTGCCGGCTCGGCGTCACAGGTCGCGGGCGTAGGTCTGCCCGACGAGGTCGACGCCGTAGCTGTGGTGCGGCTCCTCGGCGACCAGCGCGAAGCCGGCGTCGAGGTAGATGTGTCGCGCGGCGACCAGCGGATCGTTGGTCCACAGCACCATCCGTCGGTATCCGGCGGCGCGGGCGAAGGCCAGGCAGGCGTCGACCAGGCGCGCGCCGAGGCGCTGCCCACGGGCGCGTGGGTGGACCAGGAGGATCCGGAGTCTCGCGGTGTCGTCGTCCTCGCGCACGCAGAACACGCAGCCGCCCCGGCCCTCGTCGTCCTCGGCGATCCACGCGGCCTCGCGCGCTGGATCGTGATCGGCCGCCCAGTCGGCCACGATGCGAGCGACCAGCGCCTCGAACGACGTGTCCCACCCGAACTCCGCGGCGTACAGCTCGCCGTGCGCCTGGACGACCCAGCCGAGGTCCCCCGGCTGACCGATCTCTCTGATCCGAACCATCACCTGCGCCTGTCTCCTACCGGCCTACTGACACGACTGTATCAGTACGGCAGAATGGGGCCTGTGGCCGAGGTGCAGCCGAGCTCGCGCAAGGTCGAGCTCGTCGACGCGGTGTACGCCTACGCCCTCGAGCACGGACTGGCCGGCGCCTCCCTGCGACCCGTCGCCGAGGGGATCGGCTCGAGCACCGGCGTGCTCCGGTTCTTGTTCGGCTCCAAGGAGGGGCTCGTGCGAGCCGTGCTCGATCGGGCACGGGCCGACGAGGTCGCGATGCTCGCCACCCTGCCGACCGACCGCGACCTCCGTGCCGTCGCCGACGAGGTCTGGGCGTGGCTGGCCGACCCGCGGCACGCGCCGGTGCTGAGGCTCTGGGTCGAGTCGTACGCCACCTCGCTCGGCGATCCGGACGGTCCGTGGGGCGACTTCGCCCGGCGTACCGTCGACGACTGGCTGGCCCTGCTCGCCCGCGCCCAGCCTCCCGCCGTACGCCGGAGCCCCGCCGGCGCCGCACAACGCAGCGCCGTCCTGGCGGTCCTGCGCGGTGGGATGCTCGACCTCCTGGCCACCGGGCACAGCGCCCGGGTGACCCGCGCGGTCCGCGACGCCATCGCCGCGGCCACCGGCGACTGACGGGCTTCCCGCACGCTCTTCCCCGCACGCAGCCCGGGGTCTATGTTCGGCATCGCCGCGCGCCCTCTCGGCCGAGGCGGGCGGGGCTCAGACGGGGCTGGGCCACGACTGGTGTGCTGCGGCCCGGTGTCGCAGCCGAGCGCTCCGGAGCGACCCTTGAGCCACGCCGCCGAATCTGCTTCCACGACCCCCTCGACCGACCACGACGACGCCAGGCTCGCGAGCCTGGGCTACCAGCCGCAGCTGCGCCGGGTCCTCGGGCTGTTCGCCAACTTCTCGGTGGCCTTCACCTATCTCTCCCCGATGGTGGGCATCTACTCGCTGTTCATCTACGGCCTCGGCAGCGGCGGGCCGGCGTACATCTGGCTGAACTTCATCCCGATCATCGGGATGCTGTTCGTCGCCCTGGTCTTCGGTGAGCTGGCCAGCCACTACCCGGTCGCCGGTGCGCTCTACCAGTACTCCAAGTTCTCCGTCGGCCCCGGCTACGGCTGGTTCGTCGGCTGGTTCTACGGCTTCGCACTGCTCGTCACCGTCGCCGCGGTCGACACCGGCGTCGTCGCGTACGTCGCGTCCCTGACGCACAACTGGTTCGGTTGGAACCTCGACCCGGCCGATCACAAGACGATCCTCCTCACCACGTTGGTCCTGTTGCTCATCCAGACGATCCTCAACATCACGGGCGCGGTGGTGATGGGCCGCGTCGCGCAGTTCGGGGTGTACGTCGAGATCGTCGGCACCTTCGGCATCGCGGTCATCCTGGCGATCCACGGGTTCCACCACGGCCTCGGCTACCTGTTCAGCACCCAGGGCGTGACGCACGCCGCGACCAACCCGTTCGGGGTGGACTTCCACGGGAGCTGGTTGGGCGCTGCACTGATCGCGGTGCTGGCGCCGGTCTACATCTACTACGGCTTCGAGTCGGCCGGCGACATCTCGGAGGAGACCAAGGACGCCGGCCGCCAGGTGCCGCGGGCCATGCGCCTCGCTGTGATCTGGGGCGGGATCGGCTCGCTCGTCCTGACGGCCGCACTGCTGCTGGCCATCCCCGGGAACGGCAACAAGGGCGTCGTCGACGCGACCGGAGGCGTCCCGGTCATCCTCGCGCAGCTGCCGTCCGGCGTTCAGGACTTCCTGCTGCTGATGATCGTCTTCGCCTTCTTCTCCTGCGGGACGTCGATCCAGGGCGCCGGCAGCCGGCTGATGTTCTCCTACTCCCGCGACGAGGCGCTGCCCGGTTCGTCGTGGTTGCGACAGGTCCACTCCCGGTTCGGTACGCCGGTCAACGCGCTGATCACCGGGGCGGTCGTATCCGCGCTGTTCGTGCTGCTGGTGTTCGTCTCACCGGCCACGAACAAGCACTTCCTGTTCATCACCTACCCGGGTGGCATCAACGCGCTGCTCGCCCTGGTGTCGTTCGGGGTCAGCGGCATCTACCTGTCGTTCCTGCTGACGGTGATCGCCTCGATCGTGGCCAGATCGCGCGGGTGGGTCCCCGAGGGACGGTTCACGCTCGGCAGCCGCGGCTGGCTGGTCTCGATCATCGCCGCGGCCTACCTGGCCTTGATGTTCGTCAACGTCGTGCTGCCGACGGGCCTGAGCTCGCCCCGCGGGGCGCTGTTCAACTACGACTGGATCACCCTGCTGGTGATCGCGATCATCGCGGTGGTCGGCGCGGCGTACTTCTTCACGGCGCGGCCCGACCGCGGGGTGAGCCACCACCTGCACGACGACCTCGAGCCGACCGGCGCCGAGCGCGAGCTCCCACCGGCGTGACGCAACGATGCCGGCAGCCGTCGAGTCCGTCGCCCGCACCATGCAGGAGCGGCTCGACGGACTGACGGCCGAGCAGGCGTACCTGACGGAGTTCCTCGGCACCTACCGCCGCACGACCCTGGCGGTCGGCAAGGCCGTCGACGGCGGAGAGTTCGAGGACCCGGAGTGGGTCGAGCGGTGGGACGTCGCGTTCGCCGAGCTGTACCTCGCCGCCCTCGAGGCTCACCTCTCCGGCGGTACGCCGTCGCGCCCCTGGCGGCTAGCGTTCGACGCGCCGCCCGACCTGCCGGCACTGCGACACGTGCTGCTCGGCATCAACGCCCACGTCAACTACGACCTCCCGCAGGCGCTGCTCGCGGTGATCTCGGACGAGGACTTCGCGAACCCCGCGCTGATGGCTGTCCGCCGCCGCGACCACGAGCGGATCGACGGCGTGCTCGCCTCGCGGGTCGCCGCCGAGGACGCCGAGCTGGCCGTCCACGGCCGCACCCTGACCGACCGCGTCCTCCAGCCGCTCAACCGACTCTCGTCGAAACGCTTCCTGCGCGAGTCGCGGACGAAGGTCTGGCACAACACCGGGGAGCTCCAGGCGGCTCGGCTGATCGGGCCGGCGGCGTACACCGTGCGGCTCGGCGAGCTCGAGGTGCTCAGCGCGGCCCGGATCGCCGACCTGCTCGCGCCCGGGCAGGTGCTGCTGCGCCTGGCCGTCGCGGGCTTCGGGGTGACCCTGCCGCCGGCCGGCTAGGCTCCGGCTCGTTCCGGAGCCCCGAGCCGTACTCCTCGCGCAGCCCATCTGTTCGGTGTCGGAGCCTGTTCAGTGACTGAGCGCGTCGTCGCCACCGTCGGCATCCTCCCTGCTGGGCTGCGCGAGCAGCCGGCGCGGGTGGCGCTCGTAAGTCACCCAGAGGTACCCGGACCCGGCCAGCATGGCGAGCACACCCAGGAGGAGCGGCCACGACAGGCCGCGGCTCCCGATCAGCTCGCTCCTGGCCCGGACGGCGGCGACCAGGATCAGACCGATCATCAACGCCTCGACCTGGAGCATCAGCCGCACCGACGTCCAGCGCGGGTCCCACCAGACGCCGACGCCTGCCCCTCCGAGGCAGATCGTGGCCGCGACCACGCGACAGGTGAGCGGGGTGAGTGGCCAGGGCCAGAGATCGATCATCGTGCCGGGTGCGACGTACATCATGAGGCCGGTGGCGAGCGCGAGGATCGAGACCAGGGCGACGATCGTGCGCTCGAGCGGCCGCAGCAGCATGTCGCCGGCCGCCACCGGCGCGGCGTACCGCCGCTTGCGGAGCCATGCGCCGATCACCAGGAACGGCGCGGTGAAGTAGAGGCCCGCCCACAGCCAGAACGAGAGCCGACCGTGGACGAACTTGTCCCAGTGCAGCAGCGTCGCCACACCGAGCAGGCTGGCGAACGCCGTCACCGCGAGGAAGCCGGAGCCGACCTCGTGCCAGTGCCGCGAGCGGGCGACCTGGACGAAGAAGTACGCGCCGCCGAGGTACGCCGACGCCAGCACCATCGACGTCATCGTCACCGGGATCGGCCACGACCACAGCCGTGCGGTATGACCGGGGAGGAGGTAGAGGATCACGAACGCGACGAGCAGGAACGGCACGATGAACAGCGACAGCCCGCGGGTGTAGCCGAGCACCCGGTCGTCCTGCTGCCGGTCCATCGCGACCTCCCAGGGCCTGCCCGAGTCGCCCTCGCAGTGTCCTCCGTCCCTTGCGTCGTGCACAACGCGTGAGCGGAGCCGCCTCGGGTACGGGTCCGACATGGCTGTGACGACATTCCAGGACCTGCCTCTGGCCGACCGCGATCGAGAGTGGGACGGCGCCGCGGCGGAGAAGCGCGTGCGCTCGTGGGCCGGCGCCGAGGACGAACCCAACGAGAAGTACCGCGACGCCCACGTCTGGTACGACGCCGACAGCAAGGAGAACTTCACGGCGTACAAGCTGCTGATCTGCGACGTGATCGACGGGAACCTGAAAGCCGTCCCACGCGGCGTCATGGCCGCGGGCAACGTCATGCAAGGGTCACGGGGCGGCGTCGATCTCCCCGAGCACGACATCGACCGGGTGAGGAGCCACCTCGCGAAGTACTACGCGAAGATGGGCGAGGACGCCCCGTGGGAGCGCGACTGACCGTCAGGCTGCCGGCCCGACCACCCCACGCCTTGAGGTCCGTCCAGGCGCCCTCGAGGATCGCGTGCCTGATCATCAGGCACCACACCGCTCATCAGGCACCACACCGCGCACGCCTCGCCGGCCACCGGGTCGTCGTGGGTGAGGGCACTGACCTTCACCGCGGCCTCGACCGTCCGCCCCGACCGCGCGGTCGACCTGTGCGTCGCCGAGGGTCGCGCCGAGGGGCGCGCGTGCATGGCCGGACATGAGCCCGGCCGCATGACCCCGGGTCCGGGCGGGCATCATGACCGCATGCCCGCAGAGCGCAACGTCCTCGGTGAGCCGCTCGAGCCCTGCGGCACCGACCCGATGACCGGGTTCTACCGCGACGGCTCGTGCTCCTGCGGCGACGAGGACCTCGGGTTGCACGCGGTCTGCGCGGTGGTGACCGACGAGTTCCTGGTACACCAGCGCGCGGTCGGCAACGACCTGACCACGCCGGTGCCGCAGTTCGCCTTCCCCGGGCTGAAGCCCGGCGACCGGTGGTGCGTGGTGGCCGCCCGCTGGCTGCAGGCCTACCACGACGGCGTCGCGGCCCCGGTCGTCCTCGCCTCGACCAACGAGCGGGCGCTCGAGGTGATCCCGCTGTCGGTGCTCAAGGAGCACGCCGTCGACGTACCCCCGGACGTCAGTGGACTGCTCTGACGGCTGGCACAGCGCCCGCGTCAGCGCGGACGCAGGTGCGCCAGAACCGCCAGCACCCGCCGATGGTCGTCCTCGGCCGCGTGCAGGTCGAGCTTGAGGAAGATGTTGCGCACGTGCGACTCCACGGTGCGACCGGTGAGCTGCAGGATCGCCGCGATCGCCCGGTTGGACCGACCCTGCGCCATCAACGCCAGCACTTCCCGCTCGCGTGCTGACAGGTCGGCCAGAGGGTCGCGCGCCGCCGAGCGGTCGAGGAGCTCGGCGACCACTGCCGGGTCGACCACCGTTCGCCCTGCGAGCACTCGGCGTACGGCGTCGGTGAGCTCGTCGAGGTCGGTCACCCGGTCCTTGAGCAGGTACCCGACACCCGGCTGTCCCTCGCTCAGCAGCGACATCGCGTAGTGCGGCTCGACGTACTGCGACAGCACAATCACCGCGACCGCCGGATGGTCGCGACGCAGCGACTCGGCTGCTTGGAGTCCTTCCGTCGTGTGGCTCGGTGGCATCCGGATGTCAGTGACGACGAGGTCGGGCTCGAGCTCGTCAGCCATCGACAAGAGTCCCGGTAGGTCCCCGGTCTGCCCCACCACGTCGACGCCCGCTTCCACGAGCAGCCGCGCCAGTCCCTCGCGGAACAGCACAGCGTCGTCGGCGACGACCGCCCGGGTCACGTGGTCGCCCCGCACGGCAGGTCCACCCGTACGACGGTCCCAGCGCCCGGCACGCTCTCCAGGTGAAGGGTCCCGCCGACCGCGAGGACGCGGTCGCGGAGACCGGACAGGCCCGATCCCCGGACTGGGTCTGCTCCCCCACGGCCGTCGTCACACACCTCCACCTGAAGGTGCTCGCCCACGCTGGCGACCGTGACGCCGGCCCGGCTCGCATCCGCGTGCTTGGTCACGTTCGCCAGGGCCTCGCTGACCACGAAGTACGCCGTCGCCTCGACCGCCGGCGGGTACCGATCAGACGTCACCGCGACGTCCACCCGCACCGGCACCCGCGCGGCCACCATCTCGACAGCCGGCCCGAGACCCGCGTCGGGCATCGCAACGACGACCCGCTGCTCCCGCCCAGCCCCAGCTGGATGCAGGGCGCCGCCGGGATCGCGCTGTACCTCTTCCGCCTCTCCCGCCTCCTCGTGTGACTCCTACCTCAACGCGATGTTGACGAAGTAGGTCTTCCCGTCGTCGAGGGTGACGCCCACTCGCAAGTAGCTGCCGGCCTGGGACTTGTCGGCCATACAAGCAGCGCCGAGTAGACCACCACGCCGTAACAACAGGCGGACGCCGACCCGACGATGCCGGCGATTCCCAGCAGGGCGAACAGCGACTCAGGGAGGTTGCCCCGGACCGCGTCCCACCAGCGCGCGTCCTCGGCCGTCTTCGGTGTCCGGAGGA
>JAICSK010000245.1 GCA_025936915.1 Nocardioides sp.
GCGCGGCTGGTGCGGCTCACCGAGACCCACGCCCCGGCGGCCGACGACCCCGCCGGCCAAGCGCTGTGCGACGCCGACCTGGCGATCCTGGCGTCACCCCGGGCGCGGTACGACGCCTACGTCACCGGCGTCCGGCGCGAATACGCCCACCTCCCCGACCACGACTTCGCCTCCGGCCGGGCGGCCGTGCTGCACGACCTGGCCGCCCGGGAGCGGCTGTTCCACACGGCGTACGCCCGGGAGCGCTGGGAGCCCGCTGCCCGGGACAACCTCCGACGAGAGCTCGAGGGGCTGGAGGCGGGCATGGACGGTTCATCACGCTGAGTGGTCGAACCGGTGCGTGGCCAGCGGAACTCATCTGGCCCACGACGGGTTCACCTGCTCAGCGTGATGAACCGTCCACCCCAAACCCTCACGTGTACAGACAGAACGGATGCCCGTCCGGATCGAGCATGACCCGCACGTTCTCCTGAGGCTGGAACTCGGCCGGCGTCGCCCCGAGCTCCACCGCGTGCTCGACGGCCGCGCCGAGGTCGGTGACCTCGATGTCGAGGTGCAGCTGCATCTGCTGCTTCCCCTCCTCCGGCGGCCAGACCGGTCGCTCGTAGACTTCGGCGCGCTGGACGGCGAGATAGGCGACGCCCTCGCCGAAGTCGACCGCTCCGCCCTCCTCGCTCTCGTGGTAGATCGGCGCCTCGAGGAGGGACGACCAGAAGTGCAGCAGGGCCCGCGGCTCTGGGGACTCGAGCACCACCCCCCACCAGTTGTGGCGTTGCCAGCGGTCGGTCTCGGGTCCGCTGCGGTCGCGTCCGCGCATCAGTCCTCCTCGGTGTGGTCGGTGGCCAGAAGAGAGCGCTTCCGGCGCCGGAGCCCGGCGTCGCGCAGCCGCACGATCAGCTGCCTCGACGTCACCGGCACCGCCCCGGCGGCGAGCGCATCGTCGTAGAACTCCGCCGGTACGTCGTAGTGGTCGCGGTCGAAGCCGCGCTCGGGGATGCCGAGCGCCCGAGCGAACGCGTGCAGCTCTTGGTACGACGTGTCGCTCGCCAGGTGCGACCACATCCGCCCGCGCGACGGGACGAGCGGTGGGTCGATCAGGATCATCGCGCCCGGTCGACCGGGAGGGCGTCGACCAGCGAGCGCCACGACCGCACGTAGTCGGCGTCGACGTAGGCCTTGGCCGAGCCCCCGGGTCGCACCTGGTCACCGAGGTGGAGCTGCCGAACGCCCGCCTCGACCAGCCACGGCACCTGCTCGGCCGTCAGGCCGCCACCCGGCATCGCCAGCGGCGCGTTGTCGGGGGTCAGGGTGGCGAGCAGGTCGTCGAACCCGGCCGTCATCCCCCGCGGCGACCCGGCCGTCCGCACCGCCACGAGCCGCGGCAGGCCGAGGAGCCGCCGCCACGAACGTCGCGGGTCGAGCGACGAGTCGATCGCGCGGTGGAAGGACCAGGGCACGTCCGGCAGGCGGTCGAGGAGCAGCCGGCAGGTCTCGGTGTCGATCTCGAGGTCGGCGTCGAGGAAGCCGAAGGCGACGCCGGTCGCGCCGCACCCGAGGTAGTCCTCGCCGAGCCCGACCAGCCGCGCGAACTCCCCGCCGGTCGTCGACCACGAGTCGTTGAGCCGTAGCAGCGCGAAGACGGGCAGGTCGCTCTCACGGCAGATCGCGCTCACCAGCGACGGTTCGGGGGACAGCCGGCAGGTCGGCCCCGACGCCGCGGCGTACAACCGGTCGGCTCCGCCCTCGGCTGCCCCCGGTACGTCGCGCGGGTCGCCGACGGCGACCTCCAGCACGACTCCGGCCATGGGCTCACCCTAGGGGGAGTGGACGTCGGCCGTTACCCGGCGCCGTTGCAGAATCGAGGGCGTGGACGACACCCTCCTGCTCGCGGCCCGCGCGCTGGTGCTGGCCGACCTCGAGGCCCGCCACCGCGCGACCCCCGAGGCGGTGGACGCCCTCGAGGACGCCTGCTCCAACCGCGGCTGGTGGGCGGAGCAGTGGCCGCAGGGACGGGTGTACGTCGCCGGACTGATCGCCCAGGACGTGCAGGACGCGCTGTTCGAGACGGTCGGCCGGTGGCCGATGTGCCTGGTGTGCGACCCCGAGCACCCCGAGCACTCGCTCTACATCGAGCCCGACATCGGCGGGCCTTCGCCGCACTGGGTGTGCGAGGAGTCGGGGCGCACGGTCGCCCCGCTCGGTCACCTCCGCGAGGCGGCCGGTCGGGCAGATCTCACGGGTTGACGGTCAGCGGGCTCCACCAGGTGAACCGCGCTCCGGCGTACACCGAGCGCGACAGCTCGATCACGACGTCGCCGACGAGCCCGCGGCGGGAGTGCCGCAGCACGGGGTCGCCGGTCTTGAGGTCGAGCAGGTCGGCGTCGACGGCGTTGGCGAGATCGGCGGTGAACTTGTCCTCCGCGGCCGTGGGACGCAGGCCCCGGACGGCGAGCACCGAGTAGAGGCTGTCCGGCAGCCCGGTCTGCAGGAAGCCGGGCAGCAGCACCTCGTTGAGGAAGACATCCTGGTAGCACAGCGTCTCGCCCGCATGGTGGCGCCGGCGGCGCCAGTGGATGACCGGGTCTCCCGGGGTGATCCCCAGCGCCTTGGCCACGCCCGGGCCGGCCTGCCCGAGGCCCTGCTGGAGGGTCTCGGTCGTGGTCGTCCAGCCACGGGCGCGGGCGTCCTCGGTGAACGACAGCGGCCGCGTCACGGGCCTCGGGCCCTTGCAGACGAAGGTGCCGCGGGCCGGTGCCCGCTCGAGCAGCCCCTCGGACACCAGCGCGTCGATGGCCTGGCGCACGGTCATCCGGGCGACGCCGAAGTGCTGCATCAGGCCCCGCTCGGACGGGGCCGGTGCGCCCTCCGGAAGCTCCTGGATCAGGTCCCGGACGTACTCCCGCACCTGCACGTGTTTCAACGTCGATCCGAGAGGCAGGACCACCTCATCCACGGCCGCGAGTCTAAGGCTTGAACTCCTCCGGTTCGGGCGAAATCGACTTCGGAACGCCGCGATCCGCACCGATTTCGTGGGTCACGCCGCGGAGACCGCCTCCAGCACGTCGAGGTGCGCCGCACGCCGCGCGGGCAGCACCGCAGCCAGGACCCCGATCACCACGGCGAGGGCGAGGAACACACCGAGCTGCCGCCACGGGATCGCGATCACCTCGAGGCCCTCGGCCTTCACGGCGTACATCATCGCGACGCCGAAGCAGACGCCGAGCACCACGCCCAGCACCGCCCCGAGGACGGCGATCACGATCGACTCGAGGGTGACCATCACCCGGAGCTGACCCCGGCCCAGGCCGATCGCGCGGAGCAGGCCGATCTCGCGGGTGCGTTCGATGACGGAGAGGGCGAGCGTGTTGACGATGCCCATCACCGCGATCACCAGCGCCAGGCCGAGCAGGGCGTCGACCATCAGCACCAGCTGGTCGATCGGCTTGCGCTGCTGCTCGGCGAACTGGTGCTCGTCCTGCACGGTCACCACCGGCACGTCGGCCACGGTCCTCTCCAGGCTGCGCAGCAGGTCGCCGGCGTCCGGCCGCGTGAACACGATCAGGAAGTTGTCGCTGTCGGCGAAGCCGGCCGACCGGAGGTTGGCGACCGAGGTCACCACGTCGAAGACGAGCGGGGTGTTCGCGAAGGTGCCGCCGACGGTGAACGTCCGGTGTCCTAC
>JAICSK010000165.1 GCA_025936915.1 Nocardioides sp.
ACTCAACACCTCCGGCCATCCCCTGGCAATGGGCTGCGGGTGTGAGCGCGGTGAACGTTGCCGAAACGCCACTCGATAGGTTCGGCGGATGGATCTCGCCGTCGTCGCGATCGCGTTCGGCGCGATCTTCGTGGTCGAGCTCCCGGACAAGACGTTCGTCGCCGCCCTCGTGCTCTCGACGCGCTACCGACCTTTCGCCGTGTGGGTCGGGGTGGGACTCGCCTTCCTGGTCCAGACGATGATCGCCTGCACGGTCGGCGGTCTGGTCACGCTGCTGCCGCATCGAGTGGTGGAGGTCGTGGCCGGCGTGATCTTCCTGGTCGGTGCGCTGCTGCTCCTGCGCGAGGCACCGCGGGCGGATGTCGAGGAGGCCGCGACCGAGGAGGAGTACGCCGCGCGGGCGACGTCCCCGAAAGCCGGTCTCGCGGCGGTCGGAGCCAGCTTCCTGGTGCTGTTCGCCGCCGAGTGGGGCGACCTCTCGCAGCTGCTCACCATCAGCCTGGTCGGGCGCTACCACCACACGGCGTCGGTGTTCGCCGGCGCCTGGACCGCCCTGCTGGTCGTCTCCGGCTTGGCGGTCGTGGCCGGGCGCGTCCTGTTGCGCTACCTGCGGCTGTCGACGATCCACTACGTCGGGTCGGCGGTGTGTTTCGTGCTCGCCGGTGTGACGGCGTACCAGGTCGTCGCGGCCTGACCCCGCGTCCGGACCCCCACTAGAGTGCCCCCCATGTCGACCCACTCCGCCACCGGTGACGGGCCCCGTCGCCCGTCAGGCGCCGACTCGGAGGTCGGCCGTCTGCGCACGGTCATGCTCCATCGCCCCGGTCCCGAGCTGACGCGGCTCACCCCGCGCAACAACGATCGGCTGCTGTTCGACGGCATCCCGTGGGTGGCGCGGGCGCAGGAGGAGCACGACGCCTTCGCCGCCGCCCTGCGTGCTCGCGACGTCGAGGTGCTCTATCTGACCGAGCTGCTGACCGAGACACTGGGCGACGCCGACGCACGCGAACGGGCGATCGAGACGGCGCTCGGCAGCCTCCACCTCGGCGAGACCATGAGGCGCTGGCTCGGGCCGATGCTCCGCGAGTCTTCGCCCGAGGAGCTCACCGCCCATCTCACGGCCGGCGTACGCAACGACGAGGTGCGCGGCGGGTTCGGGCTCGTCACCTCGCTGCTGCCCCGCGACGACTTCCTGATCGACCCGCTGCCCAACCTGCTGTTCACCCGCGACTCGTCGGTCTGGGTGCGCGACGAGGTGACCATCACGTCGCTCGCGATGCCGGCCCGCGCGCGAGAGACCCAGCTGACAGAGCTGATCTACAGCCTCCACCCACTCTTCGTCGACGCACCGCGCCTGCACGGCTGGCGCAACGAGCACGTCGAGGGAGGCGACGTCCTGCTGCTCGCGCCCGGGGTGATCGCGATCGGCGTCGGGGAGCGCACGACGCCGGCCGGGGCGGAGCAGCTGGCGCGCGAGGTGTTCACCGCCGAGCTCGCCCACACCGTGCTCGCGGTCCCGATCGCCCAGGAGCGGGCGACCATGCACCTCGACACGGTGTGCACGATGGTCGACGTCGACAAGGTCGTGATGTACCCCAACGTCGCCGACACCCTCACGGCGTACGCCGTCACCGTCGTGCCCGGATCGGATCCCGACGCCCTGGAGCTGCACGTCGCGGACGCCGAGCCCTTCCTGGTGGCAGCGGCGAAGGCGATGGAGATCGACACCCTCCACCAGATCGACACCGGCCTCGACCCGGTCACCGCCGAGCGCGAGCAGTGGGACGACGGCAACAACACCCTCGCGCTCGCACCCCGGGTGGCCGTCGCCTACGAGCGCAACGACGAGACCAACGCCCGGCTCGAGGACGCCGGCATCGAGGTGGTCCGGATCGCCGGGTCGGAGCTGGGTTCGGGGCGCGGCGGTCCGCGCTGCATGAGCTGCCCGATCGAGCGCGACCCGCTGGGCTGACGCCCCTGGGCAGGCCCGACCGGGACATGCGCAACCGGGACCAGGTCGGGGACAGCAGAAGGCCCGGTCGATGTCGACGGGGGAGGCAACAACGACCGGGCCGCTCGCGACGCTAGCGAACGTCCGGTCGGCGGATCAACCTTCCGTGGGCGTGTCTTTTCGCCACTGCCCGATCGCCGCAGGTCAGCCTTCGTCGGAACGGCGGTTCAGCGCAGCGTCACCTGGTGGTTGGCCAGCATCGACCGGGCCGCACGCTCCTCGGAGGTGAGCTCGGATCCGTCGTCCAGCGCCTGCTCCAGGCGCTCCCGGAACGCCGCCATCGGCTGCTCGATCGCGGCCGCGCCGGTGCCGGACGGAAGGTCCCAGACCGGCGTCAGCAGGCCATGAGCACGGAACATGCCGACCAGCTTCGAGCCGTCGGCGATCGAGTCGGCGCCGGCGGCATGGAGCCTGGCCAGGGCGTCGAGGAGGGCGGTCTCGTCCTGCGGCAGCACCCAGCGGAGGTGCTCCTTGCTCCCGGCGTCGACCCAGTACGCCGCGTCGACGGACGTCAGCCGGACGGTGGCCGCGACGGCGCCGTTGGCCTGCTCCAGGGCGTCGGTCATCTCCTGGTCGCGTTGCTCGACGTCGCGGAGCCACCACTCGAAGCCGGCGTGCACGGTCACGTCGAGGGCCTCGTCGTTCATCAGGTCCTGCAGCCGGGCCCCGGGCCCGGGTGGTTCGACCAGACCGACGATCCCCGGCTCGTCGGTGGCAAGAGCCCTCTCCAGGACCGCACCGAGGTCGCGCGAGGGATCGCCGAACCCGTGCCGCACCTGCATCCCCAGCCAGACCTCGCCGGAGTCGCGCACCATCGCCGGCGCCGCCGTCGGCAGCAAAGTCGCGAGCAGCACGGTGCGGTCGCCCACGGTCAGCGGCGCGGTCGCCGAGGGCACGAACTCGCGCAACGCCACCAGGTCGCGTTCGGCGAACAGCCCCTCGAAGGGTCTCGCCACGAAGACCCCGCCGGCCGAGCCATGGCAGGCCTTGTACCGCTTGCCCGACCCGCACGGACACGGCTCCCGCGGACCGACGCGCTCGTCGACGACACGGTCTCGAGCCTTGGTGCGGGACTTCTTGGCCATGCGCGTGAGCGTATCGAGGGGGTGCCGGGGCCGACTCACGTCGTCGGCACGGCCTCCAGCCAGTCGAGCACCGCCCTGGGCCGGTCGGTGATCACCGCCCGGACGCCGATCGACCGACACAGCTCGAGCTCGGCCTCGGTGTTCACCGTCCACACGTGCAGCTCACGGCCGCTGTCACCCAGCCTGCCCGCGAACTTGGGGTGCTTGATCAGCTCGTCGATGCCTGGGCCGAGGATCCACCCGTCCTCGAGCACCTGCTTGAGCATCGTCCAGTGGCGTGCCTTCTCGATCAGCATCACCAGCCGCAGGTCCGGCGCCAGACGCTGCATCCGCTGCAGCGCGACGTAGGAGAAGCTCATCACCCGCACCGGGCTGCTCTCGCCGCTCCAGCCGAACTCCGCGAGCAGCTCGACCAGTCGGCGCTCGACCAGCCCGCCGTACCTCGTCGGATGCTTGGTCTCGATCGCGAGCTCGATCGGGCGCTCGGCCTCGGCCACGGTCTCCATCAGCCGGCGCAGGGTGAGCACCTTGTCGAGGTCGGGATCGCGGTCGGGCGCTTCGTCGTCGAAGGCGGCCCAGGGGTTCTTCCACGACGCGAACTCGAGCTGGTCGAGGTCGGCGAGCTCCATCGTCGAGACCAGGCCGCGGGTGCTCGCCGTACGCCGGAGGTCGCGGTCGTGGACGCAGACCAGGTGGCCGTCGGCGGTGAGCCGGACGTCGCACTCGAACGCCTCCGCCCCTTCCCGCATCGCCTCCAGATAGGCACCCAGGGTGTGTTCGGGGTTCTCGAAGCTCGCGCCGCGGTGAGCGACGACCTGCGGCCTCATGCCTGCATTCTGGCCCACCAGCGGGGACCGGCACGGGACCTCGCCGCCTGCGACGGGGGTGTTCCCGGAGTCTTCGCCGGTGCGACCGAGCCCGTTCCGCAACCGGCACCGAGCCGGACGCGGGGGCTCCGGCTAGCGTGGCACGCATGGCCACGAAGACCTCGGTGGAGGTGCGCGACAACCCGGAGAAGCGACAGTTCGAGGCGTACGTCGACGGGAGGCCCGCCGGGTTCTCGGCCTACGAGCTCACCGACGACGGGATCATGATCCTGCACACCGAGGTCGACGACGCCTTCGAGGGGCAGGGAGTGGGCTCGGCCCTGGTGCGGCAGATGCTCGACCAGATCCGGGCCGACGACGACCTGACGGTGACCGTGCTCTGCCCGTTCGTCAACCAGTGGTTGCGGCGGCACCCCGACTACCAGGACCTGACCCGGCGATGACCGCTTCCGTGGCCGAGGACCTGCGGCACTACCTCCAGGAGTCACGCGATGCGGTCGTCCGCTCGCTCGAGGGACTCTCGGAGTACGACGTGCGGCGACCGCTGGTGCCGTCGGGCACCAACCTGCTCGGCCTGGTCAAGCACCTGACCGGCATCGAGCTCGGCTACCTCGGGGCCTGCGTCGGGCGGCCGTCGCCGGTGTCGCTCCCGTGGGAGGACGACGGGTCGGTGTGGGACGGAGCCGACATGTGGGCGACCGCCGACCAGTCCCGCGACCACCTGCTGGGCCTCTACCGCAGCGCCTGGCGGCACAGCGACGAGTCGTTGGCGACGATCCCGCTCGAAGCACCCGCCTCGGTCACGTGGTGGCCGGAGGATCGGCGTGGCACGACCTTCGGCCACCTGGTCTCGCGCGTGCTCGCCGAGACTGCCCAGCACGCGGGCCACTGCGACATCGTCCGCGAGCTCATCGACGGCCGGGGCGGCCGCGACGCATCGGCGCTCGACGAGGAGCAGTGGGCGGCCTACGTCGCACGGATCCGGGCCGCGGCCGAGACCTTCCGGGATGAGTGAGCGGGTCACACCCGCGCGCGCATCACCCAGCGCCACTTCGCGATCTGACGGTCTCGTTCGAAGCCGAACTCGGCGAACAGGTCCTCGGGGCCGGTGTGGAAGTACGCGCCACGCTGTGGCTCGCGGCCCGCCGTCTGCTCCGGGTAGGCCTCGACCAGTCCGCCTCCTGCGGCCCGGATCGCGTCGAGCGCGCCGGCGACCGCGGCCCGGGCGACTCCCTTCTCCCGATGCCTCGACCCCGTGAAGAGGCAGCCGATCCGCCAGTCAGGCAGGTCGGTGAGCGCCTTCTCGTACGCCTTGCGGTTCTTGATCTCCGGCAGCTCTGCCGGCTCGCCGTACTGGCACCAGCCCACGCACCGGTCTTCGTCGAACACGAGGATCTGGTGGACGCTCCCGCGGCGTACGTGCTCGCGCTTGGCCACGCGGTTGTCCTCTGCCGTGCCGAACGGCTCGGGATGGAAGCCCAGACACCAGCACCCGCCCCAGATGCCGTTGTTGGCCTCGACCAGCGCGGCGAAGTCGTCCCAGGTGCTCTCGTCGAGAGGCCGAGTGGTGTAGGTGGGCGCGGTCTGTCGTGGCACACCCTCATCCTTGCCGGAGAACGCCGTCCGAAACGTGGCGTCGTGGCCCTGCCGGGCGCAGAACCGCGTCAGTCCTCGAGGAGCTGTGCCTGGTCGACGGCGACCGTCGCCGTCGGCTCCTGCGGGCTCGGGTCGACGCGGGTCGCGCCCTGGCCGTCGAGGGAGGACTCGCCGTACACCGCCTGGGCGAGCCCCAGAGCGAGGCCGATGATCTCGTGGTCGGCGAGGCCGAGCCGGATGGCGACGGCGCGCGCGTTCTCGGGCCGGTCCCGGGGGTCCTTGGCAAGCAGGTCCTCGATGACGCCGACGAGGTCCTCCGGTACGCCGTCCGGCAGCGGTGGCGGCTCCTCGTGGAGGTGGCTCATGGCCGTGGCGATCGGGGTCGGCTTGTCGAACGGCTTGGCGCCGCACAGCATCTCGTGGGCCACCACGCCGAGCGCGTAGAGGTCGGAGGCACCTGTCGCCGGCCGGCCGAGCGCCTGCTCGGGGCTGATGTAGCTCGGCGTCCCGAGCAGGTCACCGGCCCGGGTGTGGCCGGAGGCGTCGACGGCTCGCGCGATGCCGAAGTCGGTGAGCTTCACCAGGCCGTCCTCGCGGATCAGGATGTTGGCCGGCTTCACGTCGCGATGGACGACCTTGGCCTCGTGGGCGACGCCGAGCGCCAGCGCGCACTGGCCGACGATGGAGCGCACCTGCTCGGCCGGCATCGGTCCGGTCTCGCGGATGATCTGCGAGAGCGGCTTGCCGTCGACGAGCTCCATCACGAGGAACGCGACGCCGTCGTCCTCGCCGTAGTCGAAGAGCGTGGCGATGTTGGTGTGGTTCAGCGCGGCCGAGTGCAGGGCCTCGTCGCGGAACCGCAACGCGAAGATCTGCTCGTGCTCGGGATCGGGCCGCATCACCTTGAGGGCGACGTTGCGTTGCAGGACCTCGTCCCCGGCCGACCAGACGTCGGCCATGCCGCCGGATGCGATCCGGCGCTCGAGGCGGTAGCGCTCGCCGAGCACGAGGCCCGGCTCGAGCCGGTTCACCGTCCGGGCTCCATCGTTGTCCTTCCGCCTGCTGATGAGCGACCGTCGAGAGCCCCACATCCGTCGGAAGTCCCATCCGGAGGCTACCTCGGGGAGGCGGGGGCGCCGCCTCACCCCGAGGGCGGAGAGCCGCTCTAGGCTGCCCGCGTGAGCGAGGTCTACAACCGGTTCTCGGGGCGCAGCGTCGACCGGGTGCAGGCACTGGCCGACGGCGTGTTCGCGGTCGCGATGACGTTGCTGGTCCTCGACCTCCACCTGTCCGGGCAGCGGGCCACGGACAGTCACGCGCTCTGGGTACAGCTCTCCCACCTCGGCCCCAACTTCGCGGCGTACGTCCTGAGCTTCACCATGCTCGGCACGTTCTGGCTGGCGCTGCACACCGTGCTCGGGCTCTGCGACGAGTCGGACCGGATGCTCGCCTGGGCCGTGATCAGCTATCTGTTCTTCGTCACGACCCTGCCGTTCACGGCCTCCGTCCTGGCCGGCCATGTCCACGTGCCGCTGGCGGTGGCTCTGTACTGGCTGAACCTCGCGGCGCTCGGCGCGACCCTGGCCTGGGTCGTGCTCCACGCCGGCGACCACCTGGTGGAGCCAGAGCGGATCCCGGCGATCCGCGTCGTACGGCGCCGGCTGGTGCTCGCCCAGAGCCTGTACGCGGTGGCGGCGTTGCTGACGTTCGCGAGTCCGGTGGCCGCGATCGTCGGCCTGGCCGTGGTGCAGGCGTTCTTCATCGTCTCGCCGCGACTGCCGTTCCGCGTCTGACGGGTGGATCCGGCGTCGGCGCTCTGCCACGCTGGCGAGATGGGCAGGATCCTCGTGCACGAGTTCATCAGCCTGGACGGCGTGATCGACGCGCCGGTGTGGACCTTCGAGTTCGGCTTCGACCCGCGGATGGGCGAGACCCTGGCCGCCGTCACCAGCGGCTGCCAGGGCATCCTGCTCGGACGCACGACGTACCAGATGTTCGAGCCGGCCTGGTCGCGACGGACGGTCGAGGACGACCCCGGGGCGCCGTTCTTCAACGACACCATGAAGTACGTCGTCTCCGGGACGCTCACCGACGCCGACGTGACGTGGCAGAACAGCACAGTCCTCGGCGCCTACGACCCCGGGCAGATCCGCGCCCTGAAGGACGAGGTCGGTGACCTCTACGTGAGCGGCAGCGCCACCCTCGTCCGTGGACTCGTGGCCGACGGGCTCGCCGACGAGCTCCACCTGTTCATGTATCCGGTCACCCGCGGAGGCGGACCCCGTCCGTTCCCGGACCGTGTGGAGGGGCGGTTCGACCTCGCCACGGTCGAGCAGTACGCGAACGGGGTCGTCCACGTGCTCGCGGTGCCGAAGGGCTGACGGCCGACCTCTCAGCGACGCCACAGGGTCCGCACGGACGCCCGACAGCGCGACCCGTTGTGATCGGCGCGGTGCCGGCGAACGCACGCCGGTGCGTGTCATCGAGGAGTGGTCCATGTCCGTGCTGTCCCACCTCCGTCCCCCGGGCCGGACCTGGCTGGTCAACGGGTTCCTGAGTCTGGCGATCGCCCTCGTCGGCGTCGTCACGTTCCGGGCGGTCGCGGTGAGCTCGACCCCGAGCACCTCCGCCACACGCACCACCATCGTGGACCGCGGTGAGGTCACCGCATCGGTGACCAGCACCGGCAACATCGAGGCGGACCGCACGCTCGCGGTGGACTTCGAGGGGTCGGGTGGGATCGTCCGCGCGATCGACGTCGAGCCCGGCGACCGGGTGCGCAAGGGCCAGGTGCTGGCCCGCGTCGACGCGACGTCCGCCCGCGAGTCGCTGCG
>JAICSK010000247.1 GCA_025936915.1 Nocardioides sp.
GGAGTCCCAGACGCCGACGCCGAGCCCGGCCAGGAACGCCGCGCCGAGGCCGGTCGTCTCCACGATCTCGGGGCGCTCCACCGCGACCCCGAGCTGGTCCGCCTGGATCCGGCAGAGCAGGTCGTTGGCGGAGGCACCGCCGTCGACGCGGAGGGACGACCGAGCCGGCATCGTCGCGAGCACGTCGCGCACCTCGAAGGCGATCGCCTCCAGGGTGGCGCGCACGAGGTGGGCGCGGGTGGTGCCGCGGGTGATGCCGAGGATCGTGCCGCGCGCGCGGGGGTCCCAGTGTGGCGCACCGAGTCCGGTCAGCGCCGGCACGAACACCACGCCATCGGAGGAGTCGACCGTCGCCGCGACCGCCTCGGTCTCGGCGGCCGAGCCGACGATCTGCAACCCGTCGCGCAACCACTGCACCGCCGCGCCGGTCACGAAGATGGCGCCCTCGAGCGCGTACGTCAGGTCGCCGTCGGGCGAGCGCCACGCGGCGGTCGACAGCAGTCCGGCGTCCGACCGTTCGAGCGACGAGCCGGTGTTGGTGAGGATGAACGAACCGGTGCCGTACGTGCACTTCGCGTCCCCCGCGTCGAAGCACGTCTGGCCGAACAGCGCCGACTGCTGGTCGCCGGCGAGCCCTGAGATCGGCAGCTCGAGCCCGCAGAACGACGCCGGGTCGGTGGTCGCGATCTGCCCCCAGTTGGGCACCAGCTCGGGCAGCGCGTCACGAGGTACGCCGAACAGGTCGCACAGCTCGTCGGACCACTGCCCGGTCGAGAGATCCATCAGCAGGGTGCGGCTGGCGTTGGACACGTCGGTCACGTGCCAGGTGCCCCGGGTCATCCGCGCGACGAGGTAGGAGTCCACCGTGCCGACGGCGTACCGGCCCTCCTCGACCAGCGCCCAGGTGCGCTCGTCGTTCTCCTTCAGCCAGGTGAGCTTGGTGCCGGAGAAGTACGGGTCGAGCCGCAGTCCGGTCAGCTCGGTGACGCGGGCCTCGTGGCCCGCGTCGCGGAGCCGCTCGCAGACCCCTGCGGTGCGCCGGTCCTGCCAGACGATCGCCCGCCGCGGTGAGCCGAGCGTCTCGCGGTCCCAGAGCAGCACCGTCTCGCGCTGGTTGGTGATCCCGACAGCACGCAGCTCCGACGCGTCGTACGACGTGAGGGCGGCGCGGGTGGCCTCGAGCGTCGCCTGCCAGATCTCCTCCGGTGCGTGCTCGACCCAGCCCGGCCGGGGGAAGTGCTGGGCGAACTCCTGGTAGCCGCGGGCCGCGATCCGGCCCTCCGGTGTGACGACGAGGGCGGTGACGCCGGTGGTGCCGGCGTCGATGGCGAGGACGCTCACGGGTTGCCCGACGTGCTGTCGGGAGTGGCGTCGCGGAGGCGGTCGAGGATCTGCTGGTCGATCCACGTCCCGCCGGGGTCGACGCGCATCTCGTAGTTCTCGGTCCCGGCCCAGGCGTTCAGGTCGGCGAAGCCGAGATCGTGCACGCGTCGTTCGATCTCGCCGCCGAGCTCGTCGGTGATGTGGACCTGCTCCGACTCCGTCGACGCGGTCAGGTAGAGGTCGTTGAGGTCGAGGAGCCGGGACAGCTCGGTGACCGGGTCGACGTGGTCGTCGACCCGGAGGTCCACGGCGACGTCGTCGCCGCCGCCGTAACCCGCACCCTCGCGGACCACGAGCAGCGCCGCCGACTGCCGTCCGCGCCGGTCGCCGCCGGCGTCGTCACCGGCGGCCAGTGCCGCCAGCAGCCGGCGGGCCAGCGGCTCGTCCGGGTCACTGGCCTCGAAGGCGTCCTGCATCGCTGCGACCACGAAGTCGCCGGCGAGGATGTTGCCCTGGATCGCGTAGCCGTCACCGGTCAGGCTGCCCGCCCAGTCGAGGCACGCGTGCCCGGTGTGGCTGGCTGCCCCGCCGTCGACGTCGACGATGCCGACCTGGCGCTCGTCACGGCCGTCGTCCTCGTCGAGCAGGCGCTGCAGCGCGACCGCCGCGGTCGCGCCCTCGTCGAGGTGGGAGAGGGCCAGTCCCTTGTAGGCGACGTTCGCGTCCGCCTGGGTGGCGACGGCGCCCACGCCGGCAACCGCTGCCGGGACGACGGCGCCGACCGCCAGGAACTTCGACGCGACGGCGACCCCCCAGGACTCACCGTCGGTGGATCTCGCCACGATGGAGAACGTCATGGCGTCACCGTAGCGGGGCCCGGCGTCGTCTCCCTCCCGTCCGGTTTGCCCTCAACCCGACTTGAAGTTGGAGGATGACGAGGTGCTGCAGCGACTCGGGTTCCCCGACATCGGACCTCACCGGCGGTTCGTGTCCGCGCTCGGCATCGACGCGCTCGGCAGCGGGATCTGGATGCCCCTGTCGATGCTCTACTTCCTCCACCAGACGTCGCTGTCGCTGGTACAGCTCGGGTTGGCGATGACGATCGCCAACACCGTGGCGTTCGTCGTGGTGCCCTACCTGGGCGTGCTCGTCGACCGGCTCGGCCCGAAGGCGCTGATGCAGGCGGGGAACGCGGGCGCCGCCGTGGCGTTCCTGCTCTACCCGTTCGCCCACTCGTTGGTCGCCGTGACAGCGCTGGTCTTCTGCGCCACGGTGACCCGGCAGGCTTTCTGGAGCGCGCTCGGGCCGATGGTCACCCAGATCACGCGCCCGGGCGAGCGCGAGGTCTGGTTCGGCTTCCTCCAGGCGATGCGCAACGCGGGGTACGGCGTGGGCGGCGTGCTGTCGGCTGTGGCGCTCACCATCGGCACCGGGCCGGCGTACCAGGCGGTCGTGGTGAGCAACGCCGCGTCGTACGTGCTGGCGTTCGTGCTGATGCTCGGCGTCGCCGGCGGCGGCCGTCCCGTGGTCGCCGACGGCTCGAGGGAGGCAGGGCCCGTGCAGTGGTGGGTGGCGTTCGCCGACCGCGGCTATCGCACCCTGATCGCGGTGATCTTCTGCTACGCCATGGCGACGATGACCCTGAACGTGTCGATGCCGGTCTACTTCGTCGACACTCTCGGCCTGCCCGGATGGCTGCCCGGCACGGTCTTCGTGATCAACACGGTGTTGATCGGCGTCGGGCAGGGGCTGGTCGTGCGGGCGATGACCGGGTCGACCCGCCGACGGGTGCTCCAGGCGGCGGTCGGGTTCACCGTGGTGTCCTACGTGATGTTCTACGTCGCGCACGCGCTCAGCGTGACCGCCGCGGTGGTGACGGTCCTGGCGGCCGCCTTCGTCTACACGCTGGGGGAGATGAGCTCGGGTCCGGTCGTCTCGGCACTGTCGGCCGAGACGCCGCCACCGGAGGCGCGAGGTCGCTACATGGCCTCGACCCAGCTCGCCTGGAGCGCCTCCACGGCGGTGTCGCCGCTGTTCTACTCGGCCCTCCTCGACCGCGGTGCGCTGGCCGCGTGGGGTGGGCCGATCGCGGTCTGCACACTCTGGTTCGCGCTCGTCGAGGTGCTCGCGCGCCGGATACCGCAGGTGGCGCGGCCGGTGACCATCGTGGCCGAGCCGGAGCCCGGCCTCGGTCCGCCCGTCTCGCCGGACGGCCCGGTCGGTGCCCCGTCGGACGCGCCCACC
>JAICSK010000206.1 GCA_025936915.1 Nocardioides sp.
GGTGGGTGCGAGCCACGGTCTTGACCACCTCGGCCTGCTCGCTGTCCCCGGCCACCACCCGGTGGTGCTCACGGTCCTTGCGGACGATCTCGGCCAGCACGTGCGCATCACCCGGATCGCTCTTGGCGCCCGAGGTCGTGATGGGCCTCAGCCCAGTCATCACCCAGGAACAGCACCCGTCCTCCTCGCTCCCTTGCACCGGTCGTCCGCAAGAGGCTCACAGGCGCCCTCATGGTTCAGTGCCCACCGCACACGGCGGGGCGCGTGATCCCAGCAGCCATCAACGCCTCCTCGTTCACCGACACCGGCACGATCTAGGCGTCGACCTCACAGACCAGGCTCACGAAGTACTCACCCGCCAGCGGACTCGGACACCACTCCGGCCGAAACCGGGGCGATGCCACCCCACTAGGCTCCCAGCGTGTCCGCGCCCTCCGAGCTCCACACCCCGCTGCTCGCGTGGTACGACGCGCACGCCCGCGACCTGCCGTGGCGTCGTACGACGGCGACGCCGTGGGGCGTCCTGGTCTCGGAGTTCATGCTCCAGCAGACCCCGGTCTCCCGGGTGCGGCCGGTGTACGACGAATGGATCGCGCGCTGGCCACGGCCGGCCGACCTGGCCGCCGAGCCGACGGGCGAGGCGATCCGGGCGTGGGGCCGGCTCGGCTACCCCCGCCGCGCCCTCCGCCTGCACGCCGCCGCCACCGCGATCACCGACGACCACGGCGGCGAGGTGCCGGACGACCACGACGCGCTGCGGGCACTGCCCGGCGTCGGCGACTACACGGCCTCGGCGGTCCTGGCGTTCGCGTTCGGCCGCCGTCGACCCGTGCTGGACACCAACGTCCGTCGGGTGCTCGCGCGCCTGGTGACGGGCGTCGAGCTTCCACCGCCGGCGGTCACGGCGGCCGAGAAGGCGGCGGCCGAGCACCTGCTGCCCGACGACGAGCCCACGGCGGCGACCTGGTCGGTGGCCCTGATGGAGCTGGGCGCCCTGGTGTGCACGGCCCGGTCGCCGCACTGCGACGAGTGCCCGGTGCACGCCGCCTGCGCCTGGCGCTCCGCCGGCCACCCGTCGTACGACGGACCGGTGCGGCGCGGGCAGGCGTGGAGCGGGACCGACCGGCAGTGCCGGGGGCGGCTGATGGCCCTGGTCCGCGAGGCCGACGGGCCGGTCGGTCCCCGCACGATCATCGGGGCCTGGCCACACGACGCCCAACGGGACCGCGCCCTCGAGTCGCTGCTGGCCGACGGCCTGCTCGTCCGCACGCGCGACGGCTACGCGCTGCCGGACTGATCCCGGCCACCCCAGCGCGCGGCGACCGCATCGGCCAGGTCGCGGACGGCCCGCCGCTGCACGGCCGCCGAGTCGAGCGGCTGGTCGAGCTGGAGACCCATGAACGTCGCGTCGACCACGAGGGTGACCTGGCGAGCCGCAGCCGGGGAAAGGCCCACCCGACGGAAGTGCGCGGCGACGCCCGATACCCAGTCTGCGTTGCTCGCGCGGACCGCCGTCGCGTACGGCTCGCGCCCGAACAGTCCGAGCGCCGCGGCCTCGACGTACAGCCGCTGGCAACGCTGCTGCGGGCCGGTGGTGACGGCGCGCCAGAGGTCGAGGACCGCGTGGCGGAGGTCTCGCGCAGCGGGGAGCTCGCGAAGGCTGCCCACCGAGCGCTCGCTGGTGGTGCTCAGGATCGTCGCCAGGAGGTCGTCCTTGTCCCGGAAGTGGTAGAGCAGCATCCGGTCGCTCGTGCCCAACGCCTCGGCCAGCGGCCGCAGGCTCAGTCCGATCAGTCCGTGCTCGAGGGCGTAGTCCGTCGCGGCGTTCGCGAGCTCGTCACGGCGGGTGGCCACGGGCACACCCTAGCCAGACCATTCAGCTGGATCCTGGATGTAGCGAACGCTACACTGAACGAACGTAGCGACTGCTACACCGTCGGAGAGTGATTCGCCATGCTGAGCCCGTTCGTCGTTCTCCTTGCCGCCGTCGGCATCGAGGTCGGCGCGACCACCGCCCTGCCGCGTGCGCGGGGTTTCCACGACCTCCCCTGGTCGGTCGTCGTGCTGGGTGGCTACGCCCTGTCGATCTGGCTGCTCGCCCTCGTGGTGCGCCAGATGTCGGTCTCGGTGGCGTACGCCGTGTGGTCCGGGCTCGGCACCGCCGCCATCGCCGCGATCGGCGCGCTGGTGCTCGGGGAGCGGTTCGACGTCGTCAAGCTGGGCGCACTGGCGCTGATCATCGTCGGCGTGGTCGTGCTCAACCTGCACAGCGCGCACTGAGCCGGTTTCAGCGGCCCAGCTCTCGGTGCACCCGCTCGACGATCCTGACGGCGTTGACCCCCGGAGCTGTGGGACGGAAGGGCCGCTTCGGCTCGGCCCCGGCCCGGTCGAGCAGCTCGCGCAGCTCTTCCTTGGCGGACTCCGGGAACGCGGCCCGCGCCGGCAGTGGCGCGTCGGCGTCCACCCGCACCAGGAACCCGAGCCGGTCGAGCGCCTCGACGTCGTCGACCGCGTGCCGCTCGTAGATCAGCTGCACGAAGTGCGCCGTCTCCTCCTCGCCCAGGTCGAGTCCGAGGAGGGCATCCAGCGCCCGGGCCATGGGGGCACGGGGACCCAGCTGCCGGACGGCGTTCCCGGAGGTGAGCAGGGCCACCCACTTGCGGACGAACTCGTCGCCGTTCGGCGACTCGTAGTGCAGCACGTGCTGCCGGCCGTCGTGGAGCACAGGCACCTTGGCCTGGTCGACCACCGCCTTGTGGATGGCCAGCGAGAGGTGGATCGAGGGCCGGACGGCGAGCTTGCCCGCCACATGGCCGCGGAAGTAGGTGCGGTTGGTCGCCTTCTCGACGAGTCCGAGCGTGCCGAGGAGGGCGAGCTGGTCCGCGCTGAGGAGCCGCTTGAACAGCACGGGATCGTGCTCGGCGTGCATCCGCGCCACCGCCTCGAGCGGGTCGAGGCGCACCGCCTGCCACTCGGGCGCCACCGCGGCGAGCGCCTCGTGGTCGAGCCGCGCGACCTCGTCGCCGTCGATGTGGACCAGCCACCTCGCCCAGTCGTAGCCGTCGAGCATCCGGCTCAGCAGACCGGCGTTGGTGCTCTGCCGCTGGTTGAGGTTGTCAGGTCGGTGGTCCCACCAGTCGCCGTACGCCCGGACGCAGGTGACGTCGGGGTGGCCGGACAGATACTCCTCGACCTCGGGCGCCTCCGCGTCGAGGTAGATCACGAGATGGTCGACGCCTCCGTTGAGGTTGCGGGCGACGAGCTTGCGCACGTTGGCGAGCGAGTCCTTCAGCGTCGTCACCGACAAGATCACGAGGGCACACCTCCGGGCGGTCGTTCGGTCAGAGCCGGCGCTGCAGCCTAGCGACGGCCTTGTCGGCACGCCGGTCCTGTGCCCGCGGCCGGAACGGCATCTTCGGTACGTCGTGGGCTCGGTCGAGCAACGTCTCGAGCCGGCGTACGCCGTCTGGATCGGTCGCCGGCCGGTGCTGGCCCGCGTCGGGGTCGACGTCGACCAGCATGCCCAGCCGCGACAAGGTCTCACCGTCGTCGAGTGCGCAGCGGCGGTAGAGGTCCTCGAGGAGCGCCGCCGTGACGGCCTCGGGACGCCCCAGGTCGAGGATCGTCCCGACCGAGCGCGCCATCGCGGAGCGGCGGCGGCTCTGCCGGATGTTGTCCGAGCCCGACCCGATCAGCGCCCGCCACTTGCGGACGAACTCCTGTCCGTTGTGCGACTCGTAGTGCAGCAGCGTCAGACCGGGATCGGTCACTCCCTCGAGGCGGTCGCCGGTGGCGGTCTCGACGGCGTGGTGGACGCCGAGGGCGTACCCGGGGGCCGGCCGCAGCCCGGGCTTGCCCGACGCGTGACCGCGGAAGTAGGCCCGCATCCGCGCCTCCGGGATCACGCCGAGAAGCCTGAGCAGCTCGAGCTCGTCGCCCGTGGGTCGGCGCTTGAACTGCGTCGGGTCTCCCGACGGATCCATCCGGCTGACGGCCTCGAGCGGCAGGAGCTGCACGGCCCGGGTGGCCGGAGCCAGCCGGTCGAGGACCGAACGATCGATCTGCGCGACCTCGTCCCCGTCGAGCACGAACATCCACTCCGCCCAGGCGAACCCGGCCACGGCCCGCGAGACCAGGCCGTGGTTGCAGACCTGGCGCTCGTTGAGGTCGTCGGGCCGCTCGCCCGCCCACCACTCGCCGTGAGCGCGTACGGCGGTCACGTGGGGGGCGGCGTCGAGCAGCTCCTCGACCTCGGGCAGCGGCGCGTCCAGGAACACCACCAGGTGGTCGATCCCGCCCCGCAGGTTGCGCCTGACGAACTTCTCGACGTTCTCCCGGGAGTCCTTGATCGTGGCGGCCGCGATGATCACGCGGGCACCCTCTCACGCCCCCGCTGACCCGGCAGAAGTGTCCCGCCCAGAACCGCTGACCCGGCAGAAGTGTCCCGCGTACAAGCGCCGACCCGGCAGAAGTGCGTGCCCTTCTGCCGGGTCGATGCGTTTTCAGCGTGCGTTTCTGACGGGTCAGCGCCTACTCGGAGCCGGTGGACTTCTCCACGTCGGTCGGGCCGGGTGTCTCGTCGTCGCCCGCACCACGGCCGGCCGGGCCGGCGGGGGGCTCTGCGCCGACGGTCTCCAGCGGCGGCAGGTCGGGCAGCTCGGCCATCTTCTGGCCCTTGAAGGTGAACTGCGCCGTCGGGTCGTCGCTGTCGACGTCGACCAGGACGATCTGGCCCGGGCCGACCTCGCCGTAGAGCATCTTCTCGGCGAGGACGTCCTCGATCTCGCGCTGGACGGTACGACGCAGCGGACGCGCACCGAGGACCGGGTCGAAGCCGCGCTCGGCCAGGAGGTTCTTCGCCGCCTGGGTGAGCTCGAGCGACATGTCGCGGTCCTTCAGCCGGACCTCGACCGCAGCGATCATGTTGTCGACCATGTGGATGATCTGCTCGCGCGACAGCGGCGGGAACACGATGATCTCGTCGACGCGGTTGAGGAACTCGGGACGGAAGTGCTGCTTGAGCTCCTCCTGCAC
>JAICSK010000232.1 GCA_025936915.1 Nocardioides sp.
CAGCGGCGCCGGGCAACGCTCCAGGCGGTTCCGGCTGTTGCCCCAGTGTTGCCCCAGCCCGATTCGGGCCGACATAGCGAAGAGGATCCGAACAGCGTTTCCGCTGGTCAGGACCCCTTTTCGACCTCGTACCCCCAACGGGATTCGAACCCGTGCTACCGCCGTGAAAGGGCGACGTCCTAGGCCACTAGACGATGGGGGCAGGTGTCCCGGAGAGGCTCCGGGCGCGGACAGCATACGGCGACGTCGACGTCGCCACCGAACCCGGAACTCAGCCGAGGTAGCCCTCCACGGTGCTCTCCGACCGAGCGGCGGCGCGGTCGGGGTCACCACCGGAGTCGCGCAGCGCCTGGCGCTGACGCAGCAGGTCCCAACACCGGTCGAGCTCGACCTCGACCCGTCGGAGCTGTTCGTGCTCCTCGTCCGACGAGATCGCGCCGGCGGCGAGCCGCTCGCGCAGCGAGCGTTCGGAGGTCACCAGGTCGCTGATGTGCTGTCGGATGTCGACGTCCTCGGCCATGCGCCCACGGTAGTACGACGTGCCGCGGACGTCGCCGGCGGTTTCGGCGCGCTCTCCCACCTCCGGTACTGTGTGCACGCGCGTCGCACAGGCGGGGTGCACCCGGCCAGGTAGCTCAGTTGGTACGAGCGTCCGACTGAAAATCGGAAGGTCGGCGGTTCGACCCCGCCCCTGGCCACCGGCACGTCCTCGGGTCACGGCCTTCAGGATTGTGCGACTGCACGAACCTGTGCTGACGCCGCCCCGCTCCCGCCGCTAGCGTGCGAGGGCCGTCCCCGACGGCGCCACCACGTCTCTCGGGAGTCATCGTGCGCCTCACCCACCGCCGGGCCCTTGCGCTCTACACCCTCACCCTGGCCGCCGCCGTGCTCACGATGGTGGGCATCGGTCCCGCCGCCCGGGCCGACGGTCCGGGAGGCGGAGCGCCATGGATCGTGTCCGTCGGCGACTCCTACATCTCGGGTGAGGCGGGACGCTGGGCAGGCAACTCCAACGCCTCGGAGTCGTACGTCGACGCGCTCGGTCCGACGGCGTACGACGACAACTCCGGCCACACCGCGGAGCAGATCACCCGGTGTCATCGCAGCGCCTCGGCCGAGATCTACATCGGCGGTGGGGTCAACGGCCTCGACCTGGCATGCTCGGGAGCGCGGACGTCGACGTTCACCGACAGCGACGGCAACTTCAAGCCGGGACTGGACTTCTACAGCAACGGCAGTCAGCAGGGGCAGGCCCTGATGCTGCAGGACTTCGCCGCGACCCACCACGTGACGATGGTCGTCGTCGCGATCGGAGGCAATGACTTCGGGTTCGGGTCGATCGTCCAGGACTGTGTCGAGGACTTCCTGACCTCGCCGACGTGGTGGAAGAACTACTGCCACGACGACAGCTCGGTGACCGCCGGATTCACCCCTGCCAACGTGGCGGCCGTCCGCGCGCACATCGCCACGGCGTACCAGAACATCCGGGAGGCGATGCGCAACGCCGGGTACGCCGACAACGCATGGACGCTGCTCGTGCAGGACTACGAGTCGCCGATCCCGGACGGCTCGGGGTTCCGCTACTCCGAGTCGGGCTACACCCGACAGAGCACCGGTGGATGCGGCTTCTGGAACGCAGACGCCGACTGGGCCAACGCGACCGCGCTGCCCACCATCGACAACACCGTCCTGGGCGCGGCCGCCGACTCCGGGCTGACCAACGTCAAGACGCTCGACGTCGCGCACGCGTTCACCGGACACCGACTCTGCGAGAACACCGACGACCTTGTCGAGAAGCACTACAGCAGCTGGCAGGCACCCGGTGCCGTCGACGGTAGCGAGTGGATCGACCAGATCCGGACGGTGTCCACAGCCGGGTCCGACTACTACATCCAGGAGTCGCTGCACCCCAACTACTGGGGCCAGCTCGCGATCCGCAGCTGCGTCCGACAGGCCTGGAACGGCGGCACGCCTCGCGGCGGCACCTGCACGACCAGCGGGAGGGGCCTGCTGAACGGCGAGCCGCGGATGACGTTGCAGTGACCGCTCTAGGCACGGGTACTCATGGCGGCTGAGTTCCGGGGACCTGGGTAGTCATACCCGTTCGATGAGGCACTTGGCCTCATGACGACGTACGCCGACCCCACGCGCTGCCCCGAGTGCCGCGCCGTACTGCCGCACGACCCGCAGACCTGCCCGGTCTGCTCGTTGCCGCTCACCGGACCGACGGCGGGGTCGCTCTTCGCCTCACTTCAGGAGGCCGACCGGCTCCTCGGGCTGCTGCGTTCGCAGCGGCGTCCGGCCCCGGTGATGGTGGGCGCCCCGACCGCGACATCCCCGATCGCCGGGGTCCCGCCGTACCCGTCGTCCGCAAAGGCGACGCGGTCACCCCGACTCCGCGGAGCCTCGGTCCCGAAGATCCTCCTCGCGCTCGGTGCCTTGTGCCTGCTGGTCGCGGCGCTGATCTTCCTGGCCGTCGCGTGGCACTGGCTCGGCGTCGGCGGTCGCACGCTCGTGCTGGTGGCGCTCACGGGCACGACCCTCGGCCTGACCGCCGCCCTGGACCGGCGCGCGCTCCGGACCGCGGCCGAGGCACTGGCGACGGTCGGGCTCGGACTGGTGGCACTCGACGTCTTCGGCATGCGCCACGCCGGCTGGCTCGGTCAGGTCACCGACGCCCGGACGACGATGTTCGCGGGTGCCGTCGTGACCACTGTCGCCCTGGCCCTGCTGCTGCTCACCTCGTCCCGGCCGCTGGTCGTGCCGGGTCTCGTGGCTCCGGTCGCCACCTTCGTGGCGGGCGCCGCCTCGGTCTGGGGCCTCGACTCGCGGCTCCGGGTGGTCGTCACCTGCGCGGCCCTGCTGGCCCTCGGCAGGGTCGGGACGGCGCTGCGTCTCCGGAGCATGGCTGCCGTCTCGATGCTCCTCGGAGGGATCGCGTGGCTGGCGCTCGTCGTGGACGGATACGTCGCTCTCGTCGACGACTCCCTGACCGTGCACCACCTCTGGGGCGACCTGGCCGGATGGCCCCTGTTTGCGGCAGCGGCGCTGATGGCGCTCGCGGGTCCAGCCGTCGGGCTCGGCCGGACCTCCACCCATGTCGGACACGGCATCGCCGGCCTCCTCGCGAGCTACGTCGTGGTGCTGCCCGCCCTCGACAACGGATCGACCGCTGCGGCCACCGCGCTGCTGGTCCTGACAGCGTTCTGGACCGTCGCGCTGGCCCTCGCTCCGGTTCGACTCCCCGCGCCCGTGATTCCGCTTGTCGGCACAGCGGTGTTCCCGATGGTCTGCGTCGTGGGGCTGCTGACCTCTTCGCTCGACGCGGTCCTGACCGTCGGCGACCCGTTCACCCAGCCGTTCGGCGTACACGTGGCACACGTCTACGTCGACCCCTCGCGCTGGCTCCTCCTGCCCCTGGTCGTCGTCGTGTCGGCGGCCGGCTGCGCCCTGGCCTCGTGCCTGACGCCGTTGCCCCGTCGTAGGTGGGTTGCCGCCACCTCCTGCGCAGGGTTCGCCGGTGTGGTCACGTCGCTGCCGTTGTACGACGTGCCCCTCGCGGTCGTGGTGGGCGGGCTCGTGGTGGTCGCCGTCGCCGCACTCGTGCTGGCCGAACGACGGCCGTCCCAGACCACCGCTGAGGCCCTGCGCGTCGTCGCCGTGACGGTCACGGCCGCCGCCGTCATGATCGCGTTGACCAGCGACCGACTGACCTCGGCGGTGCTCGTCGTTGCGTGCGCGATCAGCGCTTTCCTGATGGCCCGCGCCGACTCCACCGGCGCGGTGGCGGCAGTCTGCTTCCCGGTCGCCTTCGCCGGACTGGTGTGGGCGGGCGGCGACGTCATGGGGATGGACGAGCAGTTCCGCGCGATCCCTGTGCTGATCGTGCTGGGTGGCCTCACGATCTGGAAACCGCGCCCCGAGCTCGAGGCCTCCTCGGCCTTCGTCGCCGTCACGGTGTCGACGGCGGCGATCCTCCTCGCCTCGGACACCTACGTGTCGACCGCCGTCCACCTGACGGTCGCCGGTGTCCTGGTCACCGCCTCGTCGATCGTCCACCCGAGCAGGCGACATCTCTCGTGGCCCGGCGGGGCCCTCCTCGCTGCCGCGACCTGGGTGCGGCTGGTCGACCTCGGCGTCCACGTGCCCGAGGCGTACACGCTCCCTTCCGCGCTGGTCCTCGTCGCGGTGAGCGGTTGGCGACTGCGTCGTGACGCCCGCTCGGCAACG
>JAICSK010000011.1 GCA_025936915.1 Nocardioides sp.
CGAGCTCCGACCCCGTGCGGACGCAGGACCCGACGACGGCGCCGAGCGCATCCGCCACTGGCACGTCGGGTGGCGGGGCACCCGCGGACGCGACCGCCCTGATCCACCCGGCCACGCACCCGGCCACGCACTCGGCCACGCACTCGGCCACACACCAGGTGACCGCCAAGCACCACGCCGTGAGGTCGGGCGCCACGACGACCACGACGTCCGCGACGTCGGCGACGACCGCGACGTCGGCGAGGCACGGCCGGCACCTGGGCTGGTACCACGCCCACGTCCCGGGTCACGCCCACCACCAGGGCCGGCACCTCGGCTGGTCGAGTCGGCACTGAGCGGCGCCACCGGCAGGGTCAGGCCTCCGCGGCCACCGTCGCCGCCACGTCGAGCTCACCCTCGGCGACGACGTACGTCGGGCTCGCGGTGAGCCGGCCCGCCCGCACGAGGTCGGCCTCGGCCAGCCGGACGGCGTCCAGCACGGGCTGCGGCCCCCGGAACTCCACCGCGGAGAGCTCGTGCCTCATCGACACCTTCGCCTGCGACTTCGCGCCCCGGAGTCCGATCAGCGCCGCGGCGACGGCGTCCAGCGCAGTGGCGTCCCCATCGACGTCCGCGAGCTCGGCGGTCGTGGGCCACGACGAGCGGTGCACCGAGCCGGGCTGCCACCACGACCAGACCTCCTCGGTGACATAGGGGACGAACGGTGCGAGCAGGCGGAGCTGCACGTGCAGCGCCACCGCGAGCGTCGCCCGCGCCGAGTCGGTCGCCGGCCCGCCGCCCTCGTCGTACGCCCGCTCCTTGACCAGCTCGAGGTAGTCGTCGCAGAACTCCCAGAAGAACTTCTGCGCGGCCTCGAGGGCCGTGGTGTAGTCGTAGTCGTCGAACGCCCTCGTCGCCCGGTCGACGACCCCGGCCAGCCGCACCAGCAGGGCGCGGTCGACCGGTTCGATGACCGCGGCCAGGTCGGGGTCGGTGGCTCCGACGTTGCCGAGGACGAACTTCGAGGCGTTCAGGATCTTCATCGCCAGCCGACGGCCGTCCTTGAGCGGGTGCTCGTCGAACGCGCTGTCGAGCCCGGGTCGCAGCGAGGCGGCCCGCCAGCGGATGGCGTCGGTGCCGTACTGCGCGAGGAGCGCGCTCGGCGTGGAGACGGTGCCGCGGGACTTGCTCATCTTCTTGCGGTCGGGGTCGAGGACGAAGCCGGAGATCATCGCGTGCGACCACGGGACGGTGCCGTCCTCGAAGTGCGCCCGGACGACCCGGGAGAAGAGCCAGGTGCGGATGATGTCGTGCGCCTGGGTGCACAGGTCCATCGGGTAGACCCGCGACCACAGGTCGGGGTCGCGCTCCCAGCCGCCGGCGATCTGCGGCGTCAGGGACGACGTCGCCCAGGTGTCCATCACGTCGGGATCGCCGATGAAGCCGCCGGGCTGCCCCCGCTGCGACTCGTCGTACCCCGGCGGGACGTCCTGCGACGGGTCGATCGGCAGAGAGTCCTCGGCGGCCGCGATCGGCCGGTCGTGGAGCGGCTGGCCCTCGTCGTCGAGGGGGTACCAGACCGGGAAGGGGACGCCGAAGTACCGCTGCCGGCTGATCAGCCAGTCGCCGTTGAGGCCTTCGACCCAGTTGGTGTAGCGGTGGTGCATGTAGCCCGGCGTCCAGGAGATCTCGTTGCCGCGCTCGACCAGGGCGGCCCGGAGGTCGTCGTCGCGGCCGCCGTTGCGGATGTACCACTGGAGCGTGGAGACGATCTCGAGCGGCTTGTCGCCGTTCTCGTAGAAGTTCGTCATCCGCATCGTCGGCTTGGGGTCGCCGTCGAGGTCGCCCGCCTCGCGGAGCAGCTCGACCATCGCCTCGCGCGCGGAGAACGTCGTCTTCCCGGCCAGCCCGGCATACGCCGCGGAGGCGCGCTCGCCGGCGAGCCACTCCGGGGTGTCGGCGAGCAGCCGGCCGTCGCGGCGGATCACCGTGCGCACCGGCAGCTGCAGCTCGCGCCACCACTGGACGTCGGTGAGGTCACCGAAGGTGCAGCACATCGCGATGCCGGCACCCTTGTCGGGCTCGGCGGCGTGGTGGGCGAGCACCGGGATCTCGACGCCGAAGACCGGGCTCGTGACCGTCGTACCGAACAACGCCTGGTAGCGCTCGTCGTCGGGATGGGCGATCAGCGCGACGACCGCGGGGATCAGCTCGGGGCGGGTGGTCTCGATGTGCACCGGGGCGTCCGGACCGTGGAACGCGACCCGGTAGTAGTGGCCGGGGTACTCCTGCGCCTTGAGCTCGGCCTGGGCGACGGCCGACTGGAAGGTGATGTCCCACAGGGTCGGGGACTCCTGGAGGTAGGCCTCGCCGCGCGCGAGGTTGCGCAGGAACATCCGCTGCGAGGTGATCCGGCAGTCGACGCCGATGGTCCGGTAGAGGTAGCTCCAGTCGACCGACAGGCCGAGCTGGCGGAACAGCGCCTCGAAGGCGACCTCGTCCTCGGCGGTCAGCCGCTCGCACAGCTCGATGAAGTTCTGCCGGCCGATCGCGACCTGCCGCTTGGGATCGGGCCTCTCCGGCGGCGTGAAGTCGGCGTCGTAGGGGACCGAGGGGTCGCAGCGGACGCCGAAGAAGTTCTGCACCCGGCGCTCTGTGGGCAGCCCGTTGTCGTCCCAGCCGATCGGGTAGAAGACCTCCTTGCCGCGCATCCGCTGGTAGCGCGCGATGAGGTCCTTCTGGGTGTAGGAACAGACGCTGCCGAAGTGGAGCGTGCCCGACGCCGTGGGCGGTGGGGTGTCGATCGCGTAGACGTCGGCCCGCTCCTTGGTGCGGTCGAAGGCGTAGGTCTGGTCGGCCTCCCACTGCTTCGACCACTTGTCCTCCAGACCTTCGAGCGCCGGCTTGTCCGGTACGACGGCAGCCGGGTGCTGCGGCTGCGTCGTGGACGAGTACGGCGATGTCTGGGTCATGGCGGAAGTCTAGGGAGCGGCTCGCCGGTGCCGAAAATCGGTTTGGCCCGCGGGCTCGGCCGATCGCATGACACGCTCGTGCCGTGAGCTCACCTCCCGGCTGGCACCCCGACCCCGCGCCGCAGCAGCCCGGTTCACCGCCCCTCCTCCGGTACTGGGACGGCAACGCGTGGACCGAGCACACCGCGCCCGCGCCGAGCCCGGTCCCCGCCGACCAGCCGCCGGCGTACCCCGGCGCGTTCGGGAGCCCGCCGTACCCGACGTCCGGGTACGACGTGCGTCAGCAGGGATCGCGGCCGACCACGCCCGACGGCGAACCACTGGCCGGGTGGTGGCAGCGCGGGCTCGCGCTGATGCTCGACGGGTTGATCGTCGGGATGATCGCCGGCGTGCTGTCGTTCCCTTGGTGGCGCGACATCATCCGGGACGTCAGCGACTGGATGCAGGTGGCCGCGAACGAGCCGGCGGGCACGAGCCCCGACGTGGCGACGCTGCGGGACCAGATCGCGCACCCCTTGCTGGTGATCGGGGTGGTCACGACCGTCGTCCGGTTCTGCTACTACGTGGGGTTCCTGCTGTGGAGGCAGGCGCTGCCGGGGATGATGGCCGTCGGTCTGCGGGTGCGGCTCCGGGAACGCCCCGGACCGATGCCGCCGCGCGCGGTGGTGCTGCGGTGGCTGGGCCACTACGGCCCGGCTCTGCTGGGCCTCACCTCCGTCGGCGGGCTGAGCGCGCTCTACTCGCTGCTCGACTACCTCTGGCCGCTCTGGGACGGCAAGCGCCAGGCGCTCCACGACAAGCTCGCCCGGACGAACGTCGTCCGAGTCCGGTGAGGGCGAGGCCGGGCTGGCACGTCGTGCTGGTGGTGGAGAACATCCCGTTCGGCGCCGACCACCGCCTGCGCAAGCAGGTCGACACCCTGCTCGGCCGCCACTGCCGGGTCACGGTGATCAGCCCGCGCGGCGAGGTCAACCGTCCCCATCGACGACGGCCGGGTATGCAGCTCCGGGAGTACGCCGCGGCGCCCGAGCCGCGCGGGCCGCTGGGGTACGCCGTCGAGTACGCCTGGGCAGGAATCCGCGCCACGCTGCTCCTGCTGCGGGTGCGGGTGCGGGGCCGGGTCGACGTGGTGCAGCTGTGCCAGCCGCCCGACATCTACTTCCCGATCGCCCGCCTGCTGCGGCTGGCCGGGTCCCGGGTCGTGGTCGACCAGCGCGACCTGATGCCCGAGCTGCTGGTCGCTCGCTATCCCCGCGCTCCACGTCGCGCGCTCGGCATCCTGCACCTCCTCGAGCGACGGACCCAGCGCGCCGTGGACCACACGATCACCGTGAACGATCACCTGCGGAGGCGGCTGGAGGCCGCCGGGGGAGCGCCCGGAGACGTGTCCGTCGTCTGGAACGGGCCGGTGCTGGCGCGGGTGGATGCGGCGCGCTCGGCCACCCCGGCGTACGACGCGGACGGCCCCCTGGTCGTCTGGGTCGGCAAGATGGGCGTGCAGGACCGGGTCGACCTCGTGGTGGACGTGGCCGAACGGGTGGTCCACGGACGTGCCCGTGGCGATGTCCGCTTCGTCCTGATGGGCGACGGCGAGTGCCTCGACGACCTGCGTGCCCTCGCCCGCAGCCGCGGCCTCGCCGACCGGGTGAGGTTCACCGGCTGGGTGCCCGAGGAGACCGTGTTCGGCTACCTGGCGGCTGCCGATCTCGGGATCGACACCTCCCTCCAGGAGGAGGTCACGCCGGTCAAGGCCATGGAGTACATGTCCTTCGGACTCCCGTTGGTCGCCTTCGACCTCCCCGAGACCCGGCAGCTGGCCGATGACGCGGCCGTGCTGGTGCCGCCGGGCGATCTCGACGCCCTGGCCGGGGCGCTGGTGGCCCTCATCGACGACGAGCCGCGGCGGCAGGAGCTGGGAACGGTCGGACGTCGTCGCGTGGAGACGACGTTGTCCTGGGAAGCTCAGGAGGCCGCATACCTGGCCGCGGTCGGGCCTTCCGGGCAACCGCCACCGGACGCGGGGGAGCCGTCTCCTCCGCGTCGCCGACCGGGCTGACCGGCTGCTCCGCCGGCGCGTCGTCCGCGGTCGGGGGAGCCGGCGGGGACACCGTGCGCCGGCCGCGGGGCGGACGGTTCGCCACCCAGCCGGCGATCCGGGGCGAGACGTCGCCGAGCAGCGCCAGCGCCTCGCGCACGTCGCCCCGGCGAACCCTGCGCGGGTCGCCCACCAGGACCACGAGGTGGGCGACGTCGGCCAGCAACAGCGAGTCCGCCGACGTCAGCAGCGGCGGGGCGTCGACGACGACACACGCGCCACGCTCCAGCTTCTCCAGCACGAGGTGCAGGTCCTCGAGGTCCAGACCGTCCTCGCCGGGGCCGCCCATCGGGACCAGGCTGAGGTTGCGGATCTCGGTGGGGTGGAGTGCCGTCTCGCGGGAGCAGCCCCGGGCCAGCAGATGGGTGAGACCGGGGCTCGTCGTGACCGGGAGCACGTCCTCGGGACGGATCCCCGCCGGGTTCGCGGCGATGAGGACCACGCGCTTGCCCTGGGCCGCCAGTGCCGCCGCCGTCCCGCACGCGACGCTTGTCGTACCGGCGCCACCACGTGGGCTGGTGACGACGATCGTCGTCCCGGAGTGACCGGCCATCGAGGACAGCCGTGCCGCCACGAAGGCGAAGGACTCACGCGCCCGGCTGTCGGGAGCCAACGGGCCGCCCGCGCGCTGCCACCGGGGGATGCGCGCGAGGATCGGCAGTCCGGTCGTCTCCGTGAGCTCGGCGGCGGACCGCACGCGGTCGGAGACCCTGTCCCACAGCCACGCCGCGCCCACGCCCACGCTCAGGCCGGCGAACAGCCCGAGCACGAGGAAGAGGGGGAGGCTCCCCCGTGACCCGGACGCCGGCACGGACGGACGGGTGACCAGGGTCGCCACGGTGTCGGTCCCCTGGCTGTCCCGGTAGTCGACGTAGGCGAGGGCCAGCACGCTGCCGCCCCGGAAGGCGTCCTCGGCGGTGCCCGCCGTGTAGGAGATGTGGAGCACGCGGGTCTGCGGGACCACCGACACCGACAGGCTCTTCTGCACGACGGCCGGGTCGATCCCCAGCGCGTCCGCCCCGTGACTGACGACGACGCCGGACTCGGCGATGGCCCGCTCGGTGCCCATGTCGGGCTGCAGCGCGGAGGTGTCGGTCTTCTGTGGCGACACCACGACCTCGGCGGTCGCGGTGTAGCTGACCGGCCTGCTGGTGGCCGCGGCGACGGAAGCCCCCATGGCGATGCAGGTGGCGAGGACCACCAGCCACAGATGGGTCAGGATCAGGCCTCGGGGCTTGTCGATTCGGCCTGTGAAGATCATCGTCGGTCTCCCGTCGGTGGATGGTGAAGGGTCGGGCCGTCCTCCGTGTGGACGGTCCCCACGCCGACCACGATCGCCATCAAGGCGAACAGCAGGTCGGCACTGCCTCGGTAGGTGATGTGGGGGTCGAAGACCATCAGGACCGCCGTCGAGACGATCCCGGCGAACACGGCCAGAGCGGCCACGGACCGGTACGTCGTCAGCGGGCGGCAGGCGGCCCACATGGTGAGGACCCCGACCCGGACGAACCACAGGTACGCCGCGAACAGGGCGACCCCGCCGCCCCAGAGCAGCCAGGTGTAGCCGCTCTCGATCCAGACGTACCCGGTCCCCTGGTAGGCGACGGCGACCCGCGCGGCCGGTCGGACGCCCAGCACGACGTTCCAGCCGGAGAACAGCTGTGGCCAGAAGTAGTTCTCCAGGTTGGCCAACCGGACGGTCCAGCTGATCGGGATGCCGGTCGGCCCCTGGAACCCGGCCAGTCGGTGCTGGATCACCGGTCGGACCAGGAGCGCGGCTCCGCCGACGGCGATCGGGACGTAGCGCAGCGTGCCCAGCCGACCGGCCGCCAGGGTGACGCAGAACACGGCCACGAGCAGCCCGAGAGCGCTGGAGAACTCGCCCGCGGCCAGGACGCCCAGCACGCACATCCCGGCGATGCCGGCGAGCAGTCTTCCGTGGCGACGGTCCTTCCACCACAGCCCGGCTGCCACGGCGAGGTTCAGGATCATCAGGTCGGCGGTGGCTGCGGGCAGCGCCAGCGTCGATCCGCCCCGGGGCTGGGCCAGGGCACCGTCGTGCCCGAACGGGACCCAGTAGGTCATCAGCAGATGACGGACGCCCAGGAGGTCCAGGGCCTGCAACAGGCCGATCGCGCCGACCACGCACGCCGTGAGCATCGAGGCCCACAGGCACCACCTCACCTCGCGGTCGGTACGCACGGTGAGCCGGACGAGCAGGTAGACGGCGAGGAACTTCCACAGGACCAGGGCATAGCTGATGTCGTCGGCCTCGACGGTGCGACCCCGGAGCAGCATGATGAAGATCGGGAGCGCGGAGTTGGCGACAGCCATCAGCAGGAGGGTGGCCTCCAGCCGGCTGATCCGGATCTTCGGGCGCCACCCGGTCGGGATGCGTAGGGCCGCGCGAGTGATCAGGATCCCCGCCATCGCCAGGACCAGCGCCTCGTTGGGCCGCAGGCCCGGGACCAGCCGGCCCCGGTCGATGCCCGCGACGAGCGGGGTGATCGCGACGACCGCGACCGCGGCGAGGGCCGGCGTACGCCACACGACCACCGTGACGATCGAGACGACCACCAGGGCCGGGATGGTCGCCGGCGGGGCGACGACCACCAGGAATCCGAGCGCCGCAGCCACCGCGCCGGTGGTCGCGGTCATCAGGAGCTGGGACGGCACGCGCGGGCGGGGCGCGGCGACCATCGTGGCGCTCATCAGAACCCGACCTCGGCCGCGGCCGCCCGGCTGCGGAAGACCGACCGCAGCCACGACAGCTCGGGTGCGCGCAGGATCGCCTGGCTGCCGCCGAACGCGAGGGCGCCGATCAGGCTCCCGCTGAGCACGGCCAGCAGAGAGCCGAGTCGGCCGTGCACGACCTCGGGAACCGTCAGGACGACCCCCAGCACCGCGGGCATCATCGCGAGGGTCCCGACCAGGACGCGTGCGACGGCGCGGAGGCACGACCGCGCGGCGGCCCGGGCACCGGCCGTCAGGGTCACGAACAGATGACTCGCTCCGGCCAGGCAGCCCACGGCGTACGCCGCGGCCACGGTCCGGACCAGGTCGGCGTCCGGGGCGACGACGACGGCGACGCCGATCAGTCCCAGACAGACCATCGTCTGCACGACCATCGACCGCAACGGTCGCCGCGAGTCGTCGCGGGCGTAGCAGGCCTGGGTCGAGATGAAGAACACCGCGGCCCCGGTCAGGCCCAGCGAGAGCATGGCCAGCGCGCCGGCGACCAGGTCGTAGCCCTGGGCGGTGGCCATCTGGCCGACACCGACGACCCGGGCCAGCGGCCGTGCCAGGGCGACGTACCCGAGCGAGGCAGGGAGCACCAGGAACAGCGCCAGCATGACGCCGCGGGCGTAGGAGTCCCAGAACGTCGCGACGTCGCCGCTCTGGTGCAGCCGGGCGAGGCGGGGAAGCACGGCCAGGCCCACGGGGGTCGCGATCAGCGCGAGGGGGAGGAAGTAGAAGTTCAGCGCGATCTGCAGCGCGACCACCCCACCAGGCACGCGCGACATGACGACCAGCATCGCCACCGTCTGGGTGGCCAGCAGTCCGGCCTGGGCCATCGAGCGCATGGCGCGGGACACGATCGCGCGGACCTCGGGCACGGCCCAGCCGCGTCCCGGCACCAGGGTGACGCCGCAGCGACGCGCGCCCCACCACTGCAGCCCGGCATGCATCGCCACGGCGACCGTGGCGCCGAGTCCCAGGAGCAGCAGCTCACCGGTCGGGACCGTGCCGCCTGCCCGGCGCGTCCCGTACGCCGCGCCACCGACGGCGAAGACCGCGATCATGCCGACGTTCTCCAGCGCCGGCGCGCAGGCGGGCAGCGCGAACCGGCGGTGGGCGTACATCACGGCGGCTCCGGTGCCGGCCACGGCGTACAGGAGGATCTGTGGAGCGGTCAGCACCGCCAGCACGGTCACCAGCCGGACCTGCTCGGCGGCAGCGCCGGCAGCCGTGCCGGCCGACGCCACGCGCAGCAGCAGGGGCAGGCCGAGCACCATCACCGGCACGGTGGCGGCACTGCCGATCAGGGCCAGCCCGAGGAAGCCGCGGGCCACCATCGGCACCTCCGTCCGGGCGCCGGCCACGAGGTGCTTGACCAGTGCCGGCACCAGCAGGGAGGAGACCAGGGCACCGGCGAGGAAGCCGTAGTAGATCAGGTTGGGCAACGAGTTGGTGATCTGGAAGGCGTTGCCGAACGTCGTCGGCCCGAGGACGGCGCCGATGACGACCACCCGGACGACGCCGGTCAGGCGGGCGAGCGAGGTACCGACCGAGACGAGCATCGAGTCCCGGCTGGTGGTGTCGTCGGCGTCGAGCGGCGCCCGGTCGTCGACCGAGGCGCTGTCACCACGATTCCCCGGGCGCCACATCAGCGGGCCCCGCGGCCGAGGACTGCGGGAACCGTCCGGATCAGGATGCGAAGGTCGACACCGAAGGTGCGCTGCTCCACGTAGGCCACGTCCAGCTTGAGCCCTTGAAGCATGGTGAGGCGGTTGCGGCCGCTGACCTGCCACAGGCCGGTCACGCCCGGAGCGACCAGGTAGCGAGGAGTGGCCCAGTCCGGGAACAGCTCGGCCTCGAAGGGCAGCGCCGGGCGAGGACCGACCAGGGTCATGTCGCCCTTGAGCACGTTGATCAGCTGCGGGAGCTCGTCGAGGCTGAGCCGGCGCAGCATCGCCCCGACCCGGGTGACCCGAGGGTCGTCGACGAGCTTGTAGAGACCGTCCTGGGCCTCCGCGTCGCCCGCAAGCAGACGGCGTACGTAGTCGCGGTGGGCACTGTCGTCGCAGCCGTCCGTCATCGTGCGGAACTTCAGCATCCGGAAGGGAGCGCCGGCGCGACCGACACGGGTCTGGCGGAACAGGACGGGCCCGGGGCTGCTGGCCCGGATCAGGACGGCGATCACGAGAAGCACCGGGAGGGACACCAGCAGGACGACGGTGGCCACGGTGATGTCGAGGATCCGCTTGCCCAGCAGGTATCCGGTCAGCGGCCGCGAACGACGCGCGGCGACGACGTGCCCGACCGGCCGCGAGGTCACGTCTGCGCCGCCTGGTTCGTGCGCACGCGGAAGCGCGCCGCGGACTCCGGGCTGGGCTCCACCCGCACGTCGATCTCGACCAGGTCCGAGACACGTCCCCGCACTCGAGCCGGGTTGCCGTAGGCCACGGTTCCGGGGGGAAGGTCGTGGGTGACCACGGAGCCCGCTCCGACCAGGCACCCGGCCCCGATCCGGACGAAGGGGAGGAGTGTCACGTTGACGCCGATCTGAGCTCCTGCTCCGACCCGCGGACCCGACATCACGCGGGCGGACTCCTCCTGACCCGGGTAGAGGTCGTTGGCGACCGTGACGCCGGGAGCGAGGAAGGCATCGTCCAGGATCTCGGTGAACTGGGCGATGTAGCAGTTGCTGTGGATCTTGACCCGGTCGCCGATCCGGCAGCCGTAGTCGACGACGGAGTTGCTCCAGATCGAGACGTCGTCCCCGATCTCGCACTCCTCGCGCACCACCACGTGGTGCCCCGTCTGGAACCTCGAGCCGATCCGGCTCCCGGCGTACAGCACGGTTCCGCTGCGCAGGAGCGCATCGCTGCCGAGGAGGAGCTCGGTCGTGGCGTTCCGCGAGCCGGCGTACCCGATCAGGACGTCGGGGTCGGCCCGGAGTCGCGCCCGCTCCGTGTCTGTCGCGGTCATGGCAGTCGCCCGTCCGCCACCCGGTTGACGGTCTCGGCGACCCTCCGGACGTCGTCGGCCGAGAGATGCGGGTACATGGGCAGGGACAGCACCTCGTCCGCGGCGCGCTCGGCAACGGGCAGGTCACCGTCGGCGTAGCGGCAGTAGGGCTTCATCAGGTGGCACGGGACCGGGTAGTGGATCCCGGTGGAGATGCCCTGCTCGTCCAGCAGGTGTCGCACGCGGGTGCGTTCGGAGACCCGGACCACCGCCAGATGGTGCACGCCACGGCCGCCCGCCTGCTCGGCCACCGGCGTCGCCCGGCCGGGATCGAGCAGCTCGCGGTAGAGGGTCATCAGCTCGGAGCGGGCGTCGTTCCACGCGTCGAGGTGGCGCAGCTTGGCGGTCAGCACGACGGCCTGGACGGCGTCCAGCCGGCTGTTGGTCCCGACGAGGACGTGGTCGTGGTGGGTGCCGAAGGCACGTCCGTGGTCGCGCAGGGAGCGCAGGCAGTCGTCGAGCACGGGGTCCGAGGTGACCACGGCACCGGCGTCCCCGAACGCCCCGAGGTTCTTCCCGGGGTAGAAGCTGAAGCAGCCGGCGACCCCGAAGCCGCCGGCCCGCCTGCCCCCGAACGTCGCGCCCTGCGCCTGTGCGGCGTCCTCGACCAGCAGCAGTCCGTTGCTCCCGGCGTACGCCGAGATCGCGTCCATGTCGGGCATCTGTCCGTAGAGGTGGACGGCGATCACGGCCTTGGTCGACGGCAGGCGAGCGGCCGCGATCGAGTCCGTGGTGAGCAGGAGCGTGTCGGGGTCGACGTCGGCGAAGCGAGGGGTCGCCCCGGCGAGCACCACGGCCTCGGCGGTGGCCACGAACGTGTTCGCCGGCACGATCACGGAGTCACCCGGGCCGATCCCGAGTGCCCGGAGGGTCAGGTGCAGGGCGTCGGTGCCGTTGGCCATGCCGACGGCGTACGACGTGCCGCAGAAGGCGGCCAGGTCCTGCTCGAACGCCGACACCGCGTCGCCGCCGATGAAGGCGCCCGACTCGACGAGGGTGCCCCAGCCGGCGAGCACCTCGGCCGCGACGGTTTCGCTGACGGAGCGGAGATCCAGGAACGGCACACCGGTCCGTACGTCGAGCGTGGTCACACCGCCTCCCGGCCGAGCACGGCGGGTCGTCCGCCGACGTGGGCGAGGCCGGTGCGCAGGCTGCGCCTGACCTCGTCGATGAAGACCTCCCGGTGCTCCCGCATCGAGAGCTGAGCCGCCTCGAGCACCTCGACCACCGCCAGCCCGTTGGCCCCGTCGGTGAGCGGCGCCATCCCGGTGAGGATGCAGTCGACGAAGTGCTCGTCCTCGAGCAGGAGCGGCTCGTTGACGACGAGGTACGGCGCGACGACCTCGCCGTAGCGGTAGGACATCGGCGGCATGGTGAGGTCCGCGGTCTCGTCCGACTGCACGACGCCCTTGTTGTGGACGCGGATCCGCTCCTCGCCCTCCAGGTCGTCGAACACCACCATCTTGGAGCTCCCGACGACCGTCATCCGGCGGACCTTGCACGGATCGAGCCAGCTCACGTGGACGTTGGCCTCCACGTGCGGCTCGTCGTAGCAGACGCGCAGGTAGGCGATGTCCTCCAGCCGGCGGTGTGCGTGGCGCGACCCCCAGCACTCCACACTGGTCGGCGTGCTGCCGAGCACGTAGTTGAGGATCGAGATGTCGTGGGGGGCAAGGTCGAACAGCACGTTGACGTCATGCTGGTAGAGGCCGAGGTTGAGCCTCGAGGTGTCCAGGTAGTACAGCTCGCCGAGGTCGCCCCGCGCGACCATCTCGCGCAGGGCCCACACGGCCGAGTGGTACTCGAAGGTGTGCCCCACCATGAGCACCACGTCGTTCTCGCTCGCGATCTCCACCATCTGGTGGGCGTCCTCGAGCGTGGTCGCGAACGGCTTCTCGACCAGGACGTGCTTTCCGGCCGCCATCGCCGCGCACGCCAGAGGGGCGTGCGTCGTGGGCGGTGTCGCGATCACCAACGCGTCGATGTGGGGAAGGGCCGACTCGAGATCGCGGAAGGCCGGCACCTCCGGGAACGAGTGGCGCACGGCCGCGACTCGCTCCTCACTCGGGTCGATCACCGCCACCTGGCTCACCGAGCTCAGCGACCGCATCGTCCGGACGTGCTTGGAGCCCCAGTAGCCGATGCCCACGACTCCGACACGGAGTCCTTCGGGTCCTTCGGCCGACGTCATCCCATCCTGTGCTCTGCGCACGTGAACCTCCTTGGCGAGGCCGGAACCGGCCCGGTCCCACTTCACGGTGATCCGCGCCGCAGCGCCTCCACCAAAAATGTCCGACGCGTGTACGCCGAATGGATGGGCAGCGCACCAGGCACCTCGGTGAGGTGCTTGTCCTCCCGCAAGGTGCCGCCTGCTCGGACGACGTGGCCCAGCCAGCTGCCGGCGGCCATCGAGGTGACGATCGCGAGCAGCACGAGAGAGGTGTAGAACGACTCGCTGACGATGCCCGCGCCGTACGCGACGGACGCGAGCACGATCCCCGGGCCGCCCCGAGCGTTGGTCGCCACGGCGATGTACCACGAGCTGTGACCGGACTCGCCGGCCAGCCGGGCGCCCGCGTAGGCACTGGCGCTCTTGGCGACGCAGGCGAAGACCAGGAACCAACAGAAGAACCACGGTCGGAAGCTGTGCACCAGGTCGAGGTGCGCACCCACGATCGCGAAGTAGACGGGGACGAAGTAGGCGAACGAGAACGCCTTGACCGACTCGCGCGCCTGCACCGAGGCGGCGTCGGTCGCCGAGCTGCTGGCGATGCCGGCCATGAAGGCGCCGAACATCGGCGTGATGCCGAGCCACAGGCTGAGCAGGGTCGCCGCGAACAGGAAGACGAGGTGGAACGCGATCGGGCTGCTCGTCGCGACCAGGTTCCACCGGGAGCCGCGGAGGAGCCGGAAGAGCATCGGCCCGGCCCACGACATCGTGACCAGGAAGGCCGCCGTCATCACGACGTGCAGGGTCATCGCGCCGGGCGACCCGGGCTCGAGACCGAGGAGGGCCGACAGCCCGAAGGCCGCGGAGCCGGGCGCGGAGACCATGCCCAGGACCAGCGCCAGCACGACGTACACGACCAGGTCCTCGAGGACCGCGACGCCGAGCACGATGCGGGCGAACGACGTGTCGATGATGCCGAGGTCGACCATGATCCGGGAGATCACCGGGATGCTGGTGACCGCGACCGCGAGGCCGAAGACCAGCATCAGGGCGGTCGTGTTCCCCGCGGTGCCCACGAGCCCGGAGGGGTGCAGGGTGAGGAAGACGACCAGGCCGGCGACGAACGGCAGCGTCACACCGAGCACCGTCACGAGGCCGACCGCCCGTGACTCGCCCGGTCTGAACATGGTCCGCATCTCGGCTCCGGAGCAGAACATCAGCAGCAGCAGACCGAGCTGGTAGGACCAACCCAGCACGGCGGCGGTGGTCCCGGTCTCCGGGAAGAGGGCGGCGTGCCACGACGGAAGCCCCAGGCCGAGCACCGTCGGCCCGAGCAGCAGGCCGCCGACGATCTCGCCGATCACCCGTGGCTGTCGCAGCAGCACGAACCCGTGCCCGACGGCGTGGGCCGCGGCGACCAGGAGCCCGAGCGCGGTCATCAGCCGGACGAGATCCGCACTCGCCAAGGTCATCGGCCGCCTCCACCCAGTCGTTCGCACGCCACGGGAAAGCCCGGCGTCGGCTCAGTATGGGCAGCCCTCGGAGGGGGTCACGAGTGAGAAAAGGATGACTCGTCATACGCAGTTTGGACCACGCGCGTGCACGTCGTGGCCCTTGTACTGGTCCCGAGCCGCTCCCGCCGGGGGTCCCCGATTCCCGAAGCCCCCGGCTGGAACGGTCGGGGTCAGTGGCACTACGACGCAGGAAGGACGCGGATCGATGACTCTCGCCGAGAAGACCGAGCTCGCTGTCGAGGGGCTCCAGGTCGGGGCTCGGCCCATCCAGGGCACCTGTCAGCTGTTCCTCGTCAGGCACGGCACCACGACGCTCAACGTGCAGAACCGCTACCGGGGACGTCGCGACGTACCGCTGGACGCGCAGGGGTACCAGGACGCCGTCGACGCGGCCCGCGTGCTGTCCCCCTGCGGTCTCACCGCGGTCTACACCGGGCCGTTGCGACGTACCGTCGCGACGGCGCAGATCATCGCCGACGAGGCCTTGGTGCCCGACCTGCGGATCCTGCACGGCCTGAACAACGTCGACTACGGCGCCTGGGAGGGACTGACCGCCCAGGAGGCCGAGCTCCACGACCCGAGTGCGTTCGCGGCGTACCGGATGGCGCCCGAGATCGCCGTCTGCCCGGCGGGGGAACGCCTGATGGACGCCCAGGCCCGGATCACCCAGGCAGTCGAGCTGATCGGTGCCCGCCACGCGGGCGAGATCGTGGTCGGCGTCACCCACGCGGTGATGATCCGGCTGCTCGTCCTCGGGCTCACCGGTGGGAGCGGCGAGAGCTGGCGCATCCCGGTGGGCCGTGGCTCGTTGACCAGCCTCACGATCCGCGACGGACGGATCGCGGTCAACGCCCTGCCCGACGGCACCGACGTCGACTGACTGGAGCCCGATGAGCACGATCGAGCAGGCGGTGCTCCTCTGGAACGGGGGAGGCGACGTCGGCCGGGGGAGCCGGCTGCGTCGCGTACGGCACCGCGTGCGCACGGTGGCGACGGAGCACCCCCGCGTCTACCTGCCGTTCGCGCGGCGCAAGTATCCCGGGCCGAGCCCCCGGGTGCTCGACCGTCACACCGAGGTCGTCATCGACGGCTACACGCGGTCGGCCAGCACCTTCGCGGTCTACGCGTTCCAGGTCGCCCAGCCGGCGCCGGTGCGACTGGCTCACCACCTGCATGCTCCGGCCCAGCTGATGGAGGCGGTCCGGCGGGGGCTCCCGACCGTCATGGTGATCCGGGAGCCCAGAGGGGCCGTGCTCTCGCAGGTGGTCCGCGAGCCGGGGGTCGACCTCCTGGACGCACTCTGGGCCTACACGCGGTTCCACGAGTCGCTGCGCCGCTGGCGCGACGGGTTCGTGGTCGCCGAGTTCGAGGAGGTGACCCATGACTTCGGTGCCGTGGTCACCCGGATGAACGAACGGTTCGGCACGTCGTACGGGGTGTTCGACGGCAGCGCGGAGCAGACGTCGTGGTGCCGTCGGCTCGTCGGCCAGAGGGACACGTTGTCACCCGTCCTGCTCGGCTTCGAGTCGGGAGAGGTCACCCTGGACGAGGTCAGGGCCCACGTGGTCACGCTCCCAACTGCTCGGCCGGACGACCTGACCTGGATGCCGTCGGCCGATCGCGACCGCGCCAAGAACGCACTCGCCGCGTCGTGGTCGGAGCCGAGGCTCGCCGCCGCGAGATCGCGGGCGCACGACGTGTACCGGTGGTTCGTCGAAGGCGACGCGCATGGCGCCGCTTGAGCCGTTGCCCTCGTGGCACCTGACCCCCCGGCAGCTCTGCGACCTGGAGCTCATCGGAGCCGGAGCCTTCGCACCGCTGACCACCTTCCTGGGCCGCGCCGACTACGAGTCGGTCTGCGACAGCATGCGGCTGTGCAGCGGCGCGCTCTGGCCGGTGCCGGTCACGCTCGACCTTCCCAGTGACACCGTGCGGGCCGCGACGCGGACCGGCGGCCTGGTCCTCACCGACGCCGGCCGGCGCGTGCTGGCGGTGCTGACCATCACCGAGGCCTGGCGGCCCGACCGGATGGCGGAGGCCCGGGCGGTGCTCGGCACCGACGACCCCGCGCACCCCTCTGTCGTCCACCTGCAGTCGGCGACCCACCAGTGGTACGTCACCGGCGACCTCGAGATGCGCGGAGAGATCCGTCATGACGATCTGCCTCCTCTCGTCCGCACCCCGCACGATGTCCGGACCGAGATCCAACGGCGAGGCTGGCGCACGGTGGTCGCGTTCAACACCCGGAACCCGATGCACGGTGCGCACCGGGCACTGCTGCTGCGCGCCCTGGCGAACAGCGACGCGGCCGTGCTGCTGCACCCGGCCGTCGGGCCGACGCGTCCGGGCGACGTCCCACCCGCCGCCCGGGCGCGTTCCTACCTGGCGGTGATGAAGTCCCTGCCGGCGCGGCGGTCGATGCTGGCGCTGCTGCCGTTGGCCATGCGGATGGCCGGACCCCGCGAGGCCTTGTGGCACGCGGTGATCAGGCGGACGTTCGGGGCGACCCACTTCGTGGTCGGGCGCGACCAGGCCTCGCCCGGGAGCGACTCGCGAGGGAGACCGTTCTATCCGCAGTACGCCGCCCAGGACCTGGTGCGTGCGTACGAGGCCGAGCTGGGGCTGCGGGCGCTCTGCCTCCCGGAGCTGGTGTACGTCGAGGGCCACGGGTACCTGTCCCGCGACGAGGTCCCCTCAGGTGGCGTGGCCCGGACCGTCTCGGGCACTCAGCTGCGCGAGCTGCTGACCAGGGGAGCGGATGTCCCGCACTGGCTGGCCGCGCCCGATGTCGTCGCCGAGCTGGCCGGCGCCTTCACCGGATCGGTCGCCGGGGCCTAGCGCGTCGTCTGCGACTTGTTGGCCAGCGACACCGCGGCGAGCGTCGAGTGCACCCCCAGCTTGCGTAGCACGTGGTTGATGTGGGTGCGCACCGTGTGCGGTGACAACCGGTAGTGCTGGCCGATCTGGTCCCTGGTCATCCCCTGGGCGAGGCAGTCCAGGATCTCCAGCTCACGCTGCGACAGTTTCGACATCGCCCGGCGCGACGCGGTCCGGGTCTTCTCGGCGTCGAGCAGCCGTTCGAGCACGGTCGTCGTCACGTCGGGGGGCAACCAGGTCTCGCCGTTCCGTACGCCGTGCAGGGTCTCCACGAGGTGTCCCATGCTCGCCGACGACCGCACCCACCCGCGCACGCCGGCGCGGACGGTGGCGGCCATCACGTCGGGATCCGTCGAGTCGCTGATCACGACGATGGCCAGGCCTGGCGATGCCTTGCGCAGCCCCTTGAGCTGTTGGGGGCCGACACCGCTCCCGTCGATCCCGACCAGCGACACGTCGATGTCCCCGCGGGTCACGGCCCCCCACGTCCACTGGTACGTCGTGTGGGTCATCACGACGTCGATCCCGGGCCAGCCTCGCAGCATCGACTCCAGGCTCTCCGCCCAGATCCGCTGTGGGTGGAGGAGCGTCAGCCGAAGCGGCCGGACCGCCTCGGGCGTGGACATCCGGTTCACTGACCGACCGCCCGGGGACCACCGTCACGTTCCCGGAGCACCGCCACAGCCTGCAGCCGAGAATGCACGCCGAGCTTGGCCAGGATCGCCTGGATGTGGCTTCGCACCGTGGTGTGGCTGATGCCCAGCCGGGCGACGATCTCCGATGTCGACAGTCCGTCTCCCAGGCAGCTGAGGACGACCTGTTCCTGTCCGGTCAGCTTGTCGAGGATCGACGTCTCGCCGTCCGCCTGCGCTTCTTGGCCGCCGAACCGGTGCAGCAGAGCCCGGTCGACCCGTCCGTCTCCAAGAGCGGCGCGGCGCAACGCGTCGACGATGCCGTCCAACCGCTGGTCCTTGCTGACATACCCCGCCAGACCGAGCTTGTCCGCCTCGAGCACGCACCGCGGGTCCTCCGAGGCGGTCAGGATGACGACCCGGGTCTCGGGATGCTGCTGCCGAACCTCGCGGGCCGCCGCCAACCCCTCGGCACCGTCCGGGAAACCCAGGTCGATCAGCAACACCTCCGGATGGAGATGTTCGACCGCGGCGAGCGCCCCCGACGGCGTCGAGGTGGCCGCCTCGACCGTGAAGCCCCGGAGCTCGAGTGCTCGCGACAACGACTCCAGCAGCAGCCGGTCGTCGTCGCACACGACGATGCGCATGGCCTACGACCCCAGCGCACGTGGCAGGCTGATCCGGACGAGCGCGCCCCCGAGCGGGGAGGTTCCCCACGCGAGCTCTCCGCCGAACCGTTCGACGAACCTGCGCACCCCGACCAGGCCGTGACCCTGCCGCGGGGTGAGGGCTCCGAAGCCAGGACCCGAGTCCGCGACCTCCAAGACCCCCTCGCCACCTCTCTCGGTGACGCTGACCTCGATCCGGCCGCCGCTGTCGACCGCCCGGATCGCGTTGTCGATCAGGTTGCGGGCCGCCCTCTCCAGGCCGACCGGGTCCACCAGCACCGGCACGGCGCCGGCCTTGGTGAAGACGAGGTCGTACAGCGCCCCCGGTGGCGAAGCCGAGCAGCACTCGGCGAGCGAGTCGGCGAGGTCGACCACGACCACCTCGGGCGAGTCGAGCGCCTCGGCGAGGAGGCGCTCCATCCAGCGCGCCTGTCGGCCGATCTGCTCCAAGGCGGTGCTCAGTACCGGTGTGTCGTCAGCACCGTCCACCGCCTCGACCGACCATCGGATGGCTGCGAGCGGTTGTCGGAGGTCGTGCCTGAGCCGGAGCAGTGCTGGGTGCTCCGGCTCCTCCGAGCCTCGTGTCGTTCTCCATGTGATAGCGCGTCCACCGCTGTCCCCGAGTGCCGCGCGCAGACGTACGGCGTTGCCCTGCATTGATCCCCCCGGTGAAGCTGTGAGCCCGAGCCCCCTTCCTCCCAAACTTTGCAGCCCCCAAGCCGCGTGGAATCGCAAGTTACGCGTCCGTTCGTGGCCTGTAAACCCGCGATCCCGAATTGGTGCTCGTCGAGCGCACATTCGTCGCTCGGTCTCCGTCAAACGGCGTATGAAACGTACGACTCGCGCTGTCCGTCACGATCACGCCACGCCATGTGACTAGGCACGATGCGGAGAGCGCTGACCATACTGCGAGATTCTCTCGGGTTGCGATATAATCACCCGCTATCCAGGCTCGAAAAGCGCCTGAATATACCTGCCTAATCGGGTCCTCAACCGGTCACAACCCAAATCCTGGAAGGCCCCGTGGCCCTAGTCCACTTTGACCGGAAAAACCTAGTCACCAAGGACCACGTAGTCATATCGGACCCCGTGCTGGTGGTTGCCTCAGCTGCCGCGGGGGCAGCCGTACGTGGCCGAGCAGGAAGGTCCGACGTCCTTCCAGTCCGACTCGAGCCACGTGCGGTGCCGCAGCTCCCGGCGTACGCGGTGGATGTAGCCGACCGCCCGCTCGGTGCGCCACTCGCCGGCGTACCAGCTCCCCACGCAGCCCCACAAGTCGCCCGCCTGGTACGCGACGGGGCCGGAACCCGAGAGCCACGGCTCCCAGCCCTCGTAGCAGCCCCGGAGATTGCCCGCCAGGTAGTCGACGGCGAACGCCGTGGAGTTGCGGTTGAACGGGAACGTGCCGTTCTGGTTGCCCTTCATCTTTCCCCAGTCGGGGTTCTCCCACGACATCACGCCGGCGATGCTGAAGGTCTCGGGACACAGCCCCTGGCCGTAGTCGGCCTGGTAGTCGTGGCCGTGGCGACTGATCGCCTGGCAGTAGGTGCGGGTCGCCGCGGTCGCCTGCTCGATCATGTCTCCGCATCCCCAGTCGGTGACGCAGCGGCCCGACTTGTAGACCTCGTACTGGTACCAGGTCGACTCTCGCACCGTGATGGCGCGGAGCACGTTGTCGGCGATGCCCCACTTGCAGGCAGCCCACTGGAAGATCTCATCGGTCGTGCCGGTGTAGTGGCCGGTCACCCGGGGCAGCAGCCAGGTGTCCCACTTGTGGCTGAAGCTGCCGCCGCCCGAGCGCCGTCGGGCGGCGAACGCAGCGTGCACCTTCTTCCGAGGTGGCATCCGGCCGTTGGGACCTGCATTGTCCGGCCGCGGCTCCCAGGTCGAGGTGTGGACCAGCGACGCACACCGGTGCCCGCTCGGGAGCGACCGCCACGAGCCGGCGGCCGTGGTGTGGAAGTAGCCCGATCGGGGAGGAGGCGACGACGTGCGAGCCGCGACGGGTGCGCCCGGCTCGCGCGCGGGCACGGCGCCGCTCTGGTCGGCGGTCACGGTGATCGCCACCGCGACGGCGGCCGCAGCAGCAACGCCGGCCCAACGGGCCCTGGTCCGTGACATCTCATCCCGACGATGACCCTGTGTGCCGTGGTGGGTCAAGGAGCGCGGCGGAGTTCGGCCGGCATCTGGTGACATCGGTGTACCGGCGTACGCCGATTGGTGGAGTCGCACGGCGGCTCCTGCTTCCTACTGTGACCGGCAGTGTGCACGGCACCAGGCCTGCTGCGTGCGTGCGGGCACAGGAGATGGAGAGAAGCATGAGCCGGTTCTCGAACCCTGCACGGACACGGCGGCTGACGAGGTCGCGACTGAGCCGGCTCGTCACCCTCGTGCTCGCTGCAGGGGGCGTCGCCGTCCTGGCGGTCCCGGCGAGAGCGGCCGGGCCTGTGAACGTCGTGCTCGAGTTCGACAACAACTCGGTCAGTCAGTACACGCTGGCCTACCAGCAGGCGCTGCAGCCGCACTCGGCCAAGGCGACGTTCTTCGTCAACTCCGGGACCGTGAGCGGTGGCCCGGCCCAGATGACCTGGGCGCAGCTGAGCACGATCGCCGCGGCCGGCAACGACGTCGGGGGCAAGAGCGTCAACGCCACCAACCTCACCACCGACCCGAACCCGACGGCCCAGGTCTGCAACGACCGGGCCGCGATCATCTCCCACGGGCTCACCCCGGTCGGCTTCGCCTACCCCGGCGGCGCCACCAACGCCACCGTCCAGGGCATCGTGAAGGGCTGTGGGTACGGCAACGCCCGCGGGATCACCTCGGGCACCGAGACCCTGCCGCCCGCGAACTGGTTCGCCACGAAGGCGTATGCCCCGGGCACCGTGACCCTGGCCAGCATGCAGTCGGCCGTGAACAGCGGCGCGGTGAACGGCGGGCTGGTCCAGCTCGTCATCGGCCGGGTCTGCTCGCAGACGCTGGACTCGGCCAACTACACCTCGTGCAGCGCCGCCAGCGGGCACGTCGAGCTCACCGACCTCAGCGCCTTCCTCGACTGGATGGCCAACGCCGGCCAGACCGGCGGAGCACCGGCCAACGCCACCCTGACCCGGCTGAGCACCGTCGTCGGCGCGGCGGACACGAGTGCACCCGCGACGACCATCTCCTGCAACGCGGCGGCCTGCTCGAGCACGCCGTACCCCGGAGTGGTCAGCGTGACCTTGGCCGCGACGGACACAGGCTCCGGCGTGGCGAGCACCCACTACACCGTCGACGGCTCCGACCCGACGCAGGCGAGCCCGACGTACACCGGTGCGTTCACCGTCAACGGCTCGAGCAGCTCCACGACGGTGAAGTTCCGCTCCTGGGACTACCAGGGCAACGCCGAGCCGGTGCAGACCCAGGTGATCCAGGCACCCACCGACGGCTCGGCGCCGAGCACGTCCATCGCGTGCAACGGCGCGGCCTGCTCCAACCAGGCGTACGTCGCCACGGTCTCGGTCACGCTCTCCGCCAGCGACACCGGCGGCTCGGGCGTGGCGGCGACCTACTACACGACGGACGGGTCGACACCGACGACGAACAGCCAGACGTACAACGGTGCGTTCAGCTTGAACACCCCGGGCTCGTACACCGTCAAGTACTTCTCGACCGACAACGCCGGGAACGCCGAACAGGTGCAGTCGCAGGCGATCTCGGTGGTGCCGGTGACGACCAAGGTCTCGCTGACCTTCGACAACGGCACCGTCGGCCAGTACACGCTCGGCTGGTTGCAGGCGTTGAAGCCTCACGGAGACACGGCCAGCTTCTACGTGAACTCCGGCAACGTGAGCGTGTCCACCAACATCATGTCGTGGGCGCAGCTGAACGACCTGGCCGCCGCCGGCAACGACATCGGCGGCAAGACGGTCAGCGCCACCAATCTCACGACAGACCCGAACCCGACCGCCCAGGTCTGTGACGACCGCACGGCGCTGGTCAACCACGGGCTCGACCCGGTGGGATTCGCCTACCCCGGGGGAGCCAACAACCAGACCGTCCGTGACATCGTCAAGGGCTGCGGCTACGGCGTCGCCCGGAGTGCCGGATCGCTCTCGCCGACCGGACCGACGTACGCCGAGAAACTGCCGCCCACGTCCTGGTATGCGACGCGCGCCTACGCCCCGAGCGGCCAGGTCACCCTCGCCAACATGAAGGCGCTGGTCAACGGCGCTGCGGCCAACAGCGGCGGGTGGAGCCAGATCGTCATCACCCGAGTGTGCTCGCAGGCCCTCGACCCGAACGGGTACAGCTCTTGCACGACCGGGTCCGGCTGGATCGAGCTCGCGGACCTCAACTCCTTCCTCGACTGGATGGGCAACGCAGGGCAGACCGGTGGTGCTCCGGCCGGCGCCGCGCTGAGCACGGTCCGCGACGCGGCGATCAGCGCCGACACCATCGCCCCGGCCACCACGGCGGCGTGCAACGGCGCGCCCTGCGACAGCGGCACGTACACCCAGACGGTCTACGTCGCCCTCTCCGGCACCGACGTCGGGTCGGCGATCGCGAGCACCCACTACACGACCGACGGGTCGACGCCGACCCTGAACAGCCCGACGTACTCACAGCCGATCCCGATCACGAGCACGACGACGCTGACCTTCCGCTCGTGGGACCACGCCCGCAACGCGGAGGCGCCGAACTCCCTCGTCGTCAACGCCAGCCTGCCGCCGGACGGGACGGCTCCGACCACCACGATCGCCTGTGACGGGCAGCCGTGCACCACGAGCGGGTACAACGGGTCGACCAAGGTCACCCTGACCGCCGACGACGGCACCGGCTGGGGCGTCGACAGCACCTACTACACGACCGACGGCTCGGCGCCCACGACATCGAGCACCGTGTACAACGGGGCCTTCACGCTCAGCACCGGCACCTACACCGTCTCCTGGTTCTCGACCGATCTGGCGGGGAACACCGAGCAGGTGCAGTCGCAGCAGATCGTGGTACTACCTCCCAAGGTCATCGTCTCCTTCACCTTCGACGACGGCGACGCGAGCCAGTACTCGCTCGCCTATCAGAGGGCTCTCAAGCCGCACGGGATGCACGGCACCTTCTACGTCAACACCGGCAACCTGGCCTCGGGGCCAGGCTTCATGACCTGGCAGGACCTCCAGACGATGTCGCAGGGGGGCGAGGACGTCGGCGGTCACACCGTGGACCACATCGATCTGACGAGTTCTGCCTACACCGAGCAACAGAAGGTCGACGAGGTCTGCAACGACCGTCAGGCCCTGGTCGGCCACGGGATCGACGCGACGAGCTTCGCCTACCCGTTCGGCGCCTACGACGCGACCGCCCAGTCGATCGTGCAGGCGTGCGGGTACAGCGACGCGCGGCGAACCGGCGGCATCGCCACCAGCGGTGCCCCCTACTCCGAAACGATCCCGCCGAAGGATCCCTACGCGACGATCACCTGGACGGCGCCGACCCCGACGACGTCCCCGGTCCAGCTCTCCGACATGGAGGATGCCGTCAACACGGCGGCGGCTCATGGGGGCGGCTGGGTGCAGTTCGTGGGTCACGAGATCTGCTCGCAAACCTACGACGCGAGCAACTACAGCTCGTGCATGGGCAGCTTCCGGCCCACCGAGCTCAGCACGCTGCAGGCATTCATGGACTGGCTGCAGAACCCGGGCCAGCCGGGCGGAGCGCCCGCGCGGACACAGGTGAAGACCGTCAACGAGGTGATCAACGGGCCGGACACGGAAGCTCCGTCAACGACCCTCACCTGTAACGGGAGCGGATGCGCTCCTTCGTCCTACGCCGGCTCCGTCACGGTTGCGTTCAAGGCCACCGACCTCGGCGGCTCGGGCGTCGCCGGCACCTACTTCACGACTGACGGCTCGACCCCGACCACGTCGAGCCCGGCAGCGGGCCACGCGTTCACGATCAACAGCGACACGACCTTCAAGTTCTTCTCGGTGGACAACGCCGGGAACGCCGAACCGGTCCAGACCTTGACGGTGCAGGCCGCGCCACGTACGGATCCGGTGGTGGGTGCCGCGGGTGACATCGCCTGCGACCCGACGCAGCTCGCCTTCAACGAAGGCCAGGGCACTGCCACCGACTGCCGCGCCGCCCACACCGCCCAGCTGCTCGAAGGCGTCGACGCGGTGCTGCCTCTCGGCGACGACCAGTACAACTGCGGCGGGACGTCTGCCTGGCAGCAGGCCTACGACCCGACCTGGGGTGTGCTGAAGTCGATCTCCCGGCCGGTGCCGGGCGACGCCGACTACGCCACGAACGGGGGAACGGACTGCCCGACGACGCCGGGGGCCGGGTACTACCAGTACTTCGGTGCCGCGGCCGGCGATCCCTCGAAGGGCTACTACAGCTACAACCTGGGCCAGTGGCACGTGGTCGCGATCAACACGGCCCCGTGCGAGACCAACGCCTCGGCGTGCGCCGCCGGTTCGGCGCAGGACCAGTGGCTGCAGCAGGACCTCGCGGCCAACACCTCGTCGTGCACGCTCGCCTACTACCAGAACCCACGGTTCACCTCGACGGCCGGTGGCGGCAACGACTTCATGCAGCCGATCTGGCAGGACCTCTACAACGGCGGGGCCGACGTGGTCCTGAACGGCGACTCGCACTGGTACGAGCGGTTCGCCCAGGTCAACGCGGCCGGGGCGATCGATCCGAGCTTCGGTGTGCGCGAGTTCATCGTCGGCACCGGCGGTCAGGGCCTCGACACGCCGGCGCAGCAGCTGCCGATCAGCCAGGTGGTCGACCACAGCACGCACGGTGTCATCAAGCTGACCCTGCACAACGGCTCCTACGACTGGTCCTTCGTCCCCGACGAGGGCACCTTCACCGACTCGGGCAGCACGAACTGTCACGGCAAGCCGACGCCGGCCGACACCGCCGCGCCGACGACGTCGATCACCTGCGCCGGCTCGCCTTGTGCCGGGTGGTACCAGGGCAGCACCCAGGTCGCGCTGAGCGCTGACGACGCGGGCGGCTCGGGTGTCGACAAGACCTACTTCACCACCGACGGCAGCACGCCCACGACGTCCAGCACCCTGTACACGGGGCCGTTCACCCTCGCGAGCAGTGCCACCGTCAGATACTTCTCGGTCGACAAAGCCGGCAACCAGGAAGGGCCCAAGTCGCAGCTCGTGCAGGTCGACGCCGTCGCGCCGACGACGTCGATCTCGTGCAACGGCGGCTCCTGCTCGTCCGGCTTCTACAAGGGCACCGTTTCCGTGGCACTGTCGTCCACGGACACCACCGGCTCGGGCGTCGCGGCGACGTACTACACCACCGACGGGTCGACGCCGACCACGGCGAGCACGTCGTACACGGGTCCGATCGGCATCACGTCGACGCACACGGTGACGTTCTTCTCCGTGGACAACGCCGGGAACGCGGAGGCCGTGAAGTCGCAGCTGGTCCAGATCGACTCGGGTGTCCCGTCGACCACGATCGCCTGCAACGGCACGACCTGCTCGACCGGTCAGTACGGCGCCCCGGTCTCCGTGACGCTCTCGGCAACCGACACCGGCGGGTCGGGCGTGGCGGCGACGTACTACACCACCGACGGGTCGACCCCGACCACGTCGAGCACCCGGTACGCGGGCGCCTTCGTGGTCAGCAAGATCAGCACGGTGAAATACTTCTCGGTCGACCAGGCGGGCAACGCCGAGACGCCGAAGTCGCAGACGCTGCAGGTCGTCCTTCCCACACCGACGACCACGATCACCTGCAACAGCGCGACGTGCTCGGCCGGGTGGTACACCGCGACGGTCACCGTACGGCTCGCCGCCACCGACGTCGGCGGACCGGGCGTGGCCGCGACCTACTACACGACAGACGGTTCGACGCCGACGACTCGGAGCACGCGCTACTCGGGCGCCTTCACCCTCACCTCGACCCGCACCGTGAAGTTCTTCTCGGTCGACAAGGCCGGCCTGGCCGAGGCGGTCAAGTCGCAGCTGATCCGGATCGACTCGACCGCGCCCACGACCACGATCGCGTGCAACGGGAAGTCCTGCTCCTTGAAGCTGTACTCGTCTCCGGTGCGCGTCACGCTGAACGCGACCGATGCCTCGGGCGGGTCGGGGGTGTCCAGCACCCACTACACCACCAACGGCAGCACCCCGTCGCTGAGCAGCCCCACCTATACCGGGGCGTTCACGGTGAGCGCGACGACGATCGTGCAGTACCGGTCGTGGGACGTGGCGGGCAACGTGGAGTCGGTCAAGAGCCGCACGATCTCGGTGGTGGGCCTGCTCTTCCTCACCTCGCCCACGTTCCGGATGCCCTGACCCCGGATTCCCGGGTGCGGCCCGACTCACGACGGGCGGCACCCGGGATACCCCGTGGCCGACATCGGTTCGAGCACCTAGCGTCTCCACATGGAGTTGCAGTTCTTCGACGACCCCGCCGCCTTCCTGACGATGGCCGGAGACGTGTTCGCCGAGCAGCCGGTGCTGAGCACCGTGATCGCCGGTGTCTCCGAGCGGATCCGGCTGCAGCAGGCGGACGGCGTGCCGTGGCCGGAGGGCGTCCCGTGCTGGTTCGCCGTCGTGACCGACGGGGAGGAGATCATCGGGACGGCGATGCGCACGGCACCGTTCGGTGAGTACCCGGCGTACCTGATGCCGATGCCCGACGACGCCGTCCACCTGCTCGCGCAGGCCCTGCTCGACCGCGACGAGATCGTCCTGGGCGCCAACGGCGCCCTACCTGCTGTGCAGGTCTTCTGCGAGGACATGGCGGCCGCGACCGGCAAGTCGGCCACGGTCGGCCAGCACACGCGGCTGTTCGAGCTCGGCGACCTGGTCGAGCCCCGGCCCGCGGCCGGTCGGCTGCGTCCTGCGCGGGTCGACGAGCGAGCGCTCATCGGTGAGTGGTACGCCGCCTTCATGGCCGACGCCGACGAGCAGGCCGGGCGCCGGCCGGGGGAGTCGGCGCACGAGACACCCTCGAGCGAGGAGCTGACGCGTCGGATCGAGGGCGGGCGGGTCTTCGTCTGGGTGGACGACGACGACCGGCCGGTCAACGTCACCGCCGCGACCATGCCGGCCTACGGCGTCTCCCGGATCGGCCCGGTCTACACGCCGAGGGAGGAGCGCGGACGCGGGTACGCCGGCTCGGCCGTGTACGCCGTGTCGAGGCTGCTCCGCGAGAGCGGGGAGCGACCCTGCCTGTTCACCGATCAGGCCAACCCGACGTCCAACAAGATCTACGAGGCGATCGGCTACCGACGGCTGGTCGACATGGCGAATCTGCGCGTGGAGTGACCTCTCCCTAGACTCGGCGCTGAGATGACCGAGCAACCCCAGGCGCGCCTCGCGGAGTCCATCGAGGAGGTCGACGACGCGCTCCAGTCCCGCTGGCCGGAGACCCGGCTCGAGCCCTCGCTCGACCGGATCCGAGCGTTTACCGAGCTCCTCGGCGACCCCCAGCACGCCTACCCGGTGATCCACCTCACCGGCACCAACGGCAAGACGTCGACCAGCCGGATGATCGACACCCTGCTGCGGGCGCTGGACCTGCGGACCGGGCGGTTCACCAGCCCCCACCTGGAGCGGATCAACGAGCGCATCTGCATCGACGGCGAGCCGCTGACCGACCAGGAGTTCGTCCGCGCCTTCAACGACGTCGCGCCGTACACCCATCTCGTCGACGCCGCCCAGCCCCACCCGCTCAGCTTCTTCGAGACGATCGTCGGGATGGCGTACGCCGCGTTCGCCGACGCCCCGGTCGACGTGGCCGTGGTCGAAGTGGGGATGGGTGGGGTCTGGGACGCGACCAACGTGGCCGACGGAGCGGTCGCGGTGGTCACCCCGATCGCCGTCGACCACGCCCGCTACCTCGGGACGACCGTCGAGGAGATCTCGATCGAGAAGGCCGGGATCATCAAGCCCGGTGCCACGGCCGTCCTCGCCGAGCAGACCCCGGGCCCCGCCGAGATCCTGCTGCGCCGTTGCGCCGAGGTCGGGGCGACCCCGGTGCGCGAAGGGCTCGAGTTCGGCGTGATCTCCCGGGTGCCGGCCGTGGGCGGCCAGATGGTCAGCCTCAAGGGCCTCCGCGCGGAGTACGACGAGGTGTTCCTGCCGTTGTACGGCGCCCACCAGGCGCAGAACGCCGCGGCGGCGCTGGCGGCGGTCGAGGCGTTCGTCGGCGACCGCCCCCTCGACACCGACCTGGTCCGCGAGGCCTTCGCCCGGGTCACCTCCCCCGGCCGGCTGGAGATCATCCGACGGAGCCCGATGATCCTGCTCGACGCGGCGCACAACCCCCACGGAGCCGAGAGCGCTGCCACGGCGCTGGACGACTCGTTCGCGTTCACCCCGCTGATCGGGGTGGTGGGCGTGATGGCCGACAAGGAGTACGAGGGTGTCCTGGCGGCGTTCGAACCGCACCTCGCCCACGTCGTGTGCACGCAGAACTCCACGGCCCGCACGCTGCCCGCCGCCGAGCTGGCGGTGACGGCCCGCGAGGTCTTCGGCGACGACCGGGTCTCGGTCGCGCCGCGGCTGGCCGACGCGATCGACGAGGCGACGACCCTGGCGGAGGCCGGGGAGGCGCTCGGCACCTCGATCGGGTCGGGGGCCGTCCTCATCACGGGTTCGGTCGTCACCGTCGGCGAGGCCCGAGCGATGCTGCGTCGGCGCGAGCGGACCACCGGTGCCTGAGCAGCAGCGCTCACCCAAGCGCGGGATGTGCGCCGCGATCCTCTCCCTGGAGGCGATCGTGCTCGGGCTGACGACGCCGGTGATGATCAACCTCGCCTCCGTGCCGTGGCGCACGGCGTGTGCCGTCGGGCTCGGTCTCTGCGTCGCGTGTCTCGTGCTGGCCGGGCTGCTGCGCTGGGAGGCGGCGTACGTCGCCGGGTGGGTCGTGCAGGTCGCGGCGGTCGGGCTCGGGTTCGTGGTGCCGATGATGTTCGTGCTCGGCTCGATCTTCGCACTGCTGTGGGGCACGGCGTACTTCCTCGGCCGCAAGATCGAGCGCGACCGGGCTGCGGCCTATGCGGCGTACGACGTCGAGCGGGCTGGCCCCTAACCGAGGCCGCGCACCACGGCGGCGAGCGCGCGGTCCAGCTCCTCGTCGGTGCAGCCGCCGAAGCCGACGATCACCCCGGAGAGCCGCGCCGAGCGGCAGTAGTCGCGCAGCAGCGGTATCTCGAAACCTGCCTGCCGCGCCGACGCGACGACCCGCTCCGCCGTGGCCTGCGGCAGGCGGACGGCGACGTACATCCCGGCAATGGGCCGGATCGGCTCCGCCAGCCCGTCCAGCGCGGCCATGACCCGCTCGGCTCGTGCGGCGTACGTCCGACGGGCCGAGCGGACGACCTGGTCGACGTATCCGTCACGCAGCAGCGAGACGAAGGCCCGCTGGACCGGCCAGGCAGCCGTGTCGTGGGTGATCTCGCGGCGCTCCAGGATCGCGCGATGCAGCACGGGCGGCGCGACCAGCCACCCGAGCCGCATGCTCGGCGCGACCGACTTGCTGGTCGTGCCGAGGTAGGCCACCACGTCGCGATCGAGGGCAGCGAGAGCCGGCACGGGGGCGACGTCATAGCGGAACTCGGAGTCGTAGTCGTCCTCGATCACCACCGCGCCGGCTCGTCGTGCGGCGGCGAGGAGGGTGAGCCGGTCGGCACCGGACATCATCGGGCCGAGGGGGTGTTGGTGGGCGGGGGTGACGTACGCCGCCACGCAGCGGCCGAGCTCCGGCACCGGCTCGGCAGCCGGCACGTCGTGGATCGTCCGGCCGCCGGCCCGGATCGCCTCCGCGGCGGCACGGTAGCCCGGGTCCTCGAGCGCGACCGGGCCGGGCGGGAGAGCGGTCAGCACCTGGCTGAGTCCGCCGATCGTCCCGGTGGTCACGAGGATCTCGTCCGGCTCGCAGGTCAGGCCTCGGGTGCGCGCGAGGTGGCCGGCGAGCTCGTCGCGGAGCTCCGGCAGGCCGGCGGGATCGTCGTAGGCGGGAGGCGGGACGGCCTTGGAGACGTCGCGCCAGGCGCGTCGCCACGCGCCCCGGTGCCGGGCGTCGATCCACGGCGTTCCCGTGTCGAGGCGCAGCAGTCCCGAGCCCTGGGGCCGGGGACGCGGCTGCCGGCGGTCTCGAGGTGGCGCGGCGCCGGCTGCGACGTACGTCCCCGAGCCGCGACGGCTCTCGAGCCAGCCCTCGGCGGTGAGCTGGTCATAGGCCTGCTCGGTGACGCTGCGTGAGACCCCGAGGTCGGTCGCCAGGGCGCGCGTGCTCGGCAGGCGACGGCCGACCGGCAGGGTGCCGGCGACGACCTGGTCGCGCACCTCGGCCGCGAGCTGACGGGCGAGCGGTACCCCGGACGCGCGCTTGAGCGAGACCGGCACGGGTGAACTGGCGACCACGTCAAGTGTCCTGTCTGATTGTCGGCGAAGTGGCTCGTGACGACAGGCCACTTCCGCGACAGCATAGGACCGTGAGCCAGACCCTGTCGCCGACCGAGCGGACGCGCATCCACCGCCACCACGAGCGGGCGAGCGACGACCGCGCCCAGCTGTTCGCGATCCTGCGCGAGGCGCTGGTCTGTCATGTCGGCATCGTCCGCGACGGCGAGCCGGTCGTGCTGCCGTCGGTCCACGCCGCCGACCCGGAGGGTCCCGACGAGGGCGGCACGCTGTACCTCCACGGGTCCATCGCGGCGCCGTGGCTGATGCAGGCGCCGGGGCAGACCGTGTGCGCCACGTTCACCCTGGTCGACGGTGCGGTGCTGGCCCGCGCGGCGTTCAGCCATTCGATGAACTACCGCTCCGCCGTGGTCTACGGCGCCGCCCGCAGGGTCGAGGACGCCGCCGAGCGCGACCATGCCCTGCGGCTGATCGTCGACCACGTCGTGCCCGGGCGGTCGGCCACGCTCCGGGCCAGCACGCGCAAGGAGCTGGCCGCGACCGCGGTCGTCGCCATCCCGTTGGCGGAGGCCTCGGTGAAGGCGCGGACCGGCGGCCCGAAGGACGAGGACGAGGACGTCGCAGGCGGCACCTGGGCGGGCGTGGTCCCCCTCACCGTCAGGGCGGGCGCCGTCCTGTCCGACCAGGAGGGCCCGGTTCCGGACGACGTCAGGCGGCGACTGGCCGACTGGTGACGCTGGATAGGGTGCCGCCCATGGAGCGCACCCTGGTCCTGGTCAAGCCCGACGGCGTAC
>JAICSK010000021.1 GCA_025936915.1 Nocardioides sp.
CGACCGGAGCGAGCGCCGAAGGTCGCTTGCGGCCGAGGCGGCCTGAAGCCGCGGCGGAACGACCGGAGCGAGCGCCGAAGGTCGCTTGCGGCCGAGGCGGCCTGAAGCCGCGGCGGAACGACCGGAGCGAGCGCCGAAGGACCGCTTGCGACGTCCTAGCGGAGGGAGCGCGCCGCGCCCCAGGCATCGGCGAACGCGCTGACGGAGGCGTATCGATCCGCCGGCTGGGGCCGGCAGGCCTGGCGCATCACGAGCGCGAGGGCCGGTGGCCCACAGAAGTCTCGGGCGTGCTCGGTCAGCCGGGTGCCGAAGTGCCAGATGATCCGGCCGAGGGTGAAGGTGGTGGTGCGCTCGTCGATGACCGCACCGAGCTCGAACTCCTCGGGGGCCATGAACCGCGTGGCGCCGAACATGCGGCCCATGTCGTTGACGCCGGGACCGCGGCGATAGCTGTCGAGGTCGATCACCGTCAGCGACGCCGTGGCGAAGTCGAGGATCAAGCACCCGTCGTACAGGTCGCAGGCCACCCAGCCTGCTCGAGCCAGTGCCACGTGCAGGTCGATGAGGACATCGAAGACGCCGAGGAGCAGGTCAGCCGGAAGGTGAGCGAACCGTTGGTACGGCGATGCCGGGTCGTCGCGGAGGTGACGGGGTACGCCGACGAGCTCCCCCCGTGCGGCCTGGTAGACCAGGGCGGGGCCAACGGGTGACTCGATGACGTGGAGGAGCCGGGCCAACGCGGGGTGGCTGCAGGAGGTCGCGAGCTCCACCGCGTTGCGAAGCAGTCGAACGCGCCCCTCGTGGTCGACGTAGGGAAGCGGGTCGCCCGGTCGGGGCGGGGTGCCATCGCCCGCTGTCTTCACGAACACGCGCTGACCGTCCAGCTCGACCAACCAGGAGACGTTGCCTGAGTCCTGCGTGTCGGGTCCGAACTCCTCGATCACCCTGCCGTGCCGGCGAACGTACGCCCCGGGAGCCTCCTCGATGGCCCCGACGCTCAGCAGGTCTGACATCGGCTCCAGCCTAATCCGGCATCGCTGTCCGGCCGGCGGGCCGGACAGCGATGCCGGGGCGAGCGAGACCGACCCGAGGCCGACTCACTCGCCGGGTGACTCCGGACCCGTGGAGATCTGGCGCAGGGTCGAGATGACGGTGACCTCGGGCCAGTGCTTGGCGTGCAGCTCGGCGAAGGCCTCCTGATCGGCCACGGCCTCCTCCAGGGTGTCGTACTGCAGGATGGCCCAGCCGCCGACGACCTCCTTCGCCTCGGCATAGGGGCCGTCGACGCGGCTGACCGCCCCGCCACGCGAGATGAAGTTGACCGCATCCTCCGTGCCGTACAGACCCCCACCGTCGAGGAAGGCGCCGCTGCCGGCGCGTTCGCCGACGTAGGCGTCCATCGCGTCGAAGAGTGCCTGAGGGGGCGTCCCGACGCCCTCTTCCATCCTGACCAAACCCATGAAACGCGGCATCGTGATCACTCCTTGTCGTGTGTAGGTCCTGCCTGTCTCAGCCTGTCCCACCTACGTCGAACGACCGCCGGCTACTTCGACATCGAGCTCGAGGGATTTCCGTATCGTCCGCCACTCGCCGGGCTCCGGCCCGGTCTCAGCCGGACGACCGGTCAATCCGTGCCGTCACTTGAGCTGACAGACGACCCGTACGTGGGTGGTGTGGTGGGCCCGCAGCCGGACCCTTCCGGATGCCCGGCACTCACCCTTCCCACCGCCGTACGACGCGCTGGTGCCGGTGATCCGGTAGCTGCCCGGCGCCAGCCTGGCCGTGAACCGACCCTGGTCGTCGGTGCGCACCCGCGCGTAGTGCCGCCCACGGATCCTGATTGCCCCGGCCCAGTGCCGCACGGCGGTCCCCGACGGACCGCCGATCCCCACCAGCACCCCCGACACCCGGGCGTCCTGCGGCCGCGCGCAACAGCCCGTGATGATCCCGGCTCGGTGTGTCGCCGACGCTCCGTGCGTCGACGGGACGTGTGAGGAGTGCCCACACCCGGCCAGTCCCAGGAGCGCGAGCACGAGCAGCAGTCGTGGCATGCCGATCAGACGCTGGTCTCGGGCGTCCGGTTCCGAACGGGACCCGGCATGATCGGGCGCATGCGGGCCGTGCAGGTGGTGGAGCTCACCGGTCCGTCGGGAGTACGGGTCGTCGAGGTCGCCGAGCCGGAGCCCGGCCCGGGTGAGGTGCTCGTCGAGGTGCACAGCGTCGGGGTCTCGTTCCCGGACCTGCTGCTCAGCCGAGGGCTCTACCAGCTCAAGCCCGAGCCGCCGTTCACGCTCGGAGTGGACGTGGCCGGCACCGTGGTCGAAGGCCCGGGCAGCGGCTTCGAGCCCGGCGCCCGGGTCGCCGGCGTGATCCCGTACGGCGGGGCCGCGGAACGCGCCGTCGTCCCGGTCTCCGCGGTGTTCCCGCTGCCCGAGCACACGTCGTACGACGAGGGAGCGGCGCTGCCGATGAACTACCTGACCGCACTGTTCGCCCTGCACGAGCGCGGGCAGGTGCGCGAGGGCGAGACGGTGCTCGTGCACGGGGCGTCCGGCGGCGTCGGGACGGCCACCCTCCAGGTCGCCCGCGGACTCGGCGCCCGGACGATCGCGGTGGTCTCCACCGACGAGAAGGCCGTCGTCGCCACGAGCGCCGGCGCGGACGACGTGGTGCGTCTCGACGGGTTCAAGGACGCGGTCCGCGACCTCACCGGCGGACGTGGTGTCGACGTCGTGCTCGACGTGGTGGGCGGCGACGTCTTCACCGACTCGCTGCGCTGCCTGGCCGAGCAGGGCCGCCTGCTGGTGGTCGGGTTCGCCTCCGGGCAGGGCATCCCCGAAGTCCGGGTCAACCGGCTGTTGCTCAACAACATCGACGTGCGCGGCGTGGGCTGGGGCGGCTTCGCGATGACCAGGCCGTCGTACATGCGCGCGCAGTGGGAGGCGCTGCTGCCGATGATCGAGTCGGGGGTGATCGCCCCGCCGATCGGCGCGACGTACGACCTCGACGACTTCGGCCGCGCGCTGCAGGACATGGCCGATCGGCGGATGCTCGGGAAGGCCGTCGTCCACGTGCGGTGACCTCATCTAGGCTCGGGCGGGTGAGCACGCTCGATGACGCCCGCGAGGGCATGGATCTGTCCGTCCGGCCGCAGGACGACCTGTTCGGTCACGTCAACGGCAGGTGGGTCGAGGAGACCGAGATCCCGGCCGACAAGGGCAGCTGGGGACCGTTCGTGATGCTGGCCGACGTCTCCGAGTCCCAGGTCCGCACGATCATCGAGGAGCTGGCCGAGCGTGTGGCCGCCGGCGAGCAGGGCCTCGAGGGCGATGCCATGCGGATCGCGTGCCTCTACGCGTCGTTCATGGACGAGGCCACCGTCGAGTCCCTCGGGACCGCGCCGGTCCGGCCGCTGCTGGAGGCGGTCGACAGCCTGCGCGACGTCCGCGATCTGGCCGCGTTCCTCGGCGAGTTCGAGCAGATCGGTGGCAGCGGCCCCTTCGGGGTGTACGTCGACGTCGACGCCAAGGACTCCGACCGGTGCCTGGTCAACTTCACCCAGGGTGGCCTCGGCCTGCCCGACGAGTCCTACTACCACGACGAGAAGTTCGCCGAGATCCGCGAGAAGTACGTCGCCTTCCTCACCGCGATGTTCACCCTCGCCGCGCGTCCCGACCCGGCGGCAGAAGCCCGCACGGTGATGGACGTCGAGACCCGGCTCTCGCAGGGGCACTGGGAGCGCGCCGAGACCCGCGACGTGCAGAAGACCTACAACCTCAAGACGCTGGCCGAGCTGAAGGAGCTGTGCCCGGCGTTCGACTGGGAGGCGTTCGTCCGCAACCTCGGCGGGTCGGAGCAGACCATCGCCGAGTCCTGCGTCCGGCAGCCGTCGTACCTCGAGCACCTCGGCTCCGCGCTCGAGGAGATCCCGATCGAGCAATGGCGCACCTGGCTGGCCATCCGGGTCCTGCGCACGACCGCGCCGTACCTGCCGGCCGAGTTCGTCGAGACCAACTTCGACTTCTACGGCCGCACGCTCAGCGGCACGCCGCAGCTGCGCGAGCGCTGGAAGCGCGGCGTCGCCGTGGTCGAGGGCGGCATCGGCGAGGCGGTCGGTCGGGAGTACGTCGCCCGTCACTTCCCGCCGGCCTCCAAGGCGATGATGGAGGAGCTGGTCGCCAACCTCCTGCGCGCCTACCGCGAGTCGATCACCGGGCTGGACTGGATGAGCGAGGAGACCAAGCAGCGGGCCTTCGCCAAGCTCGACATGTTCCGCTCGAAGATCGGCTACCCGGAGAAGTTCCGCGACTACTCCGAGCTCGACTTCAAGCCCGACGACCTCATCGGCAACGTCCTCTCGGCCAACGCCTTCGAGACCCGGCGACAGCTCGCCAAGGTCGGGGCGCCGGTCGACCGCGAGGAGTGGCTGATGCTCCCGCAGGAGGTCAACGCCTACTACCGGCCGGGCATGAACGAGATCTGCTTCCCCGCGGCGATCCTGCAGAAGCCGTTCTTCTCTCCCGACGCCGAGATGTGCGAGAACTACGGCGGCATCGGGGCGGTCATCGGGCACGAGATCGGCCACGGCTTCGACGACCAGGGCTCGCAGTACGACGGTGCCGGCAACCTCGAGGACTGGTGGACGCCGGAGGACAAGGAGCGCTTCCAGGCCAAGTCGCAGACCCTGATCGAGCAGTACAACGGCTTCGCTCCGCGCGACCTGCCGGGCGAGCACGTCAACGGCGCGCTCACCGTCGGCGAGAACATCGGAGACCTCGGCGGGCTCACCATCGCGCTGATGGCCTACAACATCGCCCGCGGCGGCGACATCGGCCTCGAGGACGTGCAGAAGCTGTTCTTGAACTGGGCCTACTGCTGGCGGACCAAGCGGCGCAAGGAGCTCGCCCAGCAGTACCTCACGATCGACCCGCACAGCCCCTCGGAGTTCCGGGCCAACATCGTGCGCAATCTCGACGAGTTCCACGCGACCTTCGGCACCGAGCCCGGGGACGGGCTCTGGCTCGAGCCCGAGGCCCGCGTCCGCATCTGGTGACCCGGCGACCCGGTGACCTGGTGACCTGGTGACGGAGCCGTTGGGCACGTCCCCGGCGGCGCACGGCCAGCGGGCCTACGGGGTGCGGTTCGACTGGGGCCTCGCCGGCGCGCGGGCGCTGACGGCGGAGGCGGAGCCTGGTGACCTCGCAGTCGTCGTGGACGTGCTGTCCTTCACCACGACGCTCACCGTGGCGGTCGAGGCCGGGATCGAGGTCTACCCCTACCCGTGGGCGGCGGCCGACGCACCGGCGTACGCCGGCGATCGCGACGCGGTGCTGGCGACGGGTCGCCGGGTCGGCCTCGAGGACGGGTCGGTCAGCCTGTCGCCGGCGTCGTTCGACGGTGTCTCGGGCGTCGACCGGGTGGTGCTGCCGTCACCCAACGGATCGGCCATCTCGTTCGCGCTGGCATCGTCGGGCGTGCGGGTCGTCGGGGCCTCGCTGCGCAACGCCGCGGCCGTCGGTCGCGCAGTCGGAGGGGTGGCCGGCCGGGTCTTTGTGGTCGCGGCGGGCGAACGATGGCCCGACGGGCAGCTGCGCCCGGCCGTCGAGGACCTGTGGGGTGCCGGCGCGGTGCTGGCGGCGCTCGACCTCGCCTCCGCGAGCCCGGAGGCCCGGGTCGCGGCCGCGGCGTACGACGCCGTGCGTGCCGACCTCGCGCGGGAGCTCGCCGAGTGCGCGAGCGGCCGGGAGCTGGTCGCGGCGGGGTTCGGCCGCGACGTCGAGATCGCGGGAGCGGTCGGGGTTTCGGCGGTGGTGCCGGTGCTCGACGGGGAGTGCTTCGGTGACCGGGGTCAGGAGGTGTAGAGCCGGCAGCCGGCGGTCAGCAGCTGGGGCCAGGTGACGCTGGTCATCTCACCGCTCGGGTTGAGTCCCCGAGCGGTCTGGAACTTCTCGACGGCCCGCTGGGTGGTGTCGTCGTACGCCCCGGTGAGGTGCTCGTTCATCAGGTGCATGTCGTGGAGCATCCGCTGCAGCGACCGGATCCAAGCGATGTCACCGAGGCCGGTCTCGCCGCCCGTGCGCAGGTCGGGCGCATCCGTGGCGCGGACGAAGCAGGTGCACTCGACCTGGCGAACGTTCCCCTCATGCAGCCGCGTGACGACGTCGCCGGCGTACCGCTCGGTCATCCGCCGGCGACACGCCTGATGGCGGGTGCCGAACGGGCCGAGGTAGGTGACGTAGTGCGGCTTGCGAGGCGTGTAGAACGTCCGGCACGAGTGGTGGGTGTCGAGGTAACGGGCCAGCCCCTGGGGCGCCTCGCCGACGCCGGTGCCGAGCGCCGGACCGGCATCGCCCCAGCTCAGCATCAGGATCGAGTCGCCCGAGCAGGGCTGGTTGACCATCGGGATGCCGAGCCCGAGCGGGTCGGCCATCTCCGGCGACCGGTCGAGCAGCAGGCCCCCGACGACGCCACCGACCACGCCGAGCGCCGCCGAGACGGTCAGGGCGAGGACGCGGCGGGTTCGGTGCACGGGCGCAGCCTACGACGAACCTCTGCGGGCCGAACGGGTCTGTACGGAGGCGTGTAACCGACCTCTGGAAGGAGACACGCCGCATGTCGCATCGGCGTGTCGGCACACAACGGTCGGTGACACGCCCTGCTACGCGACCAGGGCGGCGGCCGGGTCGACGTGGTGCTCGGGCGGCCTGCGGGGCAGGAAGAACGCCGGGACCAGGCACAGTCCGACCAGCACCGTGGCGACCAGGAACACCCCGCCGAACGACTGGCCCATGAAATGCAGGCCCTGTGACATCAGACCCTGGGCCTGGGCGTCCGAGAGGCCCAGCTGCTGCGGGGTCGCGCCGCTCTGCAGGGCGAGCGTGGGGTGGGTGCTCGTCGCGTGGTTGTTGTAGGCGTTGGTCAGCAGCACCGAGAACAACGCCGTCCCCATCGAGATCGCGATCTGCTGGGTGATGTTCATCAGCGTCGAGCCCCGGGCGATGTCGTGCTCCTTCAGGCTCGCCAGCGCCGCGGTGAAGACCGGCATCATCGTCGAGCCCATGCCCAGCCCCATCACCACGAACGAGGTGATGATGTAGGTGTACGACGTCTTGTCGTCGACGCCGATCAGCATCGCCATGCCGAGGGTGTCGAGGACCAGGCCGGTCAGCACCACCTTGCCGGGTCCGATCTTGTCCGCCAGGAAGCCCGCGATCGGCATCGTCACCATGGCCCCGAAGCCCTGTGGTGCGACCAGCCAGCCGGAGCTGAGCGGCGTCTCGCCACGCACCTGCTGGAAGTAGAGCGTGAACAGCAGCGAGGCACCGAAGAACGCCATCGCGAACAGCGTCATCGTGACGACGGCGATGGTCATGTAACGGTTGGTGAACAGCCGCAGCTGCACCAGCGGGTGGATGTTGTGCTTGCGCAGCGCCCACGGGACGAACGCGATCACCAGGGCCAGGCCGACCAGGGACGGGATGACCACCTGCTGGGTGAGCATCGAGTTGTGCTCCTGCTTGGCCGCCGGGATCGAGCTCACGCCGTAGAGGAAGAGGGCGAGACCGGGCGAGAGCAGCAGCATGCCGATGAAGTCGAAGCTCTCCGACGGCGACACCTGGTCGCGATCGAGCACCCGCCAGGCGTAGATCGCCGCGACGATGCCGATCGGGACGTTGATCAGGAAGATCCAGTGCCAGGAGGCGATGTCGATCAGCCAGCCGCCCAGGATCGGGCCGAAGATCGGGCCGAGCAGCATCGGGACGCCGAGGATCGCCATCACCCGGCCGAGGCGCTCGGGGCCCGCCGCGCGGGTCATGATCGTCATGCCGAGCGGCATCAGCATGCCGCCGCCGAGGCCCTGCAGCACCCGGAACGTCACCAGCATCTCGAGGTTGGACGCCGTCGAGCACAGCGCCGACCCGGCGGTGAACAGCACGATCGCCATGATGTAGAGCCGCTTGGGTCCGAACCGGTCGGCCGCCCACCCGGTCAACGGGATCACCGTCGCCAGCGCCAGGGTGTATCCGGTCGCGGTCCAGGCGACCTGCGCCTGGGTCTTGCCGAACTGCTCCTGGAAGGTGCGCTGGGCGACCGCCACGACCGTGATGTCGAGGATCGACATCACCGCACCCAGGACCACCACGCCGGCGACCAGCATCACCCGCTTGTCGAGCTTGTTGTCGGCCGCGTCGGCCTGGCCGCCCACCGGGGCGTCGATCTCAGTGCTCATCCGTCCAACTCCCTCTGCCTGTCTCCGGTCCCGAGCCTAGGGACTGCCACCGACACCGTGCCAATCCCTTTCGGATCCCTGCTTGGTGCCTGGGCGAACGCAGGGTGACGACGAGGTGTTCCCTCTCCTCGAGACGTCGGCGGTCGCGAGATCGTGACATCCCTCCGGTCACGGCTCCAGCGGCGTCGGTACGACGACCCGGTCGAGGGCCCGGTCGAGGGCAGGGTCGAGGGCAGGGTCGACGGCCGTCACCTCGGGTCCGTCGGCGAACGGCCGCCGGATGTCCTCGAGGATCTGACCCCGCAGCATCGCCACGATGTAGGCCGACGCCAGCAGCGTCACCACTCCCATGATCGCCAGGATCGTGCGATAGCTGAGGATCACCACCAGCAGCGAGCCGACCGCCAGCGAGATGGCCTGGGGCACGCCCATCACGACCTCCACCGCGGCCGAGACCCGGCCCATGATCGCCTGCGGTGTGCGCCGCTGGAGGAGCGTCATGAACGCCACCATCATCAGCGGCATCGCGGCACCCATGACGGCGGCCGCCGCGAGCACCACCGAGAACTGCTGGGCCGCCGCCATCACCAGGATGGACACCGCGGCCACCGCGAGCCCTGCCACGCACCCGGCGACCTCGCCCACCCGTCGTACGACGGCACTCGACGACAGCCCGCCCCCGATCGCGCCCACGCCCTGGGCGGTCACGATCGCGGACACCCAGGTGGCGGGCTTGTCGAACCCGTCGAGCAGCGCGTAGACGACCGACTCGGAGAAGCCGAAGACCAGGATGCACAGGCCGAAGCCGATCAGTGTGTGCTCGAGCACCCGGTCCCGAGCGAGATGACGCAGGCCTGCGGTCATCTGGTGCCAGAAGTGCGACTCCTCGCGCTCCGGGCGCTCCTCGTGCACCGGGATCGTGGCGATCACGGCGGCCGCGAGACCGAACGACGCGGCGTCGACCACGGCGACGGCCCAGCCGCCCAGCCAGGTGAACAGCAGCGCCCCGACGAGCGGCCCGAACAGCCGGAACGACTCCTTGGTCGTCTGCAGCGAGGAGTTGGCGTCGACCAGCATGGCCTCGGGCACCAGCTCCTTGAGCAGGCCGTTGAGTGCGGCGGGCAGGATCACGAACGACGCGCCGTACATCATCGCGACCGCCCAGATGACCCACACCTGTCCCTGCCCGCGCACGAGCACCAGCGGGAGAACGCCGATCCCGGACGCGAGGTGTCCCCACACCAGCAGCGGCCGCCGCCGGACCCGGTCGATCCAGATCCCGAGGAGCGGCGCGAACAGGGCCGGGATGATCATGAAGAAGAACGTGAGCCCGGCGAGGGCGTTGGAGCCGGTGATCGTCTTCACCCACATCGACAGCACGACCAGCATCACCGAGTCGCCGAACATCGACGTGGTGAGGCCGGCGTACAGCCGGGTGAAGCCGGGCTGCCGGAAGGCCCGCTTCACGACACATCCGCCGAGGGCTGCGCGTCGGCGGGCGTGGCCTCCACGCCGGGCAGCAGCAGCGGCGCGCCCCAGGCGACGAACTCACAGAGGCGCGAGCCGGCCGGACGTCGCTCGGGGTCGGACAGCCGGTCGGCGTACCTCTCGAGCACGCCGCGGATCTCGAGGTTGAGCGCGTCGAGCTCCTCGACGGTCAGCCAGCTGGCGTGCTGGGTGCTCGTCGCCGCCTCGGCCCAGTCGCGGTCGCCGTCGTCGAGGAGCTGGGTGCGGGCCTGCCGGAACCGCGTCACCTGGCGCTGCAGGAGCAGCTCCTCCAGGGCGCGGCCGGCGCGGAGCTCTCCGGGCGTGGCGTCGACGTCGTCCCAGGCCAGGCCGACGTGGCGGACCTGCCAAGGACGCTGCCGGCCGATCCCGCCCCCCGCCTCCTCGACGAACGCGTGCTCGGCGAGCTTGCGCAGGTGCCAGGAGCAGTTGGCCGGGGTCTCGTCGAGGCGGTCGGCGAGCTCGGTCGCGGTCAGCGGACCGTCGACGGTGAGCAGCTCCATGATCCCGAGCCGCACCGGATGGGCCAGCGCCGCGAGCTCGCGCGGGTCGCTCAGCCGTCGGTACGGCGGTCCCGGCGCTCCGGGGTCTGCGTCTCCTTCTGGTGGGCGTCCTGCTGCCGCGAGCGCCGCTTGGCCCGTCGCTTCGACTGTCCCCGGCGTCGCGTCGTCACGGCGCGCTCCTCTCGTCGTCGGCATGCGGTCGAAAGTAGTCTTTCGAAAGGGTTGTTGCAATACCCGTGCCCGCGGAATGCGAGAACGAATCGGGCAACACGCGCGCGGACCTCCCGCATTCCCTCCGTCCTCGGCGGCGAGGAATGCGGGAGGGGCCTGTTCGAGGCACGGTGTCGGGACCCCGGGCTACGGTCGCCCCTGACGTGAGCCGTAGGTGAGGAGGTGCCGTGAGCTTCGTGCCCCTGACCGGGCCGGCGACGTTGCACGCCGCCGACGCGCCCCGCGAGGGCACCGTGGAGTTCACCGACGTCTCCTCGGCCGGACGCACGATCACGCTGCCGATCCGTGCGGCGCTGCCGGTGCTGGCCAAGGCCCGCACGGCCGAGGGCGCCCACCCGTCGGTCGCTCTGCTGGCGGCCGCGTCCCTGCTCGGCATGCGGTTCGTCGCGGCCGGCAAGTTCGAGCCCGCCGAGGGCCGGTGGCGGCTGTCCGCCCTCGACGCCGGCGACACCGACCGGCTGCGGCGGCTGGCCGAGTCGCGGGCCTACGACGGGCTACCCGCGGACGCCGCCGAGATCGTCGTACGACGAGTGGTCGACGCCGTGGTCGACGCGATGCCGAGCGCCGCACCCTCGTCGGACGGGACGCGTGATCGGACACGCCCCGGCGAGCCGTCGCGCGCGCCCACCGTCGACGACGCGTTCAGCCGGCGGCTCCAGGACCTGGTGGCACGCCATCGCCGCGGTGCCTCCGAGCTCCCGCAGCTGGTCACGTTGTCGCTCCGCGTCGAGGCCGACGAGGAGGAGCTCGTCGCCGGGGCCTGTCGCCTCGTGCTCCAGGTGCACGACGAGCGCGACCCGCTCCACGTCCGCGATGCCGTCAGCCTGTGGGAGGACCCGCCGTCGGCCCACGGGTTCGGCGACCGGGCGCGCACCCACACGACGCTCGCGCTGCGCGAGGCGGCGACCGCCTGGCCACCACTGGAGGGGCTCCTGGAGCAACGGGTGCCGGACGAGCTCACTCTCGGCTCCGACGACCTCGTCAGTCTGCTCGACGCGGGCGTCGGGGCGCTGCGCGCGATCGGGGTCGACGTGATGTGGCCGCGCAGCCTGGGCCGCGACCTGCACGCGACGGCCACCCTCGACCGGGCACCGGGGAAGCGTGAGACCCAGCTGGTCGAGGGGGTGCTCAGCGGCGATGCGCTGTTCTCGTTCAACTGGCAGATCGCGCTCCGGGGCGACCCGCTGACCGAGCAGGAGATGGACGCCCTGGCCCGGGCGTCCTCGCCCATGCTCAAGCTCCGCGGCGGCTGGACCGTCGTCGACCCCGCGATCGCCCGCAAGGCACGCAGACGGCTGATCCGCACCGTGCCGGCGGCGCAGGCCGTCGCCGTTGCGCTCACCGGCGTCGTCGAGATCGAGGACGCTCCCGCCGAGGTGGTGGTCGGCGCGAGCCTGCTGACCGTGCGCGAGCAGCTCCTCGGCGCCGCGACGGCCCCACCGCTCCCGTCGCCGCCGGGTCTGCAGGCGACCCTGCGCGACTACCAGCGCCAGGGGTTCACCTGGCTCGAGCGGTTGACCTCGCTCGGTCTCGGGGCGTGCCTCGCCGACGACATGGGCCTGGGCAAGACCGTCACCCTGATCGCGCTCCATCTGCACCGTGCCGCCGCCCGTGCGGGACCGACCTTGGTGGTCTGTCCGGCCTCGCTCCTCGGCAACTGGGAGGCCGAGATCCGAAGGTTCGCCCCCGGGGTCGACGTACGCCGGTTCCACGCCGACCGGCGCTCACTCGACGACCTCGTCCCCACCGACCTCCGGCCCGACCCCGGCTTCGTGCTCACGACCTACGGCACCCTCCGTCGCGATGCGCCGGCCCTGGCAGCGGTGGCCTGGGGACTGGTCGTCGCCGACGAGACCCAACACGTCAAGAACGCCCGCTCGGCGACGGCCCGGGCTCTGCGGACGATCCCTTCGGCCGCGCGCGTCGCACTCACCGGCACCCCCGTCGAGAACAACCTGACCGAGCTCTGGTCCATCCTCGACTGGGCGACACCCGGGCTCCTCGGCAGCCGCCAGGCCTTCCGCAAGGTCTGGGCCGGGCCGATCGAGTCGGGGCACGAGCCGACCAAGGCCGGTCAGTTCGCCGGCCTGATCGGGCCGTTCCTGCTGCGCCGGCGCAAGACCGACCCGGGCATCGCGCCCGAGCTCCCGGCCAAGACCGAGACCGATCACCTGCTCGGACTGACCCGGGAGCAGGTCGTGCTCTACGAGTCCTTCGTCCGCGACACGATGACGCGCATCGAGCGCGCCGACGAGGACACCCGGCGCGGGCTGGTGCTCAAGCTGCTCACCGGCCTCAAGCAGATCTGCAACCATCCCGCCCACTTCCTCAAGCAGTCCGGCGGCCGGCTCGCCGGTCGATCGGAGAAGCTCGACCTGCTCGACGAGCTGGTCGGCACGGTCCTCGCCGAGGACACGTCCGTGCTCGTCTTCACCCAGTACGTCGCGATGGCGCGGCTGCTCGAGGACCACCTGACCCGCGGCGGCACCCCCCACCAGTTCCTCCACGGGGGCACCCCGGTGCGGCAGCGCGACGCCATGGTGGCGGCGTTCCAGGCCGGCGAGGTCCCGGTGTTCCTGCTCTCGCTGAAGGCCGGCGGCACCGGCCTCAACCTCACCCGGGCCGACCACGTCGTCCACCTCGACCGCTGGTGGAACCCCGCCGTCGAGGACCAGGCGACCGACCGCGCCCACCGCATCGGGCAGAGTCGACCGGTCCAGGTCCACCGGATGATCACCCAGGGCACCGTCGAGGAACGTGTCGCCGAGCTGCTGCGCCGCAAGCGGTCTCTCGCCGACTCCGTGCTGGCCCGGGGTGAGAGCGCGCTGACCGAGCTCTCCAACGACGAGCTGCTCGACCTGGTGTCCTTGCGGAGGCTGCCGTGACCACCCGCGCCACGACGGCGGTCACGTTCTCGCGCATCCCGCCCCGTCGTTCGACCTCGCGTGCCGCCACCTGGTGGGGCCGTGCGTGGGTGCGCGCGGCCGAGGAGGCGTCGTACGCCGAGGCGGACCTCCACGACGCCCGCCAGCTCTCCCGCAGCGGCGCGATCGGCGGGATCACCGTCGACCGCGGGTCGGCGGTGGCGGCGGTCCACCACCGTGCCGACGTCTGGTCGGTGAGGGCGACCGTGCCCGAGCTCGACCCGGTCAGCCGACGGGCGTTCGTCGAGGTCGTCGCCGGTGAGTCCGGGCACCTCGGCGCCCTGGTCGCCGGAGAGCTGCCTCATCGGCTGGTCGAGCAGGCCGAGGAGGCCGGGGTGGAGCTGCTGCCCTACGGTGGCGAGCTCGGCTCCGCGTGCCCGTGCGACGCCTGGGTCGATCCGTGCGTGCACGCCCTCGCGGTCATGCTCCAGGTGGCCTGGCTGGTCGACGGCGACCCGTGGGTGCTCCTCCGGCTTCGTGGCCTGACCCCCGACGACCTGCAGGCGGAGCTCGCGGCGGCGACGTCGCCCGACGCCGGTGCCGAGCCCGACGACCTCGCCACCGCCATGGACGCCGCGATCCGGGCCGCCCGGGTCGTGGCCCTGGCCGACGATCCGGTGGCCGAGATCGCGCACCTGCTCTGAGGCGCTGGCTGCCGCCGGCGGGCGATCATCGACGCCGGCGTGACCTCGCTTGCCGACGGTTCATCACGCTGAGCAGGCGAGCCGGTGGTGGGCCAGCGGAGTTCACCTGGCCCAGGGAGGGCTCGACCACTCAGCGTGGTGAACCGTCGACAGACCGCTCGGACGTGCATCCCAGCGGGCGGACGTGCTCAGGAGCAGTCGGCAGGCTCGAGCAGCGACCTCAGGATGTCCTCCATGGCGTCGAGACTGTCTTGCTGACCGTCGAAGCCGGTCATGTGGGCGCGGCCGGCCGCGTCGTGGAAGGCCAGTCGCCACGACAGTGTCGTCACACCGTCGTGCTCGTCCAGCTCCATGGTCTCGACCGCCTCCGCATCCGGCCACCCGTTGAACGACCACGTGGCCACCGTCCGCGTTGGCGGCTCGACCTCGAGGTACGTCCCGCCGAACGTGAACATCTCGCCGTCCCCCGTCACGAAGGAGGAGTGGTGCTCCCCGCCGACCCGCAGGTCGATCGAGCACTCCGTCATCCGGTCCGGAGGCGTCGCCCCCCAGGTGCGCACGTGCTCGGGCTCGGTCAACACCGCGAACACGAGGGCGATCGGGGCTTCGAACTCCCGGGTGATCACGACCTCGAGCTCACTCGGGAACGTGATCACCGCCGATCCGTGCCGGTCAGGTGCCATGGCCGCCTCCTCGTCGCTGCAGTTCCCCGAGGTAGTCGTCGATCCGGTCCAGCCGGTCGTTGATCATCCGCTCGAACGGGCTCACCCAGTCGCGCAGCGGCCGAAGCCCCTCGGGTTGCAGGCGGTAGAGCCGGCGGCGGCCATCCGCGCGGCAGTTGACGAGTCCCACCGTGCGGAGGACGCGGAGATGGTTCGAGACCTGGGGCTGCGCGATCGCGAGGTCGTCGACGATGTCGCCGACCGCCCTCTCCCCGGCGCCGAGCACTTCCAGGATCTCGCGACGGTGGACGTCGGCCACCGCGTTGAAGACGTCTGAAGTCGTCGCAGCGCGGGCCATGAAACCCAACCTATTCCCATATGCTGATATGTCAAGGACCGAGTCTCCCGCCTCCGGAGGTAGGCGGACCTGACCGGCGTCCCGCAGCCTTGCGACTGTGGTGAGTCGTCGGCGGAGGGATCGGCCCTCAGGTGTGATCGCGCTCGTCGGTCTCGCCCTGATCGCCACGCTGACAGCCTGTGGTGGTGGCGAAGGCTCGGTGGGCAAGGCCGGATCCACCTATGTCCTGGTCGGAGCCGAGCACGGCGGTGACACGGTCGCGGGCGTGGGTGTCGGCGGCCGGGTCACCGTGGTCGGCAGCTGCCTGGACATCGACTCCAGCGTCGTGATCTGGCCGTACGGGACGAAGGTCGTCGGCGACTCGCCACTCGTCATCGACGTCCCCGGACTCGGTCACGTCAGCCCTGGCGACGCGATCCAGGGCGGCGGTGAGCAGTGGGGTCCCCGACTGCCTCAGGGGGTCGACGCGCTACCTGCGGGATGCCCCGGAGACGATCTGCTGGCGTACTGGCCGGACTGACCAGCCTCTGATCAGCCGCCCACGGCGTACAGGATCGCGTCCTCGATGGCGTACGACGTGCCGTCGGGGCCGACCACGGTCTCGGTATAGGCCTGTCCGCGCGGCTGGTTGAGCTGGATCGACTCGGTCAGAGCCCCGGTATCGAGGTCCCAGCGGTAGAGGTGTCCGTCCTCGTTGTTCGCGATCGCCGAACCGGTCGTCGGGTCGACCGCGATGGAGTTGATGCACCACTCGTACCGGGTGCCCTCGGGGGTGTTCGGCGGATGGTTGGGCGAGAGCACGGTGCGCACCTCGCGCATCACCTGCACCGACGAGAAGCGGTCCTGCTGCTTGGCGTGAGGGTCGAGCAGGGCGATCTCGTTGCGTCCGTCGCCGTAGGGTCCCAGGTTGTAGTTGTTGTACTTGCTGACCAGCAGGTACGACGACGAGCCGGCGTAGCTCGGCACCGACGCCGCCGGCACGACCGAGACGGTCTGGTCCCAGCCGAAGGAGCCGGGCACCTTGGTGTGGGTCAACGTCGGGTCGAAGTGCAGCAGCCATCCGCGGTCGTCGTGCTGGAGGATCGAGGTGCCGAGCACGCCGTAGTACACGTCCCCGTCGGGACCCACGGTCGGTGTCGCCGACGACGACTCGAGCAGGGATGCTCGCTGGTGGGTCTGGGGGTCACGAAGCACGTGACGGTACCGGGGGTGGAGGGCGGTGGGGCCGAACCCGACCAGCGTCGGATGTGTCCCGGCGAGAACCGCGACGTACACCGTGCGGCCGTCGGGGGAGATCGCCGGAGCACAGTTGAGGGCCACATGGGACGGCTGCGTGGTTCCGCCGAGCTCGCGCGCCGACACCCACCTCGCCGTGCCGTCCGGGGCGATCCGCGCGACCCCGCTCTGCAGACCGTGCGGAGCATCGGCGGTCGCCGAGAAACCGAAGTACGTCGAGCCGTCGGGCCCGGTCGTCAGGGGAGTGGTGATCTGCACGGCCTTGTCGTACGCCGCCTGGTGGTGCCGCCACCGGTGCAGACCGTAGAAGGCGATCCGCCGGAGGTGGCCGGTGGGGTCGTCCACGCGGGAACGGACGAGCAGCGTCCCGCCGGCGCCGGCCACGGCCACGTGCTGGTCATCGAGGAGACCCGCCGGGACCGGTCCGGGCCACTGGTCCCTCGCCGAGAGGGGCACGTGGTAGTCGGTGTGCAGGCTCCAGAGCCGCGTGCCGTCGGCGCCGGCGTACGCCACCAGCTTGAAGCCCTTCCGGGGGCCGATCCGGGTGGGTACGACGACGGTGTTGCCGCTGGTGATCATCGGAGAGGCGTAGTGGGCGATCGGACCTTCCTCGTCGGAGGACGGCGGCTTGAGGTCGACCGGGGCCTGCCAGTGGATGCTCGTCAGCGGTTGGGGCGAGGCCGGAGCGACCGCCGTGTGCTGGGAGTTGTTGGCGAAGCCCGCCCAGGGAGGGGGAGCGACCGCCACTCCCGCGTGCGACGCCACGGCGGTGGCCGCGGTCATGGTGGCGGTGGCGACGACGGTCACCACACCGCCCGCTGTCAGCTGTCGGAATCCGAGCCTCATGGGTCTGACACGCTCCTGGTCGGGTCGAGGTTGTCCTGACCCTAGGCGAGCCGGCCCTCGGCACGGGTCGTTCAGGGACCGACCAGCGCGCCGACCGCCATCCGCTGGAGCACGCCGCGCATGGCGTCGTCGGGGATCAGCCCGCTGTGGGGGGTCGAGTTGATCAGCCCGAAGGCCGCATGTGCCATCGCTCTGGCCCGGTCGGTGTGCAGCCCGCGGTGGAGGCGGCGCAGCTGGCCGGCCCAGATGTCGACGTACTCGCGCTGCAGGTGCCGCACCCGCTCGCGCGCCGCCGGTGGCAGCGACTGCCAGTCGCGGTCCTGCACCACGATCAGGGAGCGGTGCCGCAGGGCGAAGTCGATGTGGTAGGCGACCAGCGACTCCAGCGCGTGCCGGGGCGACACCGGCTTCGCGACCCGGGCGCGGCCCTCCTCGAGGAGCGTCTCGCTGATCCCGACCAGCATCGCCGCGAGGACGGCGTCCTTGGAGTCGAAGTGCTTGTACAGCGCGGGGCCGGTGATGCCGCAGGCCCTGCCGATCTCGCCGACCGACACACCGTGGAACCCCCGAGCGGCGAACAGCTCGGCTGCCGTCTCGAGGATCTGGTCGCGCCGGGTCACCGCTTCAGGTTAGCGCTCGTTAACGTCGATCGGCTGGCACGCGTGGTTAATGATCGCTAACCTGGACGACGTGAGCGAGCTGCGTGAGTTGGTGGAGGAGCTCCGGACCCACCTGGCCGTCGTACGCCGTGGTGGCGGCGACGCGGCCCGCGCGAAGCACGCCGACCGGGGCAAGCTGCTGGTGCGCGACCGGGTCGACCGGCTCCTCGACCCGGGCAGCCCGTTCCTGGAGCTGAGCCCACTGGCGGCATTCGGGATGTACGGCGCACCGGGCGACGACTACGCCGTGCCCAGCGCGTCGATCGTCACCGGCATCGGCCGCATCCACGGCCGCGAGTGCATGGTCGTGGCCAACGACGCGACCGTGAAGGGCGGCACCTACTACCCCCTGACCGTGAAGAAGCATCTGCGCGCGCAGACCGTCGCCCTGGAGAACCGCCTGCCGTGCATCTATCTCGTGGACTCCGGGGGCGCGTTCCTGCCGATGCAGGACGAGGTGTTCCCCGACCGTGAGCACTTCGGCCGGATCTTCTTCAACCAGGCGAACCTGTCCGCGCGCGGCATCCCCCAGATCGCGAGCGTGATGGGGTCGTGCACGGCCGGCGGCGCCTACGTGCCGGCGATGAGCGACGAGAGCGTGATCGTGCGCAACCAGGGCACGATCTTCCTCGGCGGTCCGCCGCTGGTGAAGGCCGCGACCGGCGAGGTCGTCACCGCCGAGGAGCTCGGCGGGGGTGACGTGCACGCCCGCACCTCAGGCGTCGTCGACCACTTGGCCGACGACGACGCGCATGCCTTGGCCATCGTGCGGAGCATCGTTGACACCCTCCCCCCCACGATTGGTGGCAAACTGCACGCCACCTGTGCAAATGCTTGCGGTTTGGCACCAAACCGCAGGGTTCCCGCGGACGTCGAGGAGCCCCACGAGTCGCCGGAGTCGCTGTACGACGTCGTGCCCGCCGACACCCGGACGCCGTACGACGTGCGGGAGGTGCTCCGGCGGATCGTCGACGGCAGCAGGTTCCACGAGTTCAAGAAGCTGTACGGCGACACGCTGGTCTGTGCCTTCGCCCGCATCTGGGGTCATGAGGTGGGGATCGTCGCCAACAACGGCATCCTGTTCAGCGAGTCGGCGCTCAAGGGCGCGCACTTCATCGAGCTGTGCAACCAGCGCGGCATCCCGCTGGTGTTCCTGCAGAACATCACCGGCTTCATGGTCGGCCGCGAGTACGAGAACGGCGGCATCGCCAAGGACGGCGCCAAGCTGGTCACCGCGGTCGCGTGCAGCGTCGTCCCGAAGTTCACCGTCGTCATCGGCGGCTCGTTCGGCGCCGGCAACTACGGCATGTGCGGCCGCGCCTACGACCCGCGCTTCCTCTGGATGTGGCCCAACGCGCGGATCTCGGTGATGGGCGGCGAGCAGGCGGCGTCGGTGCTGGCGACCGTGCGCCGGGACGGGTTCGAGGCCCGCGGTGAGGAATGGTCGGCCGAGGACGAGTCCGCCTTCAAGGCGCCGATCCTGGAGTCCTACGAGCACCAGGGGTCGCCGTACTACTCGACCGCCCGGCTGTGGGATGACGGCGTGATCGACCCCGCCGACACCAGACGCGTCCTCGGCATGGGGCTCGAGGTCGCCGCCCACGCCCCGGTGGCGGCGCCGTCGTACGGCGTCTTCAGGATGTAGGCGATGACGGTCAGCAAGGTGCTCGTCGCCAACCGCGGCGAGATCGCGCTGCGGGTGTTCCGCACCTGCAGCCGCCTCGGCATCCGCACGGTCGCGCTCTACACCGACCTCGACGCCGACGCGCCGCATGTGAAGGCCGCCGACGAGGGCGTCCACGTGCCGGGCTACCTGGACGTCGAGGCGGTGGTGCAGGCCGCGGTCGCCACCGGTGCCGACGCCGTACATCCGGGCTACGGGTTCCTGTCCGAGCGATCGGCGTTCGCCCGGGCGCTCGAGGACGCCCGCATCCGGTTGGTCGGCCCGAGCGCCGACGTGATGGACGCGATGGGCCGCAAGGACCACGCGCGGGACGTGGCGGGGCGCGCCGGTGTGCCCGTCGTCCCGTCGTACGACGTGGGAGACGACCCGGCGTCGTTCGTCTACCCGGTCCTGGTCAAGGCCGCGGCCGGCGGTGGCGGCAAGGGGATGCGGACGGTCCGGTCGGCGGCCGAGTACGCCGAGGCCCTGGCGGCCGCGAGACGCGAGGCGGCCTCGTCGTTCGGCGACGACGCCATGCTCGCGGAGAAGTACGTCGAGTCCGGGCGGCACATCGAGGTGCAGGTGCTCGGCGACACCCACGGGAACGTCGTCCATCTCTTCGAGCGCGACTGCTCGACCCAGCGCCGCCACCAGAAGGTGCTCGAGGAGGCACCGGCGCCCACGATCGACGCAGACCTCCGCGGCCGGATCACCGGTGCAGCGGTCGACCTGGCACGTCAGGTGGGCTACACCAATGCCGGCACCGTCGAGTTCCTGCTCGACAACACCACCGGTGACTTCTACTTCCTGGAGATGAACACCCGGCTCCAGGTCGAGCATCCGGTCACCGAGTCGGTGGTCCGCGTGGGCGGCGAGCCGATCGACCTGGTCGAGCTGCAGCTGCGCGTGACCGGGGGCGAGGCGCTGGGGTTCGGCCAGCAGGAGGTCACGGTCGAGGGACACGCGATCGAGGCGCGGGTGTACGCAGAGGACTCCTTCGGCGGGTTCCTGCCGCAGGCCGGGACGACGTCGCTCGTCCGATGGCCGACCGACGTGCGGGTCGACCAGGCCCTGGGGAGCAACCAGGTCGTGAGCACGGCGTACGACCCGATGCTCGGCAAGGTGATCGCCGCGGGTGCCGACCGCGAGAGCGCCAGGCAGGCGCTGGTCGCTGCCCTCGACGAGACCGCGATCCTCGGTCTGACCACCAACGCCGGCTTCCTTCGCACGCTGGTCGCCCGTGACGAGTTCCGCGACGCGACCATCGACACCGGGTGGCTGGACCGGCACGAGCTGCCGGCGCCCGATGCCGACGTACCCCGAGTGATGGCCGCCTGGGTGAGCGCCATGCTGGCGGCCCTCGACACCGGGCACCCGTTCCAGGCCGACGGCTTCCGGGTCGGCGGGGCTCCCGCACCGACACTGGTCGAGCTCGACCGCGACGTGGTCGTCGACCGCGCGGCCGGCACCGTCGACGGCGCTCCGGTGCGCCAGCTGTCAGCCGAGAACCACACGCTCGAGCTCGACCTCGACGGTCACCGGGTGCGCGCCGTGGTCAACGTGCAGCCCGGCATCGTCGAGGTGAGCTACCAGGGGCAGCGCTTCGTGCTGACCGGTCCCGACCGGCTCGCCGACCACGTCGCCGTCAGCGACGGCACGATCACCGCGCCGATGCCCGGGACCCTGCTCGAGGTCCGGGTTGCGGCGGGCGACCGGGTCGAGGAGGGCCAGGTGCTCGGGATGATGGAGGCGATGAAGATGGAGCTGTCGCTGAAGGCGCCGTTCGCCGGCCGGGTGACCGCCGTCGGGGCGGACGCCGGGCACCAGGTCGCGCTGGGGGACGCCCTGTTCGTGGTGGACCCCGATGACTGAGCTGCCGATGGTCTTCCCCGATGCCGACCTGACCAAGCCGGTGACGATCTACGAGGTGGGCCCGCGCGACGGTCTCCAGAACGAGTCCGCGCTGATCCCGGTCGAGATCAAGGAGGAGCTCATCCGGCGGTTGCTCGCCGCCGGGCTCCCCGTCGTCGAGGCGACGTCGTTCGTGCACCCGACGTGGGTGCCGCAGCTGGCCGACGCCGAGGAGCTGATGTCGCGGCTCGGCGATCTCGGCCGCGACCTGCCGGTGCTGGTGCCCAACGAGCGCGGCCTCGACCGTGCCCTCGAGCTGGGCTGCCGCCACGTCGCGATCTTCGGCAGCGCGACCGAGACCTTCGCCCGGAAGAACCTGAACCGGTCCCTCGACGAGCAGTTCGCGATGTTCGAGCCCGTCGTACGACGTGCCCGCGAGGCCGGCCTGGACGTCCGCGCCTACGTCTCGATGTGCTTCGGCGACCCGTGGGAGGGCGCCGTCCCGATCGACCAGGTGGTCGGCGTCGGCAAGCGGCTCTTCGACCTCGGCGCGAGCCAGCTCAGCCTCGGCGACACCATCGGCGTGGCGACGGCGGGCCAGGTCACGGCGCTGGTCGACGCCTTCGCCCGTGCCGGCATGACGCGCGGCGACCTGGCCCTCCACTTCCACGACACCTACGGCCAGGCGCTGTCCAACGTCCAGGCCGGGCTGCGCGCAGGGGTCACGACGTACGACGCGAGCGCCGGCGGCTTGGGCGGCTGCCCCTACGCCAAGAGCGCCACCGGCAACCTCGCCACCGAGGACCTGGTCTGGTTCCTGACCGGTCTCGGCGTCGACCACGGTGTCGACCTGACCTCGCTCGTGGAGACCTCCACCTGGCTGGCCTCCCACCTCGGCCGCCCCAGCCCCTCCGCCGTCGTACGCGCGCTCCAACCTGTGGACAACGCCCACCCCGGAGGCTGACAGAATCGGGGCATGAGCCGGAGGGTGTACGTGCACGTGGGTGCGCCCAAGACCGGCACGACGTATCTCCAGGACCGGCTCGGGAAGAACGCCAAGAGCCTCGCCGCGCACGACGTGCACATCCCGACCAGGGCACCGTTGATGAGCTCGGGGATGTTCCACTTCCGCGCCGCCCTGGACCTGATGGACCAGGACTGGGGAGGTACGCCGGGACACGCGGAGGGCGCGTGGGACGCCATGGTCCGTCGGGTACGACGGGCCGCCGGCACCTCGATCATCAGCCACGAGATCCTGGCGCCGGCCGCGCCGGTCCATGTCGCCCGGCTCAAGAGCGACCTGGGCGACGCCGAGCTCCACATCGTCTACTCGGCCCGCGACCTCGCCCGGCAGGCGCCGGCGGGCTGGCAGGAGAGCGTCAAGCAGGGGCGCCGCTGGAAGTACGGCCGCTACCTGTCGCGCATCCGCAGCGGCCGCCCGTGGTTCGCCCGCGCCTTCGACCTGCCGACGGTCCTCACCACCTGGGGCAACGGCCTGCCACCCGAGCACATCCACGTCGTCACCGTCCCGCAGGCGGACGCGGCCGCCGCCGACCCCGACCTGCTCTGGCACCGCTTCTGCACGGCGTTCGGCATCGATCCCGCATGGGCACCGGAGGACAGCGAACGCACCAACGCCTCGCTCGGCAGCGCCGAGACGCAGGTCCTTCGCGCCCTGAACGAGCGGATCGGCCGCCACACCCGCGACAACCCGGGGTACGACGCGCTGATCCTCGGCATGCTCGCCGACGAGACCCTCGGCGGCCGCCGGTCACGGCCGATCCTGCTGCCCCCGAAGTTCCACGAGTGGGCACGCGAGTCCGCCGAGCGCTGGATCGAGTGGCTCGAGCAGAGCGGCGTCGACGTCGTCGGCGACCCCACCGAGCTGCTGCCGGCGCCGCTGTCGGACGACCAGAAGTACAAGCACCCCGACCGGGTCTCGCACAAGGCCCAGCTCGTCGCGGCCCTCGACGCCCTGGCCGCGATGACCGAGGAGGCGGCCTCGCGGCCCGACCCCGACGCCTCGATGCTGGCCCGCATCCGCCGGGCGCGAGAGGCCAACCGGACGTGAGCCGCACGTGAGCCGGGCGAGATCCGACGTGGCCGAGGGGGCCCAGCGCGAGCGCGAGGCACGTGCCTGGGGTTGGGTCGCCCACCTCCGCGACGGTGGTACGACGCCCTGGTCGGCGTGGGGCTCGGCGGCCGGCGCCGACGAGCAGTTCGGCCGCTACCTCCCCGGCGCCCAGCAGCTCGAGCTGCTGCGGAGGCTCAACCAGCGACGGCTCCCGGCTCCGGAGCTGGCCGACCGGGTGCTCGCCGCCAGCGCCCCCGGGCGCGGGCTCCCCGACCTCGGCCTGGTGGGGGTGCTGCCGGCCTCCGCGTTCGGACCACCCCCGGTCGACCCCGCCGCACTGCCGGCCGACGAGCTGGTGCGGGTCGCCTCGGCGCTGATCGCGGAGGACGTCGTGGCCGCGGGCGACCCTGTCGAACGACGCCAGCCGCGCCTGCTGCGGCGGCGCTACCGCCTCCTCGGCGACCCCGAGCTGGCCAACCCGCTCCGTGACGCGCTCGTCGCCGACGGCCGCCCGCCCGGCGGAAGACGCTCGACGGTCGTGGTCGCGGGCACCGACCTCGAGTCGATGCTCGTCCACCTGTGGACCGCCCGGTCGCTCGGGGCCGGCGTACGTCCCTGGCCCGACTGGCTCCGGCTCGAGCTGGGCCGGGCCACCGTGCCCGGCCGGATCGACCTCGCCGAGCTGGCCGCCGAATGGGTGCCGCGGGTCGGCTCCGATCGAGTGCACGTCGTCCTCGACGACCCGCGCCGGGCGGGTCGGCTGGCCGGTCGGCGCCGGCACGTCCCGATCCGGCCGCTGTCCGCGGACGCGATCGAGCTCGCCCGGCGCACCGCCCCGGTGGTGGGCACGCTGGTGACGCCCGAGCAGCGCACGGCGCTGATGTGGCAGCGGCTGCGGCCCGTGCTGGCCGCCCACCCGGGCCCGCCGCTGCGGGTGCCGCGTCGCCACCGCCCGTGGCTGACCGACCGCACCGACGACCTCCGCCGCCGGCTCGCAGCCGGTGACTACGCTGTCCACGGCGTCCTGGCCGACCCGGTCGAGCATCCGGCCGGACGCGCGGGCGTGCGAGGGCCCGACGACGATCGGGTGCTGGCCCTGGCCGTCGAGCTGCTCCTGGGTCCGAGGATCGGCACGGCCCAGGCGGAACGGGAGGCGACGTGAGCACCGCGACCAGAAAGGTCCACCTGCACGTCGGCACCCCCAAGACCGGCACGTCGTACCTGCAGCACGTGCTGTACCACAACCGGCCGAAGCTCCACCGTCACGGGATCGTCTATCCCGCCGACAGGTTCGACGCCCACTTCCTGGCCGCGCTCGACCTCATGCGGATGCCGTGGGGCGGCCTCGAGGCGCAGGCGATCGGCGCCTGGGACGCCCTGGCCGCCAAGGTACGACGGGCCCACGGCGACGCGATCATCAGCCACGAGATCCTGGCCACCGCCTCCCGTGCCCAGATCGGCCGGGCCCTGGAGAGCCTCGGCCACGGCACCGACAGCGAGATCCATCTGGTCCTCTCGGTGCGCGACCTGGTGCGGCAGATCCCGGCCGAGTGGCAGGAGAACGTCAAGCACCGGGCCGCGCTCGGCTACTGCCGGTTCCTCGACCAGATCCGCGACCCGCGTCGCGAGGGCCGCATCCCGACGTGGTTCTGGGGGGTGCAGGAGATCCCCGACATCCTCGACCGCTGGGGCGCCGACCTGCCGCCCGAGCACATCCACGTGGTGACCGTCCCGCCCGCCGGCGGGTCGCCCGAGCTGCTCTGGAAGCGGTTCGTGGCGGCGTTCGGTCTCGACGGCATCGACCTCCAGCTCGACGGCGAGCGCAAGAACCCGTCGCTCGGCGCCGCCGAGACGACCCTGATCCGCCGGATCAACCGCGCCGCCAACGAGGAGCTCGAGCCGGCGCACTACCGGCCCCTGGTGCGCGAGCTGCTCGCCCACCAGACGCTGTCGCGGCGTACGGCGACACCTCGGCTGGCCCTGCCGCCCGACGTCCACGCCTGGGCGACGGGTCTCGAGGAGGCCTGGATCGGGGAGATCCGGGCGCGTGGGTACGACGTGATCGGCGACCTCGACGACCTGCGCGGCGTGACCCCGGTGATCGACTTCGCCGACCCCGACCACCCCGACGAGGCGGTCGTGGCGAGCGCCGCGGTCGACGCGCTGAAGGCGGTGCTGCTCGACCATGCCCGGCTGCAGCGTGAGCTCGCGCAGCGCGACGGGGAGCTGCGTGACACCCAGCGTCAGATGGAGAAGGCCTACCTGCGACCGACGTACCGCCTGCGCGAGAAGCTCGTGCGACGCCTCGAGACCGGAAGCACCGGGCGCCTGGCGATGAAGGCCTACCGGCGGGCCCGCGGCAGGAGCTCGCGCTCGGCGTAGCGGCCGACCTTCCAGGTCGCGTAGCCGTCGGTGCCCATGCCGACCAGGCCGCCGACCAGCGGGATGCGTCGCGCCACCGTGCCCGCCATCCGCTTGCCGGCCACCTGGGCCATCAGGTCGGCGGCGACCTCGGCGCTGATGAGCCGGTCGAGCGACGGGTCGTGGGCCGGTGCGGTCGCCAGGGCCATCGGCGGGGCGGGCAGCCGCTGCTCGCTGACCAGCCGCTCGATCGCCTCCTCGCCGAGCAGGCAGACCAGCACGGCGTTGCGGACGCGCGGGTCCTTGAGGTCGTAGCCGCGGATGTGGGCGATCGCGGCGATCATCCGGCACTCGACCAGGGCGAGGCCGGAGATGTTGGTCGGCACGGTGACCGCGATCGTGGTGAGACCGCCGAGGTTGGTCAGGAAGCCCTGGGCGCCGGCGTACCGCACGTGGGTCACGATGACGCCGTGGATGGCGCGCGTGGTGTTGCCGTGGTACTCGATGATCTTCTTGTCACCGGCCGAGGCCGCCGCCGGCAGCGGGCCGATGCCGTGGATCGCCCGGTGCAGGGCCTCGCGCACGAACGCCGCGGTCAGGTCGGGAGCCAGCTCGAGCAGCTTGGACGGCACCCGGGAGGTGTCCGGGTGCGCCGTGCTCGGGCCGACCATGCCTCGATCGTACGGCGCCGGTGACCGACCGGGCTTGCCCTACGGTGGAAGCGTGCCGGTCGACCCTCCCCCGACCATCTGGGAGTTCCCGCCCGCCGCCCGCTTCCACCCCGAGGACGACCTGGTGGCGACCGGGGCCGACCTCGAGCCGGGGACCGTGCTGGCGGCCTACCGCCGGGGGGTGTTCCCGATGCCGGTCGGCAGCCGGCGGGCGCCGATGGCGTGGTTCAGCCCGGTACGCCGCGGGGTGCTGCGGCCGTCGGACCTCCACGTCTCCCGGTCCCTGCGCAAGGCGCGGCGCCGCTTCGAGATCCGCGTCGACACCGCCTGCGCCGAGGTGATCGACGCCTGCGCCGACCCGCGACGGCCGTCCGGCTGGATCGACGAGCAGATCCGCGAGGCCTACCTGCGTCTGTACGAGCTCGGGTGGGTGCACAGCGTCGAGACCTGGCGCGACGGGCGACTGGTCGGCGGGCTGTACGGCGTCGCGATCGGCGGGCTGTTCGCCGGGGAGTCGATGTTCCACCACGAGACCGACGCCTCCAAGGTGGCCCTCGTCGGGCTGGTCGAGCTCCTCGACGACGGGCTCGACCGGCTCGTCGACACGCAGTGGCAGACCGAGCACCTCGCGTCGCTGGGAGTCTCGGAGGTCTCGCGGGCCGAGTACCTCCGGCGCCTCTCGATCGCGCTCACGATTCCCGACCTGGACTTCGAACGCCGCGCCGCTGTCGTTCGTGTCACCCCAGGGGGAGGAATCACCTGACGACGCACGCGCGAGGAGGGGCATGCCGCTCACCAGGACGCTCGTGGCCGCAGGGGCCCTCGCGCTCTCGGGCGGTCTCGCCGCCTGCGGCGCCTCCGACGGGTCGACCCCCGGCGATGCGTCCCCGGCCGACTTCTGCCGCACCTTCGCCGGGCTCCGAGCCACCACGGCGCCGCACGACCTCGCGGCCGCGTTGAGCAAGGTCGGGACCCCGCAGGACATCGACGCCTCGGCCCGGCGTGGGTTCGAGGTGCTGATCGACCACCTCCGCGCCCTCCCCGCGAACTCCCAGGCGCACGCGCTGCGCGGCATGGCTCGCAGGCTCGTGGGCTCGGAGGAGACCGACGTGGTCGCGTTCCTCACCTACGTCACCCGCGAGTGCCACACCGATCTGCCGTCGTAGCCCGGTGCGGCACCGGCGTGGGGTCAGATCACGACCGGATCGTGGTCGCCGTCGGCGACCAGGGCACGGCCGGCGGCGGCCCACGACAGGAGACCGCCCTCGAGGTTCACGGCGACCAGGCCCTGCTGGAGCAGGAACCCCACGGCGTACGCCGACCGGCTGTCCGAGCGGCAGACGACCAGGGTCTGCTCGGCCTCCTGCAGGGCGGGGAGGTCGGCGTACCGCTCAGTGAGCTGCATGAGCGGGACGTGCGTGGATCCGTCGACGTGACCGGCCGACCACTCGTCGTCCTCGCGCACGTCCAGCACGAACAACCC
>JAICSK010000046.1 GCA_025936915.1 Nocardioides sp.
CCTGCCGGTCGCGGTGGTGATGCTGCACATGCTCGGGGCCGGTCTGGTCGTCGCCGCGGCCACGTGGCTGCTGGTGACCGTCCTCCAGCCGGTGCCCTCGTCCGATCGCGAGACCGACCGAACGCACCCGGCGGTCCCGTAGGGCGACATGTGGACGACGGTTGGCCTGCACCCCCGTGGACAGGCCAACCGTCGTACCTACACAGACGCACGCTAGGGCGGTTCGGTTGCCTACCGCAGCCGATTTCCGCGAAACCCTCGAGATCGCCGGACCCGCATCAGGGAATCAGCGGATGAGCGGCTCGAGGGCCACCGCGACGAACAGCAGCGACAGGTAGAGGTTCGAGGCGTGGAAGAGCAGCATCGGCTTGATCACGCTGAGGTCCTCGGTGCCTCGGGTACGACGCCACATCCGGTGGGCCTGCACGAGGAACGCCCCGCCGAGGACGGCCGCGACGACGGGGTAGAGCAGCCCGGTGCCGGCGACCGGCCAGAGCAGCAGCGAGGTCGCGACCATCACCCAGCTGTAGACCACGATCTGCCGTCCCACGACCTCGGCGCGGGCGACCACCGGGAGCATCGGGACGTCGACCCCGGCGTAGTCCTCGCGGTAGCGCAGGGCCAACGCCCACGTGTGCGGCGGCGTCCAGAAGAACACCACCAGGAACAGCACGACGGGCGACCAGGCCACGTGGTCGGTCACCGCCGTCCAGCCGATCAGCGCCGGGAAGCAACCGGCGAGCCCGCCCCAGACGATGTTCTGGGTCGTCCGCCGCTTGAGCAGCATCGTGTAGACGAACAGGTAGAAGCACTCCGCGACCACCGAGAGCCCGGCCGACAGCGGGTTGACCCAGGTGTAGAGGATCGCCGTCGCCACGACGCCCAGCACCACCCCGAACATCAGGGCCGCCCCTGGCGTCACGATGTGGCGAGGGATCGCTCGACGACGGGTCCGCCGCATCTGCTCGTCGATGTCGCGGTCGTAGACGCAGTTGAGGGCCGACGCCGAGCCGGCCGACAGCGCCCCGCCCACGACCGTCGCGACCACCAGCCCGAGATCGGGTACGCCGCCGGCCGCGAAGAACATCACCGGCACGGTGGTCAGCAGCAGCAGCTCGATCACCCGCGGCTTGGTGAGCCCGACGTACGCCGCGAGCACGTCGCGCAGCGAGGCGGGGCCGGTCTCCCGACGCTGGTCCGGCGACAGGGCCGGGGCTCGGTGGCCGACGTATGTCACACGGGGTCCTCGGGTACGAGTACGAATGGGTACGGGTGGGTGGAGCGGTCGCAGGCAGGCGCCTCGCAGTCTATCGCCCGGCATGAGTAGGCTCGGTGGCGCCTGAGCAGACGCCCTGAGGGGCATCGTCCGACACGTTCGGAAAGGGATGAGAGCGTGAGCCAGACACCCGCCAAGCTCGACTGGGACGAGGTGGACGACAAGGCCGTCGACACCGTCCGGGTCCTGGCCATGGACGCGGTCCAGAAGGTCGGCAACGGTCACCCGGGCACCGCGATGAGCCTCGCGCCGGCGGCGTACCTGCTCTTCCAGAAGGTGATGCGGCACAACCCCGCCGACCCGCACTGGGCCGGTCGTGACCGGTTCGTCCTCAGCTGCGGGCACTCCAGCCTGACCCTCTACATCCAGCTGTTCCTCGGCGGCTGGGGTCTCGAGCTCGACGACCTCAAGGCGCTGCGCACGTGGGGCAGCAAGACGCCCGGTCATCCGGAGTACGGCCACACCGCCGGCGTCGAGACCACCACCGGCCCGCTCGGCCAGGGCATCGGCAACGCCGTCGGCATGGCCATGGCCGCCCGCCGCGAGCACGGCCTGCTCGACCCCAACGCCGCGATCGGCTCCTCGCCGTTCGACCACCACATCTACGCGTTCTGCTCCGACGGCGACATCGAGGAGGGCGTCTCGGCCGAGGCATCGGCCATCGCCGCGGTCCAGGAGCTGGGCAACCTCACGCTGATCTACGACCACAACCGGATCTCGATCGAGGACAACACCGACATCGCGCTCGGCGAGGACGTCGGCGCCCGGTACGAGGCCTACGGCTGGCACGTGCAGCACGTCGACTGGACCAACGACGGCACCCGCTACCAGGAGGACGTGCACGCGCTGTACGACGCCATCCGCAAGGCCGAGGCGGTCAGCGACAAGCCGAGCTTCATCGTGCTCCACACGATCATCGCCTGGCCGGCACCCCACGCCCAGAACACCGGCAAGGCCCACGGCTCCGCCTTGGGCGCCGACGAGGTGGCGGCCACCAAGAAGGTCCTGGGCTTCGACCCCGAGCAGACCTTCGAGGTGCCGACCGGCGTCCTCGAGCACACCCGGCAGCTGGTCGAGCGCGGCAAGGCCGCCCAGGCCGCCTGGAACGAGGAGTACGTCGCGTGGGCACGCAAGCCCTCGGCCGACCCCGAGCTCTTCGAGCGGCTGCAGAAGCGGGCCCTCCCGGACGGCTGGGCCTCGCACCTCCCGTCGTTCGACGCCGATGAGAAGGGCATGGCAACGCGCAAGGCCTCGGGCACCGTGATCAACGCGCTCGCCGAGCACCTGCCCGAGCTCTGGGGCGGCTCGGCCGACCTCGCGGAGTCCAACAACACCACCATCGAGGGCGTCCCGTCGTTCCTCCCGGGTGACCGGGCCACCAAGATGTGGAAGGCCGACCCCCTGGCCGGCCGGGTGCTGCACTTCGGCATCCGCGAGCACGGCATGGGCGCGATCATGAACGGCATCGCCGTCCACGGCGGCACCCGCGTGTTCGGCGGGACCTTCCTGACGTTCTCCGACTACATGCGTGGGTCGGTGCGGCTCGCCGCCCTGATGGGCATCCCGGTCACCTACGTCTGGACCCACGACTCGATCGGCCTCGGCGAGGACGGCCCGACCCACCAGCCGGTCGAGCACCTCGCGGCGCTGCGCGCCATCCCCGGGCTCGACGTCGTCCGGCCGGCCGACGCCAACGAGACCGCCGCGTGCTGGCAGACGATCCTCGAGCACACCGACCGGCCGGCGGGCCTGGTCCTCACCCGGCAGAACGTCCCGACGTTCCCTCGGGGCACCGACGAGTTCACCGACACCAGCAACGTCCACCGTGGTGGCTACGTCCTGCTCGACGCGCCCGCCGATCTGCCCGGCGGACTCCCCGACGTCGTGCTCGTCGGCACCGGCTCGGAGGTGCAGCTCGCGGTGAGGGCGCGCGAGCTCCTCGCGGCCGACGGCGTACGTGCGCGGGTCGTCTCGATGCCGTGCCGGGAATGGTTCGCCGCCCAGGAGGATTCCTACCAGGAGACGGTGATCCCGCCGACGGTGAAGGCACGGGTCTCGGTGGAGGCGGGGGTCGCCCAGGGCTGGCACGAGATCGTCGGCGACCACGGCCGTTGCATCTCGCTCGAGCACTACGGCGCGTCCGCGGACTTCGCCCGCATCTACCAGGAGTTCGGCATCACCGCCGAGGCCGTCGCCGCGGCGGCCCAGGACAGCATCCGGAGCGCCACCGACTGACGCTTCCCGACCACCAGGAGGGCACCATGACCGACCGCCTGACGCAGCTCACCGACGCGGGCGTCTCCATCTGGCTCGACGACCTGTCGCGCGAGCGGCTCGAGACCGGCAACCTCGCCGACCTGATGAAGAACCAGCACGTCGTGGGCGTCACGAGCAACCCGTCGATCTTCCAGTCGGCGTTGTCCGAGGGCGAGCGCTACGACCCGCAGATCCGCGAGCTCGCCGGCCAGGGAGCCGACACCGACCACGCGGTGCGGGTCATCACCACCGACGACGTCCGCGACGCGTGCAAGGTGATGCGACCGGCGTACGACGCGAGCGGCACGGTCGACGGACGGGTCTCGATCGAGGTCTCGCCCGGCCTGGCCCACGACACGGCCGCGACGGTCAAGGAAGCGACCGAGCTCTGGGAGACGGTCGGTGAGCCCAACCTCTACATCAAGATCCCGGGCACGAAGGAGGGCTGGCCGGCCATCACCGAGACCCTCGCGAACGGGATCCCCGTCAACGTGACCCTGATCTTCGGGCTCGAGCAGTACCACCACGTGATGGAGGCCTTCGTCGCCGGGCTCGAGAAGGCGCGCGACAACGGCCACGACCTCTCGCTGGTCCAGTCCGTGGCGTCGTTCTTCGTCTCGCGGGTCGACACCGAGATCGACAAGCGCCTGGACGCCACCGGCGGACACGACGACCTCTTGGGCAAGGCCGGCGTCGCCAACGCCCGCCTGGCCTACAAGGCCTACGAGGAGTTCTTCGACTCGGACCGCTGGAGGGCCCTCGAGGCGGCCGGCGCGCGCAAGCAGCGCCCGCTGTGGGCGTCCACGGGCGTGAAGAACCCCGACTACAAGGACACGATGTACGTCGACGACCTCGTCGTCGAGAACACCGTGAACACGATGCCCGAGAAGACCCTGCACGCCGTCGAGGACCACGGCGAGATCACGGGCGACCAGGTGCGGCCCCACTACGCCGACGCCGAGGCCACGATGAAGGCGCTGGCCGATGCCGGGATCGACTACGACGACGTGATCGAGGTCCTGATCAAGGAGGGCGTGGACAAGTTCATCAAGGCCTGGGACGAGCTCCTCGCGTCGGTGACCGAGGCCCTCGAGGCGGCCAGGTGACCGAGGGCCCCGTCGATCCGATCAAGACGGAGGCCTGGTCACGCCTCGACGCGCTCGCCCGCGCGTTCTCGCCCGACCTCCGCGCGTGGTTCGCCGACGATCCCGACCGGGTGAGCCGGTTCGGGTACGACGCGGCCGATCTCCACGTCGACCTGTCCAAGTCCTTCCTCGACGACGACATCGCCGCGGCCCTGCTCTCCCTCGCCGACGAGGTCGGGGTGACCCGGCGGCGCGACGAGATGTTCGCCGGGGAGCACATCAACGTCACCGAGGACCGCGCGGTGCTGCACACGGCGCTCCGCGACCCCGAGGACATGTCGCTCGAGGTCGACGGCCACGACGTCGTCGCCGAGGTCCACGAGGTCCTGCGCCGGGTCTACGCGTTCGCCGACCAGGTGCGCAGCGGCGCATGGACCGGGGTCACCGGTGAGCGGATCCGGACGGTGGTCAACATCGGGATCGGCGGCTCCGACCTCGGCCCGGTGATGGCCTACGAGGCGCTGGCGCCGTACCGCACTCTGCCCGATGGCGGGGCGGGCCTCGAGTGCCGGTTCATCTCCAACATCGACCCGACCGATGCCGCGACGACGCTGGCCGGGCTCGACCCGGCCTCGACGTTGTTCATCGTGTCGAGCAAGACCTTCGGGACCCTCGAGACCCTCACCAACGCCCGGCTCTGCAAGGCCTGGCTGCTCGACGGGCTCCGCGGCCACGACGCGGCGGACGCCGTTCGCCGGCACTTCGTGGCCGTCTCGACCGCGCTGGACAAGGTCGAGGCGTTCGGCATCGACCCCGAGAACGCGTTCGGCTTCTGGGACTGGGTCGGCGGCCGCTACTCCATGGACTCCGCCATCGGCACCTCGCTGGTCGTGGCCATCGGCCCGGATCGCTTCGCCGAGCTGCTGGCGGGCTTCCACGCGATGGACGAGCACTTCCGTACGGCGGAGCCGGCGCGCAACGTGCCACTCCTGATGGGGCTGCTCAACGTCTGGTACGCCAACTTCCTCGGCGCGCAGAGCCACGCCGTGCTCCCCTACTCCCAGCTGATGCACCGGTTCCCGGCGTACCTCCAGCAGCTCACCATGGAGTCCAACGGCAAGGGGGTGCGGTGGGACGGGAGCGCGGTCACCACCACCACCGGCGAGGTGTTCTGGGGAGAGCCGGGCACCAACGGCCAGCACGCGTTCTACCAGCTGATCCACCAGGGCACCCGGCTGATCCCCGCCGACTTCATCGCGTTCGCCACTCCGGCGTACCCGCTCAAGGACGGCGAGACGGACGTGCACGAGCTGTTCCTGGCGAACTTCTTCGCCCAGACCCAGGCGCTCGCGTTCGGCAAGACGGCCGACGAGGTGCGCGCGGAGGGTACGACGGAGGCGATCGTCCCGGCGCGGGTGTTCACCGGCAACCGGCCCACGGCCTCGATCATGGCGCCGGCGCTCACGCCGTCGGTCCTCGGCCAGCTCGTCGCGCTCTACGAGCACATCACCTTCACCGAGGGCGCCGTCTGGGGCATCGACAGCTTCGACCAGTGGGGGGTCGAGCTCGGCAAGCAGCTCGCCCAGCAGGTCGGACCGGCCATCGCCGGCGACGAGTCCGCCCTGGCGGCCCAGGACGCGTCGACCCGATCCCTCATCGAGTACTACCGAGAGCACCGTCACTGATGGCCGCGTGGGTCAACCCGCTCCGGGATCCCCAGGACCGGCGACTCCCCCGGATCGCGGGCCCGTGCGGGATGGTGCTGTTCGGGGTGACCGGCGACCTGTCGCGGAAGAAGGTCATGCCGGCGGTCTACGACCTGGCCAACCGCGGCCTGCTGCCGCCGGGTTTCAGCCTGGTCGGCTTCGCCCGGCGCGACTGGGCGCACGAGGACTTCGCCCAGGTCGTGCACGACTCGGTCAAGGAGCACTCGCGCACCGAGTTCCGCGAGGAGGTGTGGAGGCAGCTCGCCGAAGGGTTCCGGTTCGTGCCGGGCACGTTCGACGACGACCAGGCGTTCAACCAGCTCCGTCGTACCGTCGAGGAGCTCGACGAGGTCCGCGGCACGTCGGGCAACCACGCGTTCTACCTCGCGATCCCGCCCGGCTTCTTCGGTGCCGTCGTCGGCCAGCTGAAGAAGCACGGGCTCGCCCAGCCCGCCGAGGGTTCCTGGCGACGGGTCGTCGTCGAGAAGCCGTTCGGGCACGACGAAGAGTCGGCGCGGGAACTCAACGAGACGCTGGCGTCGGTCTTCCCGAGCGGCTCGATCTTCCGGATCGACCACTACCTCGGCAAGGAGACGGTGCAGAACATCCTGGCGACCCGGTTCGCCAACGCGATGTTCGAGCCGATCTGGAACGCCAACTACGTCGACCACGTGCAGATCACCATGGCCGAGGACATCGGCATCGGCGGCCGGGCCGGCTACTACGACGGCATCGGTGCCGCCCGCGACGTCATCCAGAACCACCTGCTCCAGCTGATGTCGCTGGTGGCGATGGAGGAACCCACGTCCTTCGACGCGGAGAGCCTGCGGATCGAGAAGCTCAAGCTCCTGCAGTCGATCACCCTGCCCCGCCGGCTCGACCTCACCACCGCGCGGGGACAGTACGCCGCCGGGTGGCAGGGCGGCGAGAAGGTCGTGGGCTTCCTCGAGGAGGAGGGCGTCCGGCGTACCTCCCACACCGAGACGTACGCCGCGATCACGCTGCACGTGGACAACCGGCGTTGGGCCGGCGTCCCGTTCTACCTGCGCACCGGCAAGCGGCTCGGGCGACGGGTCACCGAGGTGGCCGTCGTGTTCAAGCCCGCGCCACACCTGCCGTTCACCCGGGCCGCGACCGAGGAGCTCACCCACAACGCCCTGGTCATCCGGGTGCAGCCCGACGAGGGGATGACCCTGCGCTTCGGGTCGAAGGTGCCGGGCACGCAGATGGAGATCCGGGACGTGAACATGGACTTCGCCTACGGCGGCTCGTTCACCGAGTCGAGTGCGGAGGCCTACGAGCGGCTGATCCTCGACGTGCTGCTCGGCGATCCGCCGCTGTTCCCCCGGCACTCCGAGGTCGAGCGCTCGTGGCAGATCCTCGACCCGATCCTCGACCACTGGGCGGCGAAGGGGAAGCCCGACGCCTACGAGTCCGGCACGTGGGGACCGCCGTCGGCCGAGGCGATCCTGGCCCGCGACGGGCGGAGCTGGAGACGTCCGTGAGATCAAACCCCTATCTGTGGAGACCGTGACTTGATTGAGCTGATCGACACCAACGCCGGCGGGATCGCCGCGGAGTTCGTCGCGTCACGACTCCGGGCCGGCAGCCCGGCGATGAGCATGGTGATGACTCTGGTCGTCGTGGTTGACGAGGAGGGCTCCGACGACGCGATGCAGGTGGCCCGGCAGGCCTCTCACGAGCACCCGGCCCGGGTGCTCGGCGTGATCCTCGGCGACGCGCGCGGCACCTCGCAGATCAACGCCCAGGTCGGCACCGGCGCCGGCTGGACCGGCGAGACCGCGCTGATCCGGCTCCAGGGCGAGGTGGTCAAGCACGCCGAGTCGGTGGTCCTGCCGCTGCTTCTCCCCGACTCGCCGGTGGCGATCTGGTGGCCGGCCGACCCGCCGGAGGACCCGGCCAGCGATCCGCTGGGAAGTCTCGCTCAGCGCCGGATCACCGACGCAGCCTCGGCCTCCCGGGGCAAGACCAAGGCGATCCACCTCCAGTGCGCGTCGTACCACCCCGGCAACTCCGACCTCGCCTGGACCAGGATCACCCCCTGGCGTGCCCTGCTCGCCGCCGCGCTCGACCAGCAGCCGCTCAAGGTCACCGGCGGCTCGGTGACCGCCGAACGGATCAGCCCGAGCGCCGAGCTGCTGACCGCGTGGCTCGCCGACCGGCTCAAGGTGAGGTTCGAACGCAAGGGCTCCAACGGACCCGGGATCACCGAGGTCCGCCTCGACACCAAGGAGGGACCGATCGTGATCTCGCGGCGCGACGGACGCCTGGCCACCTTCTCCTCACCCGACCGGCCCGACCGGCCGGTGGCGCTGAAACGCCGGCAGCTGCCCGAGCTGTTGGCCGAGGAGCTGCGACGGCTCGACGAGGACGACGTGTACGCCGCAACGGCGCGCAAGCTGATGAAGCTGCAGCGGTCGTGAGCGCGCCCCACGTCCCGCGCGTCGAGGTCCATGACTCCGCCGACGACCTGGCGACGGCCGTCGCAGGCGCCTTCCTGCGGCTGGTCGCCGTGCGCCAGGCCGCCGGTGAGGTACCCGACATCGGCCTGACCGGCGGCTCCATCGCCGACAAGATCCACCGCGAGATCGCCCGCCTCGGTGCCACCGGCGCGGTCGACTGGAGCCGTGTCTCCTTCTACTGGGGCGACGAGCGGTTCGTGCCCCGCGACTCCGACGAGCGCAACGCCAAGCAGGCCCGCGAGGCCTTCCTCGACTCGGTCCCGGTCGATCCCTCCCGGGTGTACGAGGTGCCCGCGATCGAGGACGCCGACTCGGTCGATGCGGCGGCGGCGGCGTACGCCGACACCGTGCGGACGCATGGCACCGGCAACTTCGACCTGCTGATGCTGGGCGTCGGACCCGATGGCCACGTCGCCTCGCTGTTCCCCGGGTTTTCCCAGCTCGACGTCGACGACACGATCGCCGTCGGCGTCACCGGGTCACCCAAGCCGCCGCCCGAGCGGGTGAGCCTGACCTTCCCGGCGCTGAACCGCTCGGACGCGGTCTGGTTCGTGGTCAGCGGTGCCGACAAGGCCGCGGTGGTCGGCCGGGCCCTGTCGTCGTCACCTCCGGGGGTACATGAACTCCCGGCCACCGGCGTACGCGGTCAGGTCTCGACCATCTGGTTCCTCGACCGCGAGGCGGCATCCCAGGTGTCCTGAGCCCCGGCGGTGCGCAAGCCACCGTTCCGGGCCCCCAGAACGCGGCTCACCCACCGCCCGGAACAGCCACGCGGCACCGGCGGTGCGCCAGCCACCGTTCCGGGCCCCCAGAACGCGGCTCACCCACCGCCCGGAACAGTCCGCCGCGCGGTCGTGTCTCAGAAGATGATGTCGCCGGACTTCCGGCGGCTCCGGAGGAGCTGGATCGCCTCGTCGAGGATGGACTCGGCCTCGGCGTCGGAGCGGCGCTCCTTCACGTAGGCGAGGTGCGTCTTGTAGGGCTCGATCTTGGGAGCCGGCGGTGGGTTCTCGGAGTCGAGACTCGCCGGCAGACCGCACTTGGGGCAGTCCCACGAGTCGGGGACCACGGCGTCGACGGCGAACGTCACGACCGACCGGTGCTCGTGGGAGCAGAAGTAGGTGACCGCCTGACGCGGCGCCGCCTCACCACGCTCGGCCTCACCCATCGGACCAGCGCCGACCCGGCTACCCCGGATCGCGTTTCCTCCACCAGCCACGTGTGCCGGACCTTTCTCTCAGGAGTAGGCCCGCAACAGGCCCAGGGCGATGACACAAGCGAACCAGATGGAGCCGACACCGATCGTGAACCGGTCCAGGTTGCGCTCTGCCACAGATGATCCCCCGAGCGAGCTGGACACGCCGCCACCGAACATGTCCGAGAGCCCGCCCCCGCGGCCCTTGTGCAGGAGCACGAGGAGCACCAGCAGACAGCTGGTGATGACGAGCAGCACGGTGAAGACGACGGTCACGAGGACATAGCCTACGTCACCCTTCGGGGCATCCCGAACCGGCCCGAGCAGCGGTCTGGACCAGTATCGCCGGGAGGAGCACGGGCGTCACAGAACGGGCATGTCGTAGAACCGGCAGATGCCCCCGAACTCCTCTGCCTGCAGGCTCGCGCCCCCGACAAGGGCACCGTCGACATCGGGTTGAGCCATGATCCCGGCGATGTTGGCCGCCTTGACCGAGCCGCCGTACAGGATGCGGCAGCCGCCGGCGGCCTCGTCGCCGGCCGTCTCGCGCAGCCGCGCCCGAATCGCGGCGCAGACCTCCTGCGCGTCCTCCGGGGTGGCGACCTCGCCGGTGCCGATCGCCCAGACCGGCTCGTAGGCGACCACGAGGTTGCCGATCTCCGCGGGCTTGAAGCGGGCCAGGGACCGGTCGACCTGGGCCAGTGTGTAGGGCACCTGGTCCCCCGCCCGGCGTACGTCGAGCCCCTCGCCCACACAGACGATCGGCGTCATCCCTGCCGAGATCGCCTGCCGCGCCTTGGCGTTCACCGTCTCGTCGGTCTCGCCGTGGTGCTCGCGCCTCTCCGAGTGCCCCACCACCACATACGAGCAGCCGAGCTTGGACAGCATCGTGGCCGAGATCTCGCCGGTGTAGGCGCCCGAGTCGTGCACGGAGACGTCCTGGGCGCCGTACCGGATGGACAGCCGATCACCGTCCACGAGCGTCTGCACGGAGCGCAGGTCGGTGTACGGCGGGATCACCGCGACCTCGGTCCGGGCGTGGTCGTGCTTCTTGTCCGCGAGGATCCAGGCGAGCTTCTGGACCAACGCCACCGCTTCGGGGTGGGTCAGGTTCATCTTCCAGTTGCCCGCCATCAGCGGGGTGCGAGAAGCCATCAGTGGTCCTTGTCGTGAGTACGGAGGGTTCAGCGCTCGAGAACGGCGATGCCCGGGAGCTCCTTGCCCTCGAGCAGCTCGAGGCTGGCGCCGCCACCGGTGGAGATGTGACCGAACGCGTCCTCGTCGAAGCCGAGCTGCCGGACGGCCGCCGCGGAATCCCCGCCGCCGACCACCGAGAGGCCGTCGATCTCGGTCAAGGCCTGGGCGACGGCGCGGGTGCCCTCGGCGAACGCAGGGGTCTCGAACACACCCATCGGGCCGTTCCAGAACACGGTCTTGCCGCTGCGGATCGCGTCCGCGAACGCCTGCGCCGACTCCGGGCCGATGTCCAACCCGAGGGAGTCGGCCGGCATCTCGTCGGCCGGTACGACGTGTGGCTGCGGCTCGCGGTCGCCGGTCGGGAACTCCGTGTCGACCACGATGTCGGTCGGCAGCACGATCTCGACACCGGTCTGGCCGGCCCGCTCCAGGTATCCGCGAACGGTGTCGAGCTGGTCGTCCTCCAGCAGGCTCTTGCCCACCTCGTGTCCCTGGGCGGCCAGGAAGGTGAACACCATCCCGCCGCCGATCAGCAGCCGGTCGGCCTTGCCGAGCAGGTTGTCGATCACACCGAGCTTGTCGGACACCTTCGAGCCGCCGAGCACCACGACGTACGGGCGCTGGGGGTCCACGGTGAGCTTGCGGAGCACGTCGATCTCGGTCGCCACCAGTCGGCCCATCGCGTGCGGGAGCCGCAACGCCACGTCGTACACGCTGGCCTGCTTGCGGTGCACCACCCCGAACCCGTCGGAGACGAAGCAGTCGCCGAGCTGGGCGAGCTGGTCGGCGAAGGCGCCCCGGACGTCGTCGTCCTTGCTGGTCTCGCCGGCGTTGAACCGGACGTTCTCGAGCACCGCGACCTCGCCGTCCTGGAGACCGGCGACGGTCGAGGAGGCCGAGGGTCCGACCGTGTCGGTGGCGAAGGCCACCTCACGACCGAGCAGCTCGCCGAGCCGGGACGCGACCGGACGCAGCGAGTAGCGCTCCTCGGGCTCTCCCTTCGGGCGGCCGAGGTGGGCGAGCACGACCACGCGCCCACCGGCATCGGCGAGCTCGGCGATCGTGGGCACGCTCGCGCGCACTCGCCCGTCGTCGGTGATGCTGGTGCCGTCGAGGGGGACGTTCAGGTCGGAGCGCACCAGGACACGCTTCCCCCGCACACCGCCCAGCTGATCGGAGAGGGAGTCGTGCTCCGTCACGTCAGAGAGATGCGCCGACGTGCGCCGACAGGTCGATCAGGCGGTTGGAGTAGCCCCACTCGTTGTCGTACCAGCCGACCACCTTGACCTGGTTGCCGTTGGCCAGGGTGCACTTGGAGTCGAGCGTGCAGGACGCCGGCCAGGTGACGATGTCGGCGCTGACGATCTCGTCCTCGGTGTACTCGAGGTACTTCGACAGCGGCCCCGACTCGGCGGCGGCCTTGAACGCGGCGTTCACCTCGTCCTTGGTCACCTCGGCGCCCAGGGTCACGGTCAGGTCGGTGACGGAGCCGGTGGGCACCGGTACCCGGAGCGCGTAGCCGTCGAGCTTGCCCTTCAGCTCGGGGAGCACCAAGGAGATGGCCTTCGCGGCCCCCGTGGTGGTCGGGATGATGCTGCTCGCGCCGGCGCGGGCGCGGCGGAGGTTGACCTCGCCCTTGCGGTTGAGCGAGATCTGGTCGAGGAGCTGCTGCTCGGTGGTGTAGGCGTGCACCGTGGTCATGAAGCCCTTCTCGATGCCCCAGGTGTCGAGGAGGACCTTGGCCATCGGCGCCAGGCAGTTGGTGGTGCAGCTGGCGTTGGAGATCACGTGGTGCTGCGATGCGTCGTACTCGCCGTCGTTGATGCCCATCACGATCGTGATGTCCTCGTCGGTGGCGGGTGCCGAGATGATCACCTTCTTGGCACCGGCCTCGAGGTGCTTGCGGGCGTCGCCTGCCTTCGTGAAGAAGCCCGTCGACTCGATCACGACGTCGGCGCCGATCTCGCCCCAGTTCAGGGCCGCCGGGTCGCGCTCGGCGGTCGCGTGGATCTTGGTGCCGTCGACCGTCAGATAGCTGTCGTCGGACTCGACCTCGCCGGGGTAGCGCCCCAGGATCGAGTCGTAGCGGAGGAAGTGGGCCAGGATGTCGTTGGCCGCCAGGTCGTTGATGCCCACGACCTCGACGTCGGAGTCGGACGCCTGGACAGCACGGAAGAAGTTGCGGCCGATCCGGCCGAAGCCGTTGATGCCTACTCGAACGGTCACGGGAAGCTCCTCGCCAGTCACGGACATGCGGTACGTCGAGCCTATCGTCCGTGCGTTGCCGCGCTGACGGGCGTTCGGCGTACGTGCGAGTAACCGAGCGGCGGCTGGCCCTCAGTCCTCCTCGGCGAGCATCTCCGGGGTCAGGGAGGCCTCGGTGTCGGGTACGCCGAGCTCCTCGGCCCGCTTGTCGGCCATGGCCAGGAGCCGGCGGATGCGGCCGGCGATCGCGTCCTTGGTGAGCACCGGGTCGTGCAGCTGGCCGAGCTCCTCGAGGCTGGCCTGCTTGTGCTCGAGCCGGAGCCCACCTGCCATCCGCAGGTGGTCGGGCACCTCGTCGCCGAGGATCTCCAGCGCACGATGCACGCGGGCGCCCGCGGCCACGGCCGCACGGGCCGAACGACGGAGGTTGGCGTCGTCGAAGTTCGCGAGCCGGTTGGCGGTGGCGCGCACCTCGCGGCGCATCCGGCGTTCCTCCCAGGCCATCAACGCCTCGTGCGCACCGAGCCGGGTGAGCAGCTGGGAGATCGCGTCGCCGTCGCGGATCACGACCCGGTCGACGCCGCGCACCTCGCGGGCCTTCGCCGGGATGCCCAGCCGGCGAGCGACGCCGACCAGTGCCAGCGCCGCCTCGGGACCCGGACAGGTCACCTCGAGCGACGACGACCGGCCGGGCTCGGTCAACGAGCCGTGGGCGAGGAACGCACCGCGCCAGGCGGCGACGGCGTCGCAGGCGCCGCCCGAGACCACGGCCGGTGGCAGGCCGCGCACCGGCCGGCCCCGGTTGTCGAGCAGCCCCGTCTGCCGGGCCAGGGCCTCGCCGTCCTTGACGACGCGCACCAGGTAGCGACTGCCCTTGCGGATGCCGTTGGCCTGCACCATCGCGACGTCGCTCTGGTGCCCGAAGACCTCGGAGATGTCCTTGCGCAGACGACGAGCCGCGGCGCCGGTGTCCAGCTCCGCCTCGACGACGATCTTGCCGCTGACGATGTGCAGCCCACCGGCGAAGCGCAGCATCGTCGACACCTCGGCCTTGCGGCAGCAGGTCTTGGTGATGGTGGTGTTGGCGATCTCCGCCTTCACCTGCGCCGTCATCGCCATGGCGCCGATCCTGCCATGGACGTCAACAACCCTCCGAGCGCGCATCAGGCCACGAAGTCGCCGGATGCGGAGAGCGAGGAGATCGAGGAGGTTCGGCGCAGACCGGAGCGTGCGACGGGCTGCGCAGACCGTCTCGAGATCGGCTCGGTGCCGCTGTCAGAGCGCGTTCAGGATCCCGGCGAACGCCGCGGCCAGCTTCTCCGGGTCGTGTCGCGGCGTGCCGTCGTCGCGGGCGACATCGGCCACGACGACCCGGGCGCCGCACTTGTCGGCCAGGGCCTCGAGCTCTGCCAGGTGGTCGGCATCGCCGGCCTCGGAGGGGTCGAGGAGCACGGTCCCCAGCACCAGGTCGGGCGCGTGGTCGAGGAGGACACGGAGGTGACCGACGGCGCCGAACCCCTCGGTCTCACCGTCCTGCGGGTCGAGGTTGAGCACCACGACCCGATGAGCGTCGGTCTCGATCAGCGCGTCGGCGAGATCGGGCACCATCAGGTGGGGCAGCACGGAGGTGAACCACGAGCCGGGGCCGAGCACCACCATGTCGGCGGTCCGCACCGAGTCGACCGCCTGCGGACAGGCGCGGAGGTCGTCCGGCAGCAGCGAGATCGCCTCGATCGTGCCCTCGGAGGTCGCCACGGCCACCTGCCCGAGGACCGTGCTGAGCCGCTCCGGGTCGTCGTCGTGCAGCCCGCTGACCTGGGCGGAGATCTCCAACGGCGTCAGCGCCATCGGGAGCACGCGGCCCCGCGCGCCGAGCAGGCGGCCGACCCAGTCGAGTGCTGCCACGTGGTCGCCGAGGAGCTCCCACAGGCTGACGATCAGCAGGTTTCCGGTCACGTGCCCACGCATCTCACCCGTGCCGGCGAACCGGTGCTGCAGGACCTGGGCCCAGGTCTCGCCCCACTCGTCATCCCCGCAGAGCGCGGCGAGCGCCATCCTGAGGTCGCCCGGCGGCAGTACGCCGAACTCCGACCGCAGCCGGCCGGACGAGCCACCGTCGTCCGCGACGGTGACCACGGCGGTCAGGTCGAGTGGCAGACGTCGCAGCGCCGACAGGGAGGCGTACAGTCCGTGGCCGCCACCCAGGGCCGTGACGCGGTGTCGGTACGCCGCGTCGTCGTGGAGCACGTCACTCCCTCCCGAGATCTCGGTGGACGGTGCCCACGTCGTAGCCCACCTCACGCATCTGCCTCGCGATCTCCTCGGTCATCGCGACGCTGCGGTGCTTGCCGCCCGTGCAGCCGACGGCAACAGACATGAACCGCTTGCCCTCGCGCAGGTAGCCCTTGGCGACGCCGGTCAGGAGCTGGACGTAGGAGTCCACGAACTCCCGCGCGCCGTCCTGCTCGAGCACGTAGTCGCTGACCTCGCGGGAGCGGCCCGTCTGCCCGCGCAGCTGGGGCACCCAGTAGGGGTTGGGCAGGAACCGCATGTCCGCCACGAAGTCGGCGTCGACCGGGATGCCGTACTTGAACCCGAAGCTGATCACCGTGACCTTGAGCCGGATGGTGTCCGGCGTACCGAACGACTCCGAGATGCGGTCGGTCAGCTGGTGGACGTTGAGGTCGGAGGTGTCGATGACGAGGTCTGCGTTGGCGCGGAGGTTGGCCAGCGCCGTGCGCTCCCGGCGCAGCCCGTCGATCAGCCGGCCGCTCGCCTGGAGCGGGTGGGGACGGCGCGCGGCCTCCTGCCGGCGGACGAGCACGCCGTCGGTGGCGTCGAGGAACAGCAACGTCGTATCGCGGCCGACGGCGTGCTGGGCAAGGTTGGCCTGGAGCGAGTCGAAGAAGGCCCCGGACCGGACGTCGACCACGACCGCGATCGGCTGGCTGGTGCCCCTGCTCTCGTCGACGAGCCGGACGACGTCGCGCAGCAGCGAGGGCGGAAGGTTGTCGACGACGTAGTAGCCGAGGTCCTCGAGCTCCTTCGCGGCGGTGCTGCGCCCGGCCCCGGTCATACCGGTCACGACGACGACCTCGCCGCTGTGCCCGTCCGGCAGCGCGGGGAGCGGCCCGGGTATCTCGGCCATCAGTCCTCCTCCGTGATCTCGCCGGTCGCGGTGTTGACCGCCTGGCGGCCAGTGTGAACCCCCGCGCGGTCGACCGCATCCTTGATCGCCGATGCGGTGCGCGGTCCGATGCCGGGCACCTGCGCGATCTCACCGACCTCGGCGGCCCGCAGCTTCTTCAGCGAACCGAAGTGCTTGACCAGGGTCCTACGGCGTACCTCGCCGAGCCCGGGTACGTCGTCGAGCAGGCTCTCGACCATCGACTTGGAACGACGCGACCGGTGGTGGCTGATCGCGAACCGGTGGGCCTCGTCGCGCACTCGTTGGAGGAGGTAGAGCCCCTCCGACGTGCGGGCGAAGATGACCGGGTCGTCCTGGTCGGGGAGCCACACCTCCTCGAGGCGCTTGGCGAGCCCGCACACGGGAATGTCGACGACGCCGAGCTCGCGCATCGCGGCCTGCGCCGCGGCGACTTGGGGCGGCCCGCCGTCGACCACGACGAGCCCCGGTGCGTAGGCGAACTTCCGCGGCCGACCCGTCTCGGGGTCGACCAGCATGGGCCCGGAGTCGGTGTTCACCTCCGTCGACCTGGCCTGCTCGTCGAGCAGCCGGCGGAACCGCCGGGTGATCACCTCGTGCATCGACGCGACGTCGTTCTGTCCCTCGACCCCCCTGATCACGAACCGGCGGTACTCGCTCTTGCGCGGCAGACCGTCCTCGAAGACGACCATGCTCGCCACGACCTCGGTGCCCTGGAGGTTGGAGATGTCGTAGCACTCGATGCGCAGCGGGGCCTCGTCGAGCCCGAGTGCCTGCTGGATCTCCTCGAGCGCCTGGTTGCGAGCGGTGAGGTCGGTGCCGCGCTTGGTCTTGTGCATCATCAGCGCCTGTCCGGCGTTGCGCGCGACGGTCTCCTGGAGGCTGCGCTTGTCGCCGCGCTGCGGCACCCGGATGCGGACCCGGCTCCCCCGCCGTTCGGACAGCAGCTCCTCGAAGACCTCGTGCTCCGGCGGCAGCGCCGGCACGAGGATCTCTCTCGGTACGCCGTCGTCGTCGGCGCCGCCGTACAGCTGCAGGAGGAACTGCTCGACCAGCTCGGGCGTGCCGCCTTCGTCGACACGGTCGGCGACCCAGCCGCGCTGGCCGCGGATCCGCCCGCCGCGGACGTAGAAGATCTGGACGGCGACCTCGAGCGGGTCCTCCGCCAGCGCGATCACGTCGGCGTCGGTGCCGTCGCCGAGGACGACCGCCTGCTTCTCCAGCGCCTTCTCGATCGCGCCGAGGTCGTCGCGCAGCCGCGCGGCGCGCTCGAAGTCCAGCGCGTCGGAGGCGGCGTACATCTCGGTGCGGATGCGCTTGACGAACGTCGTGGTGTGGCCGGCCATGAAGTCGCAGAAGTCGTCGACGATCGCGCGGTGGTCGTCGGCCGAGATGTTGCCCACGCATGGCGCCGAGCACTTCTCGATGTATCCGAGCAGGCACGGACGCCCGATCTGGCCGGAGCGCTTGAAGACGCCGTTGGAGCACGACCGCATCGGGAACACCCGCAGCAGCTGGTCGACCGTCTCACGGATGGCCCAGGCGTGGCTGTAGGGGCCGAAGTACTTGGTGCCCTTCCTCTTGGCACCACGACCGACCATGACCCTCGGATACTCCTCACCGACCGTCACCGCCAGCCAGGGGTAGGACTTGTCGTCGCGGTACTTGACGTTGTAGCGCGGGTCGAACTCCTTGATCCAGCTGTACTCCAGCTGCAGCGCCTCGACCTCGGTGTTGACGACGGTCCACTCGACGCCGGCGGCGGAGGTGACCATCGCGGCGGTGCGGGAGTGCAGGTTGCCGATGTCCTGGAAGTACGACGACAGCCGGGCGCGGAGGTTCTTGGCCTTGCCGACGTAGATCACGCGCCCGCGGGCGTCGCGGAACTTGTAGACGCCCGGCTGGGTCGGGATCTCGCCGGCCTTCGGCCGGTAGGACGCCGGGTCTGCCACACCGCCAACCCTACGGGCCGGCGGGGACGGTCAGGCCTGGACGACCAGCACCGTGTCGAGGGTGGGGTCGGCGGCGTAGGCGATCCGGGCGCCCTCGGTCCTGGCCTGCCGGAGCGCGTCGAGGGCGCCTCGGGTGATCCGTTCACCCGGCGCCAGCACCGCGACCCCGGGCGGGTACGGCGCGACCACCTCGGCGCAGACCCGGCCGGCGGCGTCGCCCCACGGCACCGGCTCGCGCGCGGCGAAGAACGCCTCGCGCGGGCTCATCGCCTGGTCGGCGGCCACGGTCCACGCGGCATGGGGCACCGTGCCGCGCGGCACTCCACGGTGCCCCTCGATCGTCTCCGCCAGCGCTGCGGCGAGGGCCGCCACTGCTCCGTCGTGGTCGGCGAGCGTCACCATCGGGATCAGCAGGTCCCGGTCGGCCATCTCCAGGATGAACCCACGGTTCGCCATCTCTCGGTCGACCGCGATGCCGTCGGCACCGGTGCCCGCGAGGAGGACCACCAGCTTGGCGTCGTCGAAATCGCCCCGCAGTGTCGTCGAGTCGGGGACGACGACGCCCGGTACGTCCCGCAGGCGGTCGCGGGCACGACGGACGCGGTCGAGCAGGACGCCGCCCAGCTGCCCACCCCGCTGGGCGAGCAGGGTCAACGACCCGTCCACGCTCGCCAGGATCGTGCCGGAGGGTGACGTCGTGGCCGTCGCCTCCATCGCCCGGTCCAGCCGGCCGGGGTCGAGCAGGTCGGTCCGCGCCAGGACGACCGCTCCTTGGTTCAGGGCCGACAACGCCTTGTGGGCACTGGTCACGACGGCGTCCGCGCCGGCGGTGAAGGGGTGAACCGGCAGTTCCGGGTGGCTGCCCAGGTGCGCCCCCCACGCGGCATCGACGACGAGAGGTACGCCGGCCGCGCGGGTCACCTGGCTCAACGCGGCCACGTCCGCACAGGTCCCGACGTACGACGGGCTGGTCACGAACACCGCCCGGGCGCCGGGGTGTGACGTCAGGGTGTCGGCGATCGTGGCCGGCGTGATGCCCAGCGGAAGCCCGGTCGAGTCGTCGATCGGCGGTTGTACCCAGGCCGGCCGGAGACCGGAGAGCACCAGGCCGAGCAGGAGCGACCGGTGGCACGTGCGGTCGACGACCACCGTGTCCCCCGGGACACCGACGGCAAGCGTCATGGCTTGGTTGCCGTGGGTGGAGCCGCCGACCGAGTAGCGGCACCAGTCGGCCCCCCACCGCTCGGCCGTCCGCTGCTCGGCGGCACGGAGCAACGCATCGGCGTCACGGATCGGGGCCAGCCCGCCGTACAGCGGGACGTCGCCGGTCACCACCTCCCCGATCAGGTCGCGGCGGTGCTTGTGCCCGGGCACCGTGAAGGCTCGCAGGTCACCCGCGGCCAGCCGCCGTTGCGCGTCCACCCAAGCACGCAGCAGCGGCGCATCCTCGAGCCAGTCCGGATCCACGTCGGGATGCTCCCATGACGCGGTCCTCCTGCACCCCCACCCACCTGACGCGGGCCACTCCCCACGATCACGTTCCGCGCGGGTACCCCACGTCACGTCGCAGTCGCGCTGGTCACCCGGTCACTGTCGAGGCCTGAGGCACCCGCGGCGCTTCGCAGTACTCCGTGCCGCCGGGCGCGTCTACGGCAGTGCGTTTCCTGCGGCCCGGCAAGTGAAGTCACCGCCGCCGTCCCCGAGAATGCCGAAGTCCATCATCACGGTTGCCGCGTGACCGGCAGCGTCGAAGTAGGTGAGAACCGCCGTGAGATTGGCGGCCGAGATGTTGTTGGCGACATCGTCGAACAGCGTGACCGGCGTGTCCGTGAGGTCCTGCAGAGTGTAGTCGTTCGTGTCGGCGCTCACGTTGCCGGTCAGGATCGGCCCGGCGTTCGTCAGTCCGTCGAAGGTGCCCCTGATCTTCGCGCCGGGCTTGGAGCTCGTCGCGGACAGATTCAGGTCGATGTGTCCATCTGCGGTGTCTACGCAAGAGAGCCGGAGTGTCAGGCCGTCGACCGCGACCAGGGCACTGCTGACCGGAGTCTGGCCGTTGTCGGGCATCGACACGTTGAACTTCGGCAGGTTCAGCTTGGACGCCGTCACCGAGCCGGCGTGAAGGTCGGTGGATCCGATCGAACCGGAGATGATGTTCTTGTTGTCACCATTCGGGGCATCCGCGCCGGCGATGACGTGCGATGCCACCTGCTGATTCTTCTTCACGATGACGGTGGTCGCGGCCACGGCCGTTCCCGATGCCGCGATGATCACTGCGATCAAGGACAGCACCACTGGCGCCGTGTACCCAGCGAAGTGCTTGCGCATTGGTTCCCCTTCCTCCAGCGGCGGGTGCGGACGCTGAACACGCGCACCGGGCGGTCGACTGGACCCGCGCGTGGGTTGCGATCGCCGCCGAAAAGTGAACCACGCAGGGAGTTGTCTGCACGAGCGTTCACCCTCCACGTGTTCGCACGAAACGTCGC
>JAICSK010000096.1 GCA_025936915.1 Nocardioides sp.
AAATCCGCGTAGTCCGTGACGAAACGGGGCGACTTTAGGGCTCGGGTGGACCGTTTCGTCACGGACTACCCGGACGACCGCGCCACCCGGTCGCGAAGATCTGACCTACATCCGCTCGGGGGAGGAGATGCCGAGGAGGCCGAGGCCGGTGACCAGGACGTCCAGGGTCACCCGGCACAGGGTGAGTCGTGAGGAGCGGGTGGCATCGTCCGCCTTGAGCACCGGGCAGGTCTCGTAGAACGACGAAAACGCCTGGGCCAGCTCGAAGAGGTAGCCGCACAGCCGGTGCGGTTCGAGGTCGCGCCCGACCTCGACGACGACGTCGCCGAAGCCGAGCAGGGCGAGAGCGAGCTGGTGCTCCGCCGGCTCCGAGATCACCACGGAGCCCGCGGTCGCGTCACCGGCCGAGCGGAGGATCGACCGCACCCGGGCCGCGGCGTACTGCAGGTAGGGGCCCGTGTCGCCGGTGAGCGAGACCATCCGGTCGAGGTCGAAGACGTACTCGCTGTCGTGGGCCACCGACAGGTCGGCGTACTTCACCGCGCCGATCCCTACCTGGGGTGCGATCTCGGCGCGCACGTCATCGGGGAGGTCGGGTCGCGCCTCGTCGACGACCGACCGGGCCTTGGCCACCGCGTCGTCCAGCAGCGACATCAGCTTCAACGGAGCCCCGGAGCGGGTACGGAGCAGCTTGCGGTCCTCGCCGAGCACGTTGCCGATCTGCACGTGGACGACCTCGACGTCATCCGACAGCCAGCCGGCCTTGCGGGCGGTGTCCCAGACCATGTTCAGGTGCAGGGACTGCGTGACGCCGATGACGTAGAGGATGCGATCGGCCCCGAGGTCGCGGACCCGGTGCCGGATGGTCGCGAGGTCGGTGGTGCCGTAGCCGTAGCCGCCGTCGGACTTGCGGATGATCAGCGGCACCGGCTTGCCCTCGCGGCCGGTGTAGCCGTCGAGGAAGACGCACAGGGCCCCGTCGCTGACCGTTGCGATGCCGGTCGCCTCGAGCTCGTCGCAGATACCCGCCAGCTCGTCGTTGTACGTCGACTCCCCGGCCAGGTCGGCGTCTGTCAGCGTGACGCCGAGGGTCGAGTAGATCCGGTTGAAGTACTGCTTGGAGAGGTCGACCAGCTCGTTCCAGTGCCGCAGCGTGTCGGGATCGCCCGCCTGCAACCGGACCACCCGCGAGCGCGCCCGGTCGGCGAACGCCGGGTCGCTGTCGAACTCGGCCCGTGCAGCGGCGTAGAACGTGTTCGGGTCGGTGACCAGCTGCTGGGCCTCCGCTGAGTCCTCGCCGACGTCTACGAGGTGTTCGATCAGCATCCCGAACGGCGTACCCCAGTCGCCGACATGGTTCTGTCTGATCACGTCGTGGCCGAGGTGCTCGAGCGTGCGGGCGAGGGCGTCGCCGACGACCGTCGTTCGCAGATGCCCGACGTGCATCTCCTTGGCGACGTTGGGCGCGGAGTAGTCGATCGGCACGACCTGCCGCTCCTCCACGGGTACGCCGAGCCGCTCGTCGCCGGCGAGTCCGGCCACCTCGCTGTCGAGCCAGCTGTCCCGGAGGCGGAGGTTGAGGAACCCCGGACCGCTGACCTCCACCGGCTCGCAGACGTCGTCGATGTCGAGGTGCTCCACGATCGCCCCCGCCACATCACGCGGCGGTCGCCCCAGCCGCTTGGCCAGCGACATGGCGACGTTGGCCTGATGGTCGGCGTAGTGGCTCGGCCGGATCAGTGGGTCGGTCTCGGCGTACTCCTCGCCGAAGGCCCTGCCCAGCGCAGCCTGCAGCCGCTGGGTCAGCACATCGGCGGGGCTCGTCACGCAGGTGACGGTACCCAGTCGTCAAGCGGTCGCGACGAACGCCTCCGCCACCACGTCGAAGGCTTCCTCCAGCAGGTCGTCGCCGATGGACAGTGGAGGGAGGAAGCGGAAGACGTTGCCCCAGGTGCCGCAGGTGAGCACCACGACGCCCTGCGAGTGGCAGTACGCCGCGACGGCGCCCGCACGGGCCGCGTCTGGGTCGAGGGTGCCGGGCGTGACCAACTCGATCGCCATCATCGCGCCCCGCCCGCGGATGTCGCCGATCACCGGGTGGTCGGCGGCGATCGCCTCGAGCCGGCGGCGGATGATCGCCTCGATCGCCCGCGCCCGTGCCGGCAGGTCGTGGGCGCGCATCTCCTCGATCGCGCCGAGGGCGGCGGCGCAGGCGACCGGGTTGCCGCCGTAGGTCCCACCGAGCCCGCCGGCGTGCACGGCGTCCATCAGCTCGGCACGGCCGGTGACGGCGGCGAGCGGCAGGCCGCCGGCGATGCCCTTCGCGGTGGTGATCAGGTCTGGTACGACGCCCTCGTGGTCGCAGGCGAACCAGTCACCGGTGCGGCAGAAGCCCGACTGGATCTCGTCGGCGACGAACAGCACCTCGTTGTCGCGGCACCACGCCGCCAGCGCGGGCAGGAAGCCGTCTGCCGGTACGACGAAGCCCCCCTCGCCGAGGATCGGCTCGATCACGAGGCAGGCCAGGTTCATCGCTCCGACCTGCTTGTCGAGCTGCTCGATCGCCCGGCGCGCGGCGTCCTCACCCTTGATCCCGGCGGTCTCGCGGAACGGGTAGGACATCGGCACCCGGTAGACCTCGCCGGCGAAGGGACCGAAGCCGTTCTTGTACGGCATGTTCTTGGCCGTCATCGCCATGGTCAGGTTGGTCCGGCCGTGGTAGGCGTGATCGAAGACCGCCACGGCGTCCTTGCCGGTGGCGACGCGGGCGATCTTCACGGCGTTCTCGACGGCCTCGGCACCGGAGTTGAACAGCGCCGACTTCTTCGCGTGGTCGCCCGGCGTCAGCTCGGCGAGCGCGACTGCGACGTCCACGTAGCCGTCGTACGGCGTGATCATGAAGCAGGTATGGGTGAACGCCGCCACCTGGTCCTGAACCCGCGACACCACCGAAGCGGCGGCGTTGCCCACCGTCGTGACGGCGATCCCCGACCCGAGGTCGATCAGGGTGTTGCCGTCGGCGTCGATCATGACGCCGCCGCCGGCCGCCTCCACGAAGACCGGGAGCGTGGTGCCCACGCCGTCGGCGACGTACTGCTTCTTCCGGGCGAGCTTCTCGTGCGAGCGCGGCCCCGGGATCTCCGTGACCAGGTTGCGTTGCTGGGTGAGGGACGTTCCGCCGGTGACAGTGGTGCTCATGGGCGCAGCCTACGGCGCCCGCGAGTGCGGATTCCACCGGACGACGGGCACTGACACGACCGATTCCGTACCATCCGAGCATGGCTCTGGCGACGTACAAGGATCTCTGCATCGACGTCTCCGACGCTGGCGTCTCGGGCGAGTACTGGTCGACGATGCTCGGCTGGCAGCTCGAGATGCACGACGACGGGGACGCACACCTCCGCGACGACGCCGGACGCACCCAGGTCTGGTTGAACGTCGTGCCCGAGCCGAAGTCGGTGAAGAACCGCTTGCACATCGACGTGAACGCGGAGTCGGTGCAGCGCGCGATCGACGCCGGCGCACAGGTGTTCCAGGAGCTCCCGCGATGGACCACGATGCTCGATCCTGACGGGCAGGAGCACTGCGTGTTCCCGCGCGGCCAAGGCTTCGACAAGCGCCCCTACGAGCTGGTCTGGGACTGCGCCGACGATGCTCGCGCGAGCCGGGACATCGCCTCCTGGTGGTGTGAGGTCGTGGGCGGTGCCGTCACCGATGACGGCGACGTGGCACTCCAGGACATCCCCGCATGCCCGTGGGACTACTTCGTCTTCGACGGGGTCCCGGAGCCGAAGACGACCAAGAACCGCGTCCACGTCGACGTCACCACCGATGACCTGGACGCCCTTGTCGCGCACGGCGCGACCGTGCTGCGGGCGAAGGGTGACGGCGGGATCGGCTGGACGGTGATGGCCGACCCGGCGGGCAACGAGTTCTGCGCCTTCACCGACTAAGGGGCGAAGACGTCAGGGCGTGTGCCGCAGCCGCACCGAGAGACAGGTGACGCAGCCCTCGAGCTTGATGAACTCGCTGATGTCGACCGCCACGACGTCGAGCCCGCGCTCCTCGAACATCCGTCGGGTCTCGGGAGCGTCGGTGCTCATCAGCACGCGGTCACCCCCCAGCAGCACGACGTGGGAGCCCGAGGTCTCGGGCACGCCCAGGAACTTCGGCCACATGTCCGGGTCGTCGACCAGCGGCTCGTAGCCGATCACGGTGCCGTCGGGCAGCGCCGTGACGGCCGACTTGAGGTGGAGCACCTTGCGGATCGGGACGGGGACCACGTGCACGCCGTACGGCTCCAGGAACGCGGTCAGCTGTTCGACGCCGGCCTCGTTCGTGCGCCCGCCGAGGCCCACCCAGACGGTGCCGTCGTGCTTGAGCACGTCGCCGCCGTCGAGCGTGCCGGGCGCCACGATCGAGACCACGTCGTAGCCGAGCACGCCGAGGAGGTCGGCGATCGCCGCGGTCTCGGGCTTGCGCTCGTCTGCCCCGGGGCGGGCAACGATCGCGCGGTCGCCGTACATCACGACGTCGTCCTCGATGAAGACTCCGTCGGGGCACTCCTCCATCGGTGGCACCTCGACGATCGTCCAGCCGGCGCCGTCCAACGCAGCGACGTACGCCTCCCACTGCCGCATGGCCAGCGGCACGTCGATCTCCTGCCGCTCGATGTGGGTGACCAGACCCTCGGCGAGACGGGAGGACGGCTGGCGCACCAGCGCGCGGCGGTTGAGCATGCCCGGAGTCTAGAAGGCCCCGCGCGCGCCTCCCCGCCTGCTCCGACGGACGAGAACGGCCACGGCATTGACGACGGCGAACACGATCAGCCGACCAGACCCGTCGTCCACCTGCGCCTGGTCACCGAAGCCGACCAGGTAGACCAGAGCAGTGAGGAAGCAGAACACCACCACCTGAGCCCAGCCGCTGACTCCGAAGGACCGCACGAGACCCACCGGGGAACGTCGATATCCGCGGGGAAGCTGCGCCACGAAGTACGCGCCGGCTGCGACGGCCAGGACGCCGAGACCGACGGCGATGGCCTCGCGCGCCACCCGGGACCCGTTCGACTCGGCGACGATTGCCAGAACCACCCCGCCGAGGATCATCAGCCACTGCACCTGCAAGGCGAAGTTGCGGGCCGCCACCTTCAGGTTCCCATGGATCAGCCGTTCCTGCGGGGCGACGCCAGCGGCACGCGTGAGCCGGCGCGCTGCCGACAGCGGGTTGCGCTTGATCTCCAGGGCCGCCAGGTTCGACATGGCAAGGGCGTGCTGCGGCTCGATCGCGAGGGCCCGCCGGTACGCCGCGCGCGCCTCGTCAGTCCGGCCGAGCCTGCTGAGGCAGAGGCCCCGGAGGTTGTGGACGTCGGCCGCACCGGGAGCCAGCACCGCCGCGTTGTCGGCCTCGGCCAGAGCACTCGTGCGGCGGTCCGCGCCCTTCAGCAGGGCGTAGGAGAGCGTGTAGTGCGTCGCGGGATCGTGCGGCGCCTCCGCGACAGCGTTCTCGGCAGCGGACACCGCCAGCTCGCCGTCACCGGCCCGTGTGGCCGCGTTGCTGAGCACGAGCATCGCGTTGACGTCGGCGGGGTCGAGGCGGCAGGCCTCGCGCGCCGGCACCAGCGCGTCGCGCGGACGGTCCTGTCCGACCAGCGCTTGGGCGAGGACGCGTAACGCCGCCACGGAGTCCGGGTCTCCGGCCAGCACGGCGCGCGCCGCCGACTCCGCTTCCGCATGATGTCCGGTGTCGTTCAGCTGACGGGCCCGGTCGAGCCGGACCTCGTTCTCGCGCGAGAGACTCATCCGCGGCCGCGCTTGCGGATGTACGTCGCCAGGTCGTCGTACTCACCGCTCGGGTTGGCGAAGAGCGCGACGTTCCGCGCGGTGTCCATCCACGCGGCGATGGAGGGCCGGATCTCGCGAAGCGCTGTGTCGAAGTCGTCCATCGTGATCAACCGGGGCACCCCGGAGCTGACCGAGTCGAGCAGGGCGACCTCGGACGCGGAGTCCACGATGTGCGCGATGTCCGCGCCGCTGTAGCCGTCGGTCCGCTTGGCGAGCTTCTTGGTGTCGATCGCGGCGATCGGCCGGTCGCGCAGGTGCGTGCGGAAGATCGCTTCCCGAGCCTCCGCGTCGGGCGGCAGCACGAGCAGCATCCGGTCGAGACGGCCGGGACGCCGCAGTGCCGGGTCGACGTCCCATGGATGGTTGGTGGCGGCGAGGACGTAGACCCCCTCGTTCTCGCTGCCGATGCCGTCGAGCTCCGTCAGGAGCTGGTTGACGCTGGTGCGGGTGCCCGAGTTGCGGGTCAGGGTGCGCTTCACGCCGAGGGCGTCGAGCTCGTCGAGGAACAGGACGCAGGGCGCCGAGGCGCGTGCGGTCTCGAACAGCTCGTGGATGTTGCGCTCGGTGTTGCCGATGTACATGTCGAAGACGTCGGCGACCGAGACGTGCAGGAACTGGGCCTGCAGCTCGCCGGCGACCGCCTTGGCCAGGAACGTCTTGCCGCAGCCGGGCGGGCCGTAGAGCAGCAACCCGCCTCGCAGCGACTTGCCGTAGAGCTGCCGGAGCTGCGGGTTGTTCAGCGGTGCGAGAAAGCTGGCGTTCAGCCGCGCCTTCACCTGCTTCAGGCCTCCGACGTCGGCCAGCCGGACACCCGTGCGCGACACGTCGTACGCCGACTCGTCGGGCACGGCGTTCGCGTCGTCCACGAACATCGGCGGTGCCGCGTCACCCAGCTCGGTCTCGGCATGCGACCAGTCGAAGGCGTCGGGGCCGGTGCCCTCGACGTCCTCGTCGTCCGCGCTCTCCTCGACGGCCTCCACCGCGGCCCGGCCCGGAGACATTGCTCGCTGCATGACCTCTCGCGCGGCAGTCGAGGTCGGGTCGACACCGAGGGCCGCCGCAGCCTGTTGCACGGCCTCGTCGTGCCGACCGCCGGCCAGCAGCAGCTCCGCCAGGTGCACACGCAACGGCACGTCCTGCGGCGAGGCCTCGACGGCCGCCACGAGACTCGAGATCAACGCATCGTCGGGCACAGGGAGGATCATGCGCCCCGGATGCCCTTGCTGTCCCTCGGTTACGGCGCTCGGTTCCGTTCGGTGGGTGCCGGTTCGCCCGCATACCCGGGGAACCGGTGCTTACTGGCCGTTGGAACCCCCACTGACCAGACGCGCAGACCTGCACGACGAGCCTTCTCAGCAGGACCATGACCTTGTCGGCGACCGGCTGTCCGCGAGACGGTTCACCTCGGGTCGGCTGGCGAGGGGAGGCCGGGATGACGCAGGGGATCGCGGGGCGCGTCGCCGAGATCGAGGTTCTCGACGCCTTCCTCGCGGACCGCTCGGCCGAGCCGCGGGCCGTGCTCGTCGAGGGGGCGCCGGGCATCGGCAAGACCACGCTCCTCCGAGCCATGTTCGAACACGCTCGCGGCAGCGGGTACGCCGTCGCGATGTGCCAGCCCACCCGGTCCGAGATGGACCTGTCGTACGCCGGCCTCGTCGGCCTGCTCGGCGACCTCGGCGCCGACGTCCTCGAGGCGCTGCCCGCGCCCCAGGCGCGCGTGCTGCGCACGATCCTGCGACTGGAGGACGGCGCCGAGCCGGTCGACCGGCTCTCGCTCGGTCTGGCGACCGTCGCCGCGGTCCGCGAGCTCGCCTCGCGGCGCCCGCTGCTGGTCGCGGTCGACGACGCCCAATGGCTCGACCAACCGACCGCCCGCACCCTCTCCTTCGTGGTACGACGCCTCGCGGGCAGTGCGACCCGGGTCGCCGTCGTCCGCACACGGGGCGCCGTACCCGTGCCTGCCCAGATGGAGAGGACAGGCTCGGACGAAGCGATCGACTGGTCCGCCGAGCTCGCCCGCGCGATGCCGAAGGGGCGCTTCGAGACCCTCGCGGTCGGGCCGGTCGACCCGAGCGACCTGTCCCGCATCCTGCGCCGTGGCCTGGGGTGGGCTCCGTCCTGGCCGCGCGTCGTCCGCATCGCGGAGCTGTCCGAGGGCAACCCGCTCCATGCCCTCGAGCTGGCGCGGGCGGTCGGTGCGGCGGGCTCCGACGCCGGGCTCGAGACGTCGCCGCCCGACAGCGTCCTGGAGCTCGCCCGAGCGCGGATCGCGGCACTGCCGGACAACGTCCGCGGCGCGGTGGAGCTCGCGGCCGTCCCACGCGACCCACGGCTGAACCTCCTCGGGCACCTCGACCCGGCCGCCAGCGACCTGCGAGAGGCGCTGGAGACGGCCGCACGGCAGGGCATCGTGACGGTGGACTCCGACCGGGTGCGTTTCACCCATCCGGTGCTCGCCGCCGCGGCGTACGGCTCGATCCCGGGCGGACGTCGTCGCGACCTCCACCGTGCCATGGCGATGCTCTCCGACAACCTCGAGGAGCGGGCCCGCCACCTGGCCACGGCCACCGATACGCCCGACGCCCAGGTGGCGGTCGCCCTCGAAGGCGCCGCCGAGCAGGCCTGGCGCCGCGGCGCACCGGACGCCGCCGCCGACCTCCTCCACCTCGCCTGCCGGCTGACCCCGGCAGAGGACGCCGACGCGCTGGCCCGGCGGCGGATCGCCTACGGGCGACTCCTGCACAGCGCCGGCGACGCACCCGGCGCCGTCGCCGAGCTCGAGTCGCTGGTGGCGAGCCTCCCGGCCGGACTGCTCCGGGCCGCCGCCCTCTTCCACCTGATGTACGTCGTCCGCCTGTCGGGTCGGCTCGAACGCGCCGTCGAGCACGGGCTGCAGTCTGCCGCCGAGGCCGAGGCGGACCCGCTCTTCCAGGCCGAGGTGCTCGAGCTGCTCTCACGCATCTCGGACAACGACATCGGCCGCAAGCTCGACGCCGCCCGGCGCGCCCTCGAGGCCGTCGACCGGGTGCCGCGGCCCGACCCGGAGGTGGTCTTCCAGGTCCGGGCGGCCCTGGTCGAGGCGGAGTTCTACGCCGGCCTCGGCATCCATCTCGACCGGCTCGAGGGGCTCCAGCCGGGCACCACCGTCCGATTCCCGCCGGTGCGGACCGCCACCCACGGCGACGACCTCGTCGGACGACTTCTCGCCTACGACGGTCGGATCGACGAGGGACTGGACCTCCTGCGCGGCATGTACGAGCGCGCCGCCGTGGAGAGCCGGTCCATCCTGCCCGCCATCCTCGGCTGGATGGCTGACGCCCAGCTCATGGCGGGTCGCTTCGCCGAGGCCCACGAGCTCACCCGCGAGGCCGTCGAGCGGACCGAGGAGACCGGTGGCGCCGGCGGCCTCCCCTGGGAGGTCGGCCTCCACGCGGTGGCCCTGGCCCGGCTCGGCCGGCTCGACGAGGCCGAGGCGGCTGCTCGAGGTGTGGTCGAGGCGCCGGGGACGGCCATCGGGCTGGACGCCGCCCCGGCCGAGCTCGCCTTGGGCATCGCCGCCGCCTCGCGCGGAGACGCGGTCGCGGCGCTCGCGCACCTCCGTGCGCTCGACGGGCTCAAGCGGGCCGCAGGCATCCGCGAGCCCCGCTTGTGCGCCCACGCAGGAGAGTACGTCGAGGCGTTGCTGGCGGTCGGCGAGCCCGACCAGGCAGCCGACGTACTCGCGATCCTGGAGGAGGAAGCGCGGACCTCGGGCGGGCGATGGTCGCTGGCGGTCGCGGCGCGCTGCCGCGGGCTGCTGCTCGCCGCCCGCGGTGACGTCAGTGAGGCGGTGTCCGCCACCGAGCGCTCGCTGGAGCTTTTCGAGGGGCTGCCGACGCCGTTCGAGCGCGCCCGCACCCTGCTCCTCGTGGGACAGCTGCGCCGAAGGCGGCGCGAGAAGCGGCCCGCGCGCGAGGCACTTGACGAGGCGCTCGGCATCTTCGAGCGGGCCGGCACCCCGGTGTGGACGGAGCGGGTGCGCGCCGAGCTGGCCCGGATCCCCGACCACCAGGCGGCGAACGGGCTGAGCCCCACGGAGGAGCGAGTCGCCCGTCTCGCCGCGCAAGGGTTGACGAACCAGGAGATCGCCGACCGCGCCTTCCTCAGCCTCAAGACGGTCGAGGTCAACCTGACCCGCGTCTACCGCAAGCTCGGCGTACGTCGTGCCGCGCTCGCGCAGCGGCTCGCGGAGAGGCGGGGCGCGGATCCCTCGGCATAGGGGAAACCCTGATTCCTGAGCGGCCGGGTCTTCCTACCGTCGAGGCGTGACCAGGACGAGCGCCACCACCCAGTGGGTCGCGGAGTGCTTCTGGCCCGGGGTGAGGGACGAGGACGTGCAGGATGTCGACCGACGGGTCGTCGGCCTCGCGGGGGAGTACGCCGGGCGCGCGGAGCCCACGTCGTACCACGGCTCGCTCCGGATCACCGACGACGAGGTCGTGCTGTTCCTGTTCGAAGGCCCGATCGCGTCGGTCCGACAGCTCGTCCAGCGCGCCGAGATCCGCGCGGGACGGATCCTCCACTGCACCCGGACCTCCGCCACCTGACGGAGACCCCCGCACGTCACGACACCACACGGAAGAAGGAGCCACCCATGAAGAACACGATGAAGGGCACCGTGCCGCTGGTCGCGGTCGCTGTCGTGGCGGTGATGGGCCTGACCGGCTGCGGCAGCAAGAACAAGCCGGCCGCCGACCCGACGCACACCCCGCTCAGCTCGGCGTCGCCGTCGTCGAGCCCGCCGTCGACCCCGTCGCCGCACAAGCTGCCCAAGGTCTCGCTCAGCGCGAGCGCGGTCGCCAACACGCTCGACCCGTGCCGGCTGGTCCCGCAGGGCGAGGCCTCGTCCATGGCGGGCGTGAGCTACGGCCCGGGGAAGGAGGAGGGGACGACGCTCCGGGGCACGTGCGTGTACGGCGCGCAGACGCTCAATGTCCTGATGGTCTTCGTCGTCCGGGCGGCCAGCGGGCAGGACGCCCAGTCGGGCTGGAACCAGCTGCTCGCCGGGGCCAAGCAGGCCGCGGGCCAAGCCGCGGGGATGTTGCAGCTGTCGCCGGACTCCAGCATCGGTGACCGGGCCGAGTGGGTCGAGCTCAACCTCCCCCAACTCGGCATCGCCGGACGCGGACTGGCCTTCCAGAAGGGCACCGTCGGCGTGTACATGATCGACGAGGTCCACGGCTCGGCCCCGCCGAGCCGGGACGCGATGACCGCCGAGGCGCAGACGGTGCTGGGCCGGCTTCCCTAGGCCGCCGGGGACGGCCACCATGGAGAATGGCTGTCATGGCCCCGCCGGAGACCCCACGACGCGACGTCGTCATCCTCGGTTCGACCGGTTCGGTCGGCACCCAGGCTCTTGACGTCGTCCGATCGGATCCCGACCGGTTCCGCGTCGTGGGGCTCACCGCCGGAGGAGCCCAGACGGAGCTGTTCGAGGCCCAGGTGGCGGAGTTCTCGCCGGCGTACAGCGGGCTCGGCGCAGACGCCTCGGCCGAAGCCGCCGCCCAGCCCTGCGACGTCGTCCTCAACGGCATCACCGGCGCGGTCGGCCTGAGCGCGACCCTGTCCGCGCTCGACGCCGACAACACCCTCGCGCTGGCCAACAAGGAGTCGCTGATCATGGGCGGGCCGCTCGTCCTCGAGCGGGCCAAGCCCGGCCAGATCGTCCCGGTCGACTCGGAGCACTCCGCACTCGCGCAGTGCCTGCGCAGCGGCACCGCCGACGAGGTACGACGGCTGGTGCTGACCGCGTCGGGCGGGCCGTTCCGCGGTCGACGCCGCGACGAGCTCGTCGACGTGACCGTCGAGCAGGCGATGGCGCACCCCACGTGGGACATGGGCCCGGTCGTCACGATCAACTCGGCCACCCTGGTGAACAAGGGCCTCGAAGTGATCGAGGCCCACCTGCTCTTCGGGATCCCCTACGACCGCATCGAGGTCGTGGTCCACCCGACCAGCGTCGTGCACTCGATGGTCGAGTTCGTCGACGGCTCGACGCTGGCGCAGGCGAGCCCCCCGACGATGCGGATCCCGATCGCTCTCGCGCTGGCCTGGCCCGACCGCGTGCCGGACACCGCCCCGCCGGTCGACTGGTCCCGGCCGAACACCTGGGAGTTCCTCCCGCTCGACGACGAGGCCTTCCCGGCGGTCTCCTTGGCCCGCGACGCCGGGATCACGGGTCAGACCGCGCCGGCGGTCTACAACGCCGCCAACGAGGTCGCGGTGGCGGCGTTCAGGCAGGGGCGGCTCGGGTTCGTGGAGATCATCGACACGGTTGCCCGCGTGCTCGGCTCGCACGACGTACCCTCGAAGGCAGCGCTCAGCCTCGACGACGTCCTCGCCGCCGACGCGTGGGCGCGTGCCGAAGCCTCCCGCCTGATCGAAAGACCCCGATGACGCCTCTGCTCTACATCCTGGGAGTCGTGGCCTTCGTGGCCGCGATCCTGGCCTCGATCGGGCTGCACGAGCTCGGCCACATGATCCCGGCGAAGGCGTTCGGCGGGAAGGTGACGCAGTACTTCATCGGCTTCGGCCCGACGGTCTGGAGCCGGAAGAAGGGCGAGACCGAGTACGGCATCAAGGCCATTCCGCTCGGCGGCTACGTCAAGATCGTCGGCATGCTCCCGCCCGACAAGGAGCATGACGGCAGAATCGAGTACGACGACCATGGCAACCGCGTCGTCCGGGTGCGCAAGTCCAACACCGGACTCTTCGCGCAGCTGATCTCCGACGCCCGGGCTGCGGAGTGGGAGACGATCACCGCCGCCGACGAGAGCCGGCTGTTCTACCGGATGGCGTGGTGGAAGAAGGTCGTCGTGATGTCGGGCGGCCCGACGGTGAACCTGCTGATCGCCTTCGTGATCTTCGGCGGCCTGTTCGCGACGTACGGCAACCCGGCCGACGAGGTGCTCCACCCGACGGTGAACAAGGTCGAGGCCTGCGTCGTCCCCGCCGCCGAGGACGGCCGGGTGTGCCGGCCGAGCGACCCGGTGAGCCCGGCCAAGCAGGCCGGCCTCGAGGTGGGCGACCGGTTCGTCTCGTTCAACGGCACGCCGGTGCACGACTGGACCGACATGCAGCACCTGATCCGCTCCAACCGCAACGGTGCCGCGACCATCGTCGTGGACCGCGGGGGGCGCCAGGTCACCCTGCACACCAACACGATGGTCACGCCACGGCCGACCGACGACAGTGACCCGAGCAAGCTGACCCCGGTCGGCTTCCTCGGCGTCTCCCCGGTGGTGACCTACACGACGGGCGGACCGCTCTACACCGTGCAGCAGATGGGGTGGCTGGCGAAGCAGTCGGGCGAGGCGCTCGCGACGCTGCCGGTCAAGGTGTGGGGCGTGGCCGAGGCGATCGCCGGGGTGAAGCCTCGCGCGGCCGACAGCCCCGTCAGCGTCGTCGGCGGCGGTCGCCTGGCCGGCGAGACGGCCTCGGCCCAGGACTTCCCGCTGAAGGAGAAGCTGGTCAGCCTGCTGGGCCTGATCGCCGGCTTCAACTTCTTCATCGGTCTGTTCAACTTCGTCCCGCTGCTCCCGCTCGACGGCGGACACATCGCCGGTGCGCTGTGGGAGGCGGCCAGACGAGGGATCGCCCGGCTGCGCAGGCGTCCCGACCCGGGGTACGTCGACGTCGCCAAGCTCCTCCCGGTGGCCTACGTCGTGGCCAGCTTCCTGCTGGTGATGGGCGTGGTGCTGATCGTGGGCGACCTGGTCGTCCCCGTCCAGCTGTCCTGAGCCGTCGTCGACTCGGGCAAACAGCCGCTCACCACCTAATCTGGAGGGCATGAGCTCCGTCAGTCTCGGCATGCCCGAGGCACCGCCACCCGTGCTCGCCCCACGCCGGCCGACCCGCCAGATCAAGGTGGGCAAGGTGGGTGTCGGCAGCGACTACCCGATCTCGGTCCAGTCGATGACGACGACCCTGACCGCCGACGTGAACACCACCCTGCAGCAGATCGCGGAGCTCACGGCGTCGGGCTGCGACATCGTCCGGGTGGCCTGCCCGAGCCAGGACGACGCGGACGCGCTTGCGGAGATCGCCCAGCACTCGCAGATCCCGGTCATCGCCGACATCCACTTCCAGCCGAAGTACGTCTTCGCCGCGATCGAGGCCGGCTGTGCGGCGGTCCGGGTCAATCCCGGCAACATCCGCAAGTTCGACGACCAGGTCAAGGAGATCGCGCAGGCCGCCAAGGACGCCGGCGTGTCCCTGCGCATCGGCGTCAACGCGGGCTCGCTCGACCGTCGCCTGCTGGAGAAGTACGGCAAGCCGACCGCCGAGGCGCTCGTCGAGTCGGCCGTGTGGGAGGCGAGCCTGTTCGAGGAGCACGACTTCCACGACTTCAAGATCTCGGTCAAGCACAACGACCCGGTCGTGATGGTGCGCGCCTACGAGATGCTCTCCGAGCGCGGTGACTGGCCGCTGCACCT
>JAICSK010000078.1 GCA_025936915.1 Nocardioides sp.
ATCGCGGGCTCGTTCAGCGGGAACTTCACCCGGTGGTTTCCGCTCGCGACGACCTTCGACATCAGCGCGGAGTAGTCGGTGGCGATGTCGTCGCCGATGAACTCTGCCATGTTGGTGAAGCCGAGGACGCGGTTGTAGAACTCGACCCACTCGTCCATCCGGCCGAGCTCGACGTTGCCGACGCAGTGGTCGATGGCCTGGAACAGCCGCTTCGGGTGACCCTCGCGCCGGGTGACGGTGGTGGAGGCGGCGACGTATCCCGGGAGGAAGGGGCCGGTGTAGCGCGAGCGGTCCACCAGGGTGTGGCGGGTCTCGCCGTACGTCGCGATCGCCGCGGTGCGGACCGTGCCGTTCTCGTCGGAGACGTCGTGCGGCTCGACCAGGATCGTCGCGCCCTGCGACCGGGCGTGGTCGATGCACCTGTCGACGTCGGGCACCTCCATGGCGAGATCGACGACGCCGTCGCCGTGCTTGCGGTGGTGGTCGAGGACCGGACTGTCGGGAGCGACCCCGCCGGTGAACACGAACCGGGCGCTGCCGGACCGGAGGACGTAGGACTTGGCGTCGCGGTTGCCGTTCTCCGGCCCGGCATAGGCCTCGAGGTCCATGCCGAAGGCCAGCTGGTAGAACTGCGCGGTCTGGGTGGCGTTGCCGACCACGAAGCCGACGTAGTCCTGCGCCGTCACCGGGAACGGGTCGCTGCTGGCGTCGTACTCCACCAGGCCGACCAGCTGCTTGAGCTGGTCGAGCGTCAGGTCGGCCTTCAGCTCCTCGGCGGTCAGCGCGCCACCGGTGGAGGGGGTGTCGTGGGTCGTCGTCATGCCGCTCACCTTGCCCCGCTGGCACAACCTGCGCAACAGTACGGCGAATTGCTGTACAAACTGTGCACCGCAGGAGCCGTCATGGACGAACTCGACCGCAGATTGCTCGCCCTGTTCGCCGCCGATCCGCGGATCGGCGTGCTCCAAGCCTCACGCGAGCTCGGCGTGGCTCGGGGAACGGTCCAGGCGCGGCTCGACAAGCTCGCCGACTCCGGCGTGGTCACCGGCTGGGGACCCGACCTCTCGCCGGAGGCGCTCGGCTTCCCCGTGATGGCGTTCCTGACCCTCGAGATCCGGCAGGACAACGCCGAGCTCGGCGGTCACGACGCTGTCGCGCAGCACCTCGCCACGATCCCCGAGGTGCTGGAGGCACACACGATCACCGGCGCCGGCGACCTGTTCGCCCGGGTCGTCGCCCGCTCGAACTCCGACCTCCAACGGGTCATCGACCTCGTCCTCAAGGACCCGGCGATCGTCCGCTCCTCGACGGTGATCGCGCTGGCGACCCAGATCCCCTACCGGGTCCTTCCCCTGGCCCATTCCGGATAGTCACTCGGCGGGGAAGATCATGCAGGTGGAGGTGGCGTGGGCGACCAGTCGGCGCTGGGCGTCGTAGAGCTCAGCCTGGGCGAGCGCGGTACGACGACCGCGCTGGAGGAGCGAGCCCTCGCAGCGGAGGCGTCCGGACTCGACGGTGACGGGCCGGAGGAACTTCACCGTCAGGTCCAGCGAGGTGTAGGTCTCCCCGGGCTCGAGGGTCGAGTGCACCGAGCACGCGGCGGCGGTGTCGAGCAGGGTGGCCAGAACGCCGCCGTGCACGGTGCCGAGCGGGTTGTAGTGCCGGTGCTCCGGGACCAGCTCGACATGGATCGCGCCCGGCTCACCGCCGAAGCCGACCATCCCGAGCGTGTCGGCGATCGGCGGTCCGGGGAGCCGCCCGTCGAACAGCGCCACCAGCTGCTGGAAACCGTCGAGCTCGGCGATGTCGATCTGGGTCTCGGTCATGGACCCAGCCTGGCGCTCATTGCTGAGTCTGTCAACGAGACTTAGGCTGGTTCACATGAGCACCGCCCCCCGGGCCCTCGCCTGGTCCGCCGGCAACTGCACCGTCGGCCGCACGATGACGATCCTCGGCGAGCGCTGGACCTTCGTCGTGGTGCGCGAGGTCTTCAACGGCGTACGCCGCTTCGACGACATCCGCCGCCACTCGGGCATCCCCCGCCAGGTGCTGAGCAACCGGCTGGGTCTGCTGGTCGAGCAGGACGTCCTGCGCCGCGTGCCCTACCAGGATCCGGGCGAGCGGGTGCGCCACGAGTACCGGCTGACCGAGAAGGGGTTCGACCTGTACCCCGTGCTGGTCGCGATCGCCGACTGGGGCGACCGCTACCTGGCCGATGCCGACGGGCCACCGGTCGAGTTCGAGCACCGCGACTGCGGGGCGGTCGTGCACTCGATGCTCGAGTGCGATCACGGCCACCGGGTCGAACGGCCGCGCGACGTGGTCACGCGCGTCGGCCCCGGCGCACAGCCGTTCGCGGTCACCGCCGCCGGCTGAGGCGCTTGGCGAACCAAGCCTCGGCGTAGGGATTGTCGTTGTAGCGGTCGATCCGGCGATACCCGGCGGCGTCGTACATCGCGATCGCCTCGGTGAGCGCCCCGTTGGTGTCCAGGTAGACCTCGCGGTAGCCGAGGTCGCGTGCCTCTGCCTCGAGCACGGCGAGCATCCGGCCGCCGAGCCCGCAGCCGCGCCAGGCGCGGTCGACCCACATCCGTTTGATCTCCCCGACCTTGCGGGAGTGTCGCTGGACCCCTCCACAGACGGCAGCGACACCGTCCACGCGCCCCACGAGGAATGCGCCGTCAGGTGGGGTCATCGCGTCGAGGTCGGTGGCTGCCGCGACACCGGGGTCGAAACCCTCCCGGAACCGCTCGTCGATCTCGGCGAAGTACCGGCGTACGGCGTGGACCGCCTCGTGGGACGCGACGTCGACCACCTCGAACTCGCACGTCGACGCCCGGATCAGGCGCTCGGCCGTGGCCAGCGCCTCCGTCAGCCGGTGACGTTGGGAGGCACCGAGCGGCTCGATCAGCGCGGCCGCCCGCGCCTGCGACCGGTCCTCGAGCCGGTCGATCGCACGGCGCCCCTTCGCGGTCGGTACGACGAGCCGTCGACGTCGGTCGTCAGGATCGGGACGTACGTCGACCAGGCCGTCGGCCTCGAGCCCGCGGAGCAGCCGACTGAGATAGCCGGAGTCCAGGCCCATCCTCCTCCGCAGCTCGAGCACACCGGCGCCATCCCGCCCCGCCTCGAACAGCAGACGCGACGCACCCAGGCTCCGCCCCTGCCCGAGGTAGGACTCCTCCAGCAGCCCGACCCGCTGGCTCCACGAGCGGTTGAACCGCCGCAACACCTCCGTCTCGGCCATTGTCTGACTCTAGTCAGAGAGCTGCGTCACCGCGAGGGCTTGGACGCCCATTCCCGGAGCCGGTTGATCCGAGCGTGGAGCTGGTCGGCGTTCGCGATCGCGGCCGCCGGGCCGCCGAGCTCCTTGCGCAGTGCGGCATGGGTGACGCCGTGGGCCTGCCCGGTGCGGTGGTGCCAGGCCGCCACGAGCGCATTGAGCTCGCGGCGGAGGATCGAGAGCTGCTCGTGCGTGGTGGGCTCGCGCTCCGGCGGGGGCTGGTGTCCCGCTGCCGCGGCGGTACGTCGTGCCCGCTGCCGGTGGTGCAGCAGCTCGCGCACCTGGTCGGGCTCGAGCAGGCCCGGGATGCCGAGGAAGTCCATCTCCTCATCCGACCCGACATGCACCTCCCCCGCATGCCCGAAGGCGGCTCCGTCGTACACCACCTGGTCGAAGCGCGCCTGCGAGCCGAGCGCCTCGTAGGACCCGAGCAGCTCGTCGGAGGCCCCGACGTCGGACTGCGCCCGGGCGAGCAGGTCCGCCTCGGCGGCGAAGATGTCGTCCTCGTCGGAGATCCGGCGACCGAGCACGTGATCGCGCTCGACCTCCATCTCGGCCGCGTACCCGAGCAGCGTCGGCACCGACGGCACGAAGACCGACGCGGTCTCGCCGCGAGCCCGCGCCCGGACGAAGCGGCCGACCGCCTGGGCGAAGAAGAGCGGCGTCGAGGTGCTGGTGGCGTACACCCCCACCGCCAGGCGAGGTACGTCGACCCCCTCCGACACCATCCGCACTGCGACCATCCAGCGCCTCTCCGACTCGGTGAAGTCGGCGATCCGCCTCGACGCGGACTTCTCGTCCGACAGCACCACCACGGGCGGCTCGCCACTGACCTTCCGCAGGATCGCGGCGTACGCACGGGCCGCGTCCTGGTCGGTCGCGATCACGAGCCCGCCCGCGTCGGGCACGTGCCGGCGTACCTCGGTGAGCCTGCGGTCGGCCGCCGCCAGCACCGACGGGATCCACTCCCCCGACGGGTCGAGGGCGGTCCGCAGCGCGTGCGCGGCCATGTCCTTGGTCAACGGCTCCCCGAGCCGGGCGGCCACCTCGTCGCCCGCACGGGTCCGCCAGGCGAGGTCGCCGGAGTAGGCCATGAACAGCACCGGCCGCACGACGTGGTCGGCCAGGGCGTGCCCGTAGCCGTAGGTGAAGTCGGCGACCGACCGCGGGATGCCGTCGCTGCCTGGGGCGTAGGTCACGAACGGGATCGGGTTGACGTCCGACCGGAACGGCGTACCCGTGAGGGCGAGCCGGCGGGTCGCCGGCTCGAACGCCTCCCGCACCCCCTCGCCCCACGACATGGCGTCACCCGCATGGTGGATCTCGTCGAGGACCACGAGCGTCTTGAAGCGCTCGGTGCGGATGCGCATCGCCAACGGGTTGACCGCGACGCCGGCGTAGGTGACCGCGACCCCGACGAAGTCCGCGGAGGTCTTGCCGGAGCCCGCGGAGTACGCCGGGTCGATCGGGATCCCGGCGCGGGCCGCGGCCTCGGCCCATTGGAGCTTGAGGTGCTCGGTCGGCGCCACCACCACGATCCGGTCGACGACACGACGCCCGAGCAGCTCCGCGGCCGCGGACAGGGCGAAGGTCGTCTTGCCGGCACCCGGCGTGGCGACGGCCAGGAAGTCGCGCGGGGACCGGTCGAGGTAGTCGGTCAGCGCCGCGGTCTGCCAGGCACGCAGAGACGTGGCCGTGCCCCAGGCCGCCCGTTCCGGCCAGGCCGGAGTGAGAGCGGGGGAAGCAGGGACGGCGTCAGTCGGCCGTCCCGTCACTCGCCGTCGTCCCCGTCGCCGCCCGGCTTGAGGGACTCCCAGGCGTCCTTGCACTCGGGGCACACCGGGAACTTCTCCGGCGCACGGCTCGGCACCCAGACCTTGCCGCACAACGCCACCACCGGGGACCCCATCACCATCGCCTCGGTCAGCTTGTGCTTGTCGACGTAGTGGCTGAAGCGCTCGTGGTCACCCTCGTCGGTGGGGACCGTGCGCTCCTCGACCCGCTCATCGACGGCGGTGTCGGTCAGGGGCGAGAAACCGGTGGGAACCACTGTTCCACCCTACCGGTGGAATCAGTTCAGCTCGGGATCGGCGGGGCGGTTGACGTGCCAGGCGAGCTCGCCGGGTTGCCGACGCATCACCTCACGCCACAGGTCGCTCGGGTCCGACTGGAAGGCGTCCGGCGGAAGCGACGGTACGACGTACCAGTCGCCGCCGGCGATCTCGCCCTCGAGCTGCCCGGCGCCCCATCCGGCGTACCCCGCGAAGATCCGGACTCCGTCCACCGCGTCGTCGATGTCGTCGGCCTCGCCCTCGAGGTCGACGATCGCCAGGCGATCGGTGACCGGACGCAGCCCGGGCGGGACCTCCCGGTGGTCGCGGAGCAGCGCGACCGCGAGCGCTCCCTCCGGGGAGACCGGCCCACCACGGAAGAGCACCTCGGGCTCGGCGACGACGTCGCCCCACTCGGCCAGGACCGAGATCACCGGGACGGGCGACGGCCGGTTGATCACCACGCCCATCGCTCCGTCGTCGTCGGCGTCGAGCAGGAGGACGACGGTGTCGACGAAGTTCGGGTCGAGCAGCTCCGGAGACGCCAGCAGCAGCATCCCCGCCTGGATCTCCGCCATGACCCCATCATGCACGGCGTCGCGAGGGGCCAGAAGCAGAACGACGTCAGGCGGCGACCCGCGCGGGCCGGTACGTCGTCCGCGCCCGGTCCTCGAGGATCCGGCCCGCGGCCGCGGTGGCGTGCGCGGTCGCACCGGCGCGACCGGCCATGGCGGCCATCAGGACGTGCTCCTTCGCCGCCGAGGTGGCGACCATGGCGGCCATCCGGTCCGACAGCGGGTCGGCCCGGTAGTGGTCGAGGATCCTCCGGACCCCGGGCAGCTCGTCGGCGGTGGCGTGCCAGGCCGCGATCACGGCCTCGTCGGTGTCGGTGGGTTGGTGCATCATCGCGGCCTCGAGCCGGCCCGAGAGTCGGGTGTGCCAGCGCAGCAGGAGCGCACCCAGCAGGGTGAGCTCGTCGTCGAAGGTCTCGGCGACGCCGGGCACGTCCGTCGGCAGGAGGCCGTCGCGGCGTGCGTCCGCGGCGTCGATCACGGTGCGGAGGACCTCTCCGCGGTGGTGGAAGGTGGTCCAGGTCATGGCCATCTCCTCTCTGGTTCGGTGCAGGTGACCGGAGACGGTGTGCCTCCGGTTCACATACCGTTGGTACGTACCCAGAGTATGTGAACATCGGTCCGGACACAAGCCGCCTTTCGGGGGTCGGTCTCAAGCCGGCTTGCGAGCAGGCTCGCCGCGCCGCTCGCTGCGCCGTTGAGGCTCGACTTCGTCGAGCCTCAACGTGCTCGCTCGACCATCACGCTGGTCGACTTCACCACAGCGGTGGCGGCCACGCCGGGGGCCAGCTCCATCTCGTCGGCGGCCTCGCGGCTCATCAGGGAGACCACGCGATAGTCGCCGCAGGCCAGCTCCACCTTGGCCATCACGCCGTCCTTCTCGACATTGACGACGACGCCGGTCAACCGGTTGCGGGCACTCGAGGTGCGGTCGCTGCCGGCCAGCGAGGTGAGGAAGCCGGCGAGCTCGGCGGCCGGGAGGACGCGCTGGTTGCCGCGGCGCTCGAACGAGATGCGCCCCTCCGCCTCCCACCGGCGCAGGGTGTCGACGCTGACGCCGACGCGCTGTGCGACCTCGCCGATGCGGAGGTAGTCGACCACGTCCGTCAGCGTAGTGTCACGGCTTGCCGAAGCCGGCCTCGTGGAGCGTCTTCTGGCCGGCGGATCCGGTGACGAGGTCGACGAACGCCTCCGCGAGACCGGCGTGCTCGGACTGGGTGAGCGTCACGATCGGGTACGTCGTGATCTGCCGCGCGCTGCCAGGGATCGCGAACGTCTTCACCTGGTCGCCCGCAGCCACGGCGTCGGTCGTGTAGACGATCCCGGCGTCCGCCTCCCCCTCGGTGAGCTTGGCCAGCACCGACTTCACGTCGACCTCCTCGCTGACCGGCGTACCGGTGATGTGGTCCTGGGCGAGCAGCGCCTGGGCGACCTTGCCGCAGGGAGCAGTGGGCACGCACATCACGAACTCCACCGACGACGTGTCCAGGTCGGCGAACGACGTGACGTGAGCCGGGTTGTCCGCCGGGGTGGCCAGCACCATCGCGTTGGTCGCGAACACCTTCGGGGTGGACGCCTGGGCGGCCTTCGCGCTGTCCATCGTCGTCGTGTCGGCCGTCGCCAGCACGTCGGCAGGGGCACCCTGCGTCGCCTGCTGGGCGAGCGTGGCCGAGGAGTCGAACGCGAACTTCACGGTCACACCCGGGTGCTGGTCCTCGAACTCCTGGCCCAGCCGGGTGAAGGTCCCGGTGAGAGAGGAAGCCGCGAGCACCGTGATGGTGGTGTGGCCGCCCCCGCCACATGCGCCGAGCGGCAGCAGAGCCATCAGGGCAGCGGCCGGGACCAACCGGCGCGGAGCGAGTCGCAGCACGCGACGTTTCTAGCACATCGGACCTAGGTATTACCTAGGCAATGTCCTCACGATGACCGGCCGCCCTAGACTGCGCCGGTGACCAGGAGTGCGCGCGCCCGACTCGCGGCCACGGTGCCGCACGTCGCCGGCACGGGCCGGCGGGCGCAGTACTCCGCCTCGACCCGACGCGCGTTGGTCGACGTGGCGGAGAGGCTGTTCGCCGAGCATGGGTACGCCGGCACCTCGCTGGACGCGATCGTCGCCGGAGCCGACGTCACCAAGGGGGCGCTGTACCACCACTACTCCGGCAAGCAGGCACTGTTCGAGGCGGTCTTCGAGAAGGTCGAGTCGGCCGGAGCGCAGACCGTCCGGGAGGAGCTGCGTCGACACCACGACCCCTGGGAGAAGGCGATCGCCGGGCTCCGGGCGTTCCTCGACGTCGTGCGGCAGCCGTCGTACAGCCGGATCGTGGTGCAGGACGGCCCGTCGGTGCTCGGCTACGAGCGCTTCCGCGAGCAGGAGGAACGCTCGACCTTCGCCAACGTCGTCGACATCGTGCGGGCGGTGCTCGGCGCGGGCGACTGGCAGGTCGATGCCGAGATGGAGCGCACGTTCGCCCGGATCTTCTTCGGCGCCATGTCCTCTGCGGGTACGACGGTCTCGACGTCCGGCGATCCCGAGACCGAGGCCGAGCGGGTGGAGCTCGCGATCGGCTTCATCCTGTCCGGGCTCCGCGCGCTGTCACAGCAGGGCACGCAGCTGACCGGGCTCCCCGACGCCCCTACTTCTTGAACGCGACGTTTCCGCCGCTGACCGGGACCAGCTCGATCCAGGTGTGCCCGGCCGGGACGTCGAGCTTCTTGCCCTGCTTGTCGGTCAGCGTGATCTGAGACGACGGGGCCTTGCCCTTGTGCCAGGTCGCGGCGTACATCCGCCCGCCGTGGAACAGCAACGCGTTGCCCTTGCCCGTCAGCAGGGTCTCGGGCACGTGGTTGCCGGCCGGGTCGAGGTAACCGGCGTCGCCCTCCCGCACCCGCAGCACCAGCACGTTGGTAGCCGGGAACTGGTCGCCGGCGGGCGCGTTGCTGTTCAGGTTGTGGTACGTCCCGTTCTCGAACTTCCACTCCGTGGTGTGGCCACCGGAGAACTGCGCGTTGATCGTCGTGATCGGGCGACCCTTGGGCAGTCCGCTGCCGTCGCCCCACTGCAGGTAGTTCGGCGGCGTCGCGGCCTTGCGCTTGGTGGTCTTGGCGATGTCGTTCAGGTGCACGAACAGGTTGTACGGCGCCGCCCGGCTCGACGAGCGGTACATGCCGGTCGAGCCCTCGCCGTAGAACGGGATGTGGGCGCCGTGGATCCGCGCGATGGTGCGCGCCGCTGCACCGCTGGTCACCATCGTGGCGTGGACCGGCGAGACGACGTCGATGTCGCTGGCGCGCATCGAGCGGATCGGCCCGACGTTGCCCGGGATGTCGGAGTAGTAGAACGCGGCGAGCCGGGTGAGCCCGCCCTCGACCAGCTCCTCGACGACCATGTCGGCCTTGGACAGCCCGATCTGCGGCTGGCTGGAGAACGTGTTGTCCATCTTCGCGACCAGGACCGGGTGGTCGAGGGCGGCGGTCTGGTTCGAGCCGACCTTGAGACCGGTCAGCGGCCAGTACTGCGGGATGGACTGGCCCGCCTGGACCGGCTGCGAACTGTTCCCTGCCTGCGGGCTGGAGCTGCTGGACCCGCCACAGGCGGTCAGCATCAGACCGGTCGCGGTCAGGGCGGACAGGGTCAGGGCAAGGCGTCGCACGTGGTTCTCCATCGGGGGATGGCTTCTAGGGATCCGCAACAGTGTGAACGATCGGCCAAGCGGGACCGGGCAGGCCACGCCGTGGCTGTGACGCGGGTCACCCGGACGGACCGGCCCCGGACGACGGACCGGCCCCGGACGGGCTGGGCTGTGCGCCGTACTCGACCGTCATCAAGGTGCGGTAGCTGGTGGGGTCGACGAAGTCGACGTGCACGTCGGTCCCGTTGGGGTCGGGGATGACCACCATGAGAGCCGAGGTCGCGACGCCGGGCTTGCCCGAGCCGTGTGCCTGCGTGAACGACGTACGGAAGACCAGCGGTTGTCCGCCGTTGTCGTTGCCCAGGGCGGGAAGATGGGCGAGCGCCTGCTGCTGCGTGCCGGAGTCGACCGGCGACAGGCCCTGGTAGGTGACGCCCCGCGAGGCGAGGCCGGCGTCGAAGCCCGCCGGCAGCTCGGAGTAGACGTCGACCGATGACGCCTCGCCGCGGCCGTGGGTGAGGACGAAGCCGAGCACCCCGAACCAGACGACGAAGATCACCGCCCCGATCACGGCGTGGCGCGGCTTGAAGCCCGGGGGCAGCCCGACGCGGTGGAGGTAGTCGGGCGTCTGGACGGCGTCAGGAGACAAGCTTGGCGCCTCCGTCGACATACAGCGTCTGGCCGGTGATGTACGACGCATCGTCGCTGCACAGGAACGCCGCGGCGGCGGCGATGTCCTCGGGATAGCCGACCCGACGGACGGGGTTGCGGTCGGCGGCGGCCTGCCGGAACTCCTCGACCGGCATCCCGACCCGGGCTGCCGTGGCATCGGTCATGTCGGTGGCGATGAAACCGGGCGCGATCGCGTTGGCGTTGACCCCGAACGGCCCGAGCTCGATGCCCAGGGTGCGGACGAAGCCCTGGATCCCCATTTTCGCGGCGGCGTAGTTGGCCTGGCCGCGGTTGCCGAGCGCCGAGACGCTGGACAGGCAGACCACCTTGCCGTACTTCTGCTCCACGAAGTGCTTCTGCGCCGCCCGGGTCATCAGGAACGCGCCGCGCAGATGCACGGCGATGACCGTGTCCCAGTCGTCGTCGGTCATCTTGAACAGGAGGTTGTCGCGGGTGACGCCGGCGTTGTTGACCAGGATGTGCAGGGCGCCGAGTTCGCCGACCACCCGGTCGACCGCGGCCTCCACGGAGTCGCGGTCGCTGACGTCGCAGCCGATCCCGAGGTGGCGCTGTCCGTCACCCGTGGCCAGCTCGGCGGCGCCGGCCGATGCCTGGCTCTCGTCGAGGTCGAGGACCGCCACCGACGCGCCCTCGCCCGCGAACCGGTGGGCGATCCCCAGCCCGATGCCGCGAGCGGCTCCGGTGACGACGGCGATGCGCCCGTCGAAGCGACCCATCTGCTGACTCCTCGTACGGCGTGGCGCCGCGGGGGTGCGGCTCGGCCTCCGGCCACTGTAGAGGCCGGACCGAGCCGCCCCGACGACGGGCCGGGGTGAGACGGCCGCCTCCGCCTGGGTCCGCAGGCCGTCGAGGCCGGTCGAGCCGGTCGCCCGGGGTCGAGCGTCGTACGTCGCGGAGCACCGCCCGGAGGCTCGCGCGAGAACCGCGGCCCTCGCGCCGGCTGCGGTCCCCGCGTCACTCGATGAGGTCGCGGGCGTGCTTGTGGTGAACCGCCTGACGGCTGATCTGCAGCACGTCGGCGATCGCCTGCCAGCTCCAGCCCTGCTCGCGTGCGTTGTCTTGTCAACTTTTCCTGACGCGAGCCTGAGGTAGCAACTTCGGTCCGCGTTGAGCAATACCCCGCCTCGGTACGTCGTGACAGGTATGGGCGGATCACACGTGGGCCGCGACGAGGACCTCTCCCGGATGCTGTACGACCAGCATGCCGAGGCCCTGCTCGCCTTCGTGCAACGACTGATGAACGGCGACCGTCAGCTCGCCGAGGACATCGTCCAGGAGACCCTGTTCCGCGCCTGGAAGTACGGACGCGGTGTGCCGCCGGAGTCGCGACGGCCATGGCTGTTCATCACCGCACGTCACCTCGTCATCGACGCGTACCGGGCCCGTCGGGCCCGCCCGCCCGAGGTGGCGGACGAGCTGCGGGACATCGCGGCCGAGGACCACGCACTCGACGCGGCCCTGGACGCGGTCCTGCTCACCGACGCCCTGCACACCCTGAGCCCCGACCACCGGTCGGTGCTGTTCGAGTCGTACTACGAGGGGCTGACCGCGCGCCAGATCGCGCTCGCCCAGGGGATCCCGCCGGGCACCGTCCGGTCGCGGATGCACTACGCGCTCCGAGCACTGCGCTTGGCGCTCCAGGAACGAGGGGTGGACGGACCATGACCTGTGCGATGAACGTCGAGCTCGGGGCTTACGTGCTGCATGCCCTCGAGGAGCACGAGGCCGCCGCAGTGGAGCATCACCTCGACGGTTGCGACCTGTGCATGGCCGAGCTGCACGAGCTCGAGTTCACGGCGTCGCTGTTGTCTCTGCTCTCGGCGGAGGACCTCGCGGAGTTCGAGCGCCACTCGCTGCCGCCGGAACACGACGTACGGCGTCCACCGCGTCGCCACCGAGCCGTGCCACTGCTGGTCGCCGCCGTGCTGGCTGCCGCCACGGCACTCGTGCCCAGGACCTTCGTGCACCACGAGTCCGGACCGAGCGCAAGCGTGGTCCGGGCCCTCGACCCGACGACGCACGTGCGTGCGGCCGTATCACTGGGGAGCCAGCCGGACGGCACCCGCCTGCACCTGAGCCTGACCGGCGCCTACCCGAAGGGCTGGTGCTCGCTCGTCGCCCACTCGCGCGACGGTCGCAGCGACACCGCGGCGACCTGGCGCGCCAGCGCGGGCGGCACCGCCGACGTCGACGGCATGACCGCCATCCCGATCGACCGCCTGACCGAGCTCGACGTGGTGACCGACACCGGCGCTGTGCTCGTCTCGATCCCGGTCACACGGCATCAGACCTGACCACGTCCGACGGACAGGAGACAACCGATGAGAATCACCACACCAGGGCGACCGCGCCGGGTGGCGCCGCCGCTGCTGACCGTGGCCGTGCTGGCACTGGCCGCGTGCGGCAGCGGCTCGGGCTCGTCGACCTCGGCCGATTCCGGGCAGGGCTCCGGCAAGGTCGTCACGGTCAGTGACGCGAGTGGGCGCCCCGTGCTCGTCGACGGGCAGGGCAGGGCGCTGTACTTCAGTGACCAGGAGAAGGGCGGCAAGCTGCTGTGCACCAGCGGTGCCTGTGGCGCCATCTGGACGCCGCTGACCGTGCCGAGCAGGAGCAGCCTCACCGTTCCGCCCCCGCTGGCCGAGAGGCTGGGCACGACGGCACGGCCGGACGGCAGCACCCAGGTCACGTTGAACGGTGCGCCGCTCTACACCTTCTCGTTCGACCACGCCGCCGGTCAGGTCAACGGGGACGGGACGCGCGACAGCTTCGACGGCACCGACTTCAGCTGGCACGTGGCGACGCCATCGGGCCACGTGGCGGCCGCGCCCGGCACTCCATCGTCGCAATCCGCATCGCAGTCCGCGTCGCCGTCCGCGTCGCCGTCCTCGTCGCCGTACGGCAATGGTGGCTACAGCTACTAGGCCGGCCGTGAGCGGCGGGTGGCGGATCGCCTACTGGTCCCTTCGCGTCGTGACCGCAGCCGCTCTCGTCGTCGACGCCTTCGTGCACCAGGATCTGGCGGGCCGCTATCGCCTGAACCAGGGATCCGGCCCGCTCAGCCAGGGCGACCTCTTCCGGATCGAGGCGGTGCTCTCGGTCCTCCTCGCACTGGCGCTGCTGATCAGCAGCCGGTGGTTCGTGTGGGCCCTCGCCTGGCTGGTGGCCGCCTCCGCTGTCGGCGCGGTCGTGCTCTACCGCTACCACGACCCCGGCGAGCTCGGTCCGGTGCCGGACATGTACGAACCCGTGTGGTTCCGGGAGAAGGCGGTGTCCGCGGTTGCCGAGGCGGCCGCCGTGGTCACCGCCACCTTCGGACTGCTGGTGAATCGATGGCGTGGCTGAGGTCACCTCCGGGTCGCGAGTGCCTCCCGCAACCGGGCGGCGTACTCCGGCGCCTGACCGTCGCCGTACGTGGTGCGGGGCCAGAAGAAGCCACGCAGTCCGTCGCCCTTGGTGCGCGGGACGACATGGAGGTGCAGATGGGGAACCGACTGACTGACCACGTTGTTGTTGGCGACGAAGCTGCCCTGGGCGCCGAGACCGTCGACCATGGCTCGCGCCAGCCGCTGCGCGGCCTCCAGGAACGGCTCACGCAGGTCGGCCGGGAGGTCGGGAAGAGTGACGACGTGCTGTCGCGGCACGAGGAGCACGTGACCGGGAAACAGCGGCCGGGCATCGAGGAAGCCGACCAGGTCGGGCTCGTCGAGGACGATGTCGGCGGGGGTCTCCCCCGCGACGATGGAGCAGAACACGCAGCCCGCGACCATGGGGGACACCGTAGGTGGTTGCAGCGCCCGGGTGTCAGGCCGCGTGCTTCGCCGGTGCTTCGACCGGCTGGCTCCGGCCACCGACCCGGCGCAGGGCGTCGTGGATGTCGCGGTCGCCCTGACCGTGCTCGACGAGAGGGTGGGCAGGCTCGAGCCGGCCGACCTCGCGCTCGGGGCGCAGCGTGATGAGCGGGATGCACGCGGTCGGCTCTTCGCCGACCAGAGCGAACGCGGAGTGCGCGCGGTCCTGGCCGAGGTTCACGCCGGCCCGGGCTGATCGTCATGACCGCCGGCGCCGGGCCCGACGGCGTACGACGCGTCACCGCTGCGGAGCGAGCTCCCGCACGAGCCTCTCGACTCGGCCGCGGATCTCGTCACGGATGCGGCGGACGATCTCGAGCGGCTGGCCGGCGGGTCGTCGAGGACCCAGTCCTCGTAGCGCTCGCCCGGGTAGAACGGGCATTCGTCGCCGCATCCCATCGTCACCACCACGTCCGCCTGCCGGACGTCGGTGTCCCTGAGGAGCGTGGGCAGCACGGCGGGTCGCTTGCTCATGGCGTCTCCTCGACGGGTTGCCTGCCCGCGACGGTCCGAGGTCGGAGCAGGAGGACGATCACGCCACCGGCCGCACCGCCGACGAGCTGCATCACGACGAATGCCGGGGCCGACGCGGGCGCGATACCCGCGAAGGTGTCCGACAGAGTGCGGGCGATGGTCACCGCAGGGTTGGCGAAGCTGGTGGAGCTGGTGAACCAGTACGCCGCGGTGATGTAGCCGCCGACGGCGAAGGCGACGGTCTCGATCCGGGGTGACCGGAGGGCGCCGAAGACGATCACGACGAGACCCAGGGTCGCCATGACCTCACCGAGGAGGTGTCCGCCGGTGACGCGATGGTGGCCCGAGACCGAGATGGCGTCGCGGTCGAACATCAGGTTGGCGAGCACGGCGCCGAGGATGCCGCCGAGCACCTGGGCCGCGACCATTGCCGCGGCCGCCCGCGTGGTGACGCGTCCCAGGGCGCGCTCGACCAGGGTGACGACCGGGTTGAACGACGCGGAGACGGGTTGCAGGGCCAGGACCAGCGCCACCAGGGCAGCGCCGGTGGCGAGGCTGTTCTCGAGCAGCTGGACACCCACGTCGGCCGGGCTCAGCTGCTGGGCGGCGATCCCCGAACCGATCACGGCGGCGACGAGGAACGTCGTACCGAGGAGCTCGGCCACAGCCCGCTGCACGAGCTCCGGCGCGTCGGTGAGCATCAGGCGGTGACCCCGCCGAGGAGGGCCGCCAGGTCGCGCAGCGCCCCCGCGTTAACGCGGTAGTACACCCAGACGCCGCGCTTCTCGCGGTCGAGGATCCCGGACTCATGGAGCAGCTTGAGGTGGTGGCTGATCGTCGGCTGCGACAGGTCGAAGGCGTCGTTCAGATCGCACACGCACGCCTCGCCGTCGGCATGAGAGGCCACCAACGACACCAGCCGAAGTCGCACGGGGTCGGCGATCGCCTTCACCAACGGCACGATCCGGTCGGCGGCCTCCGCGGACAGGGGCTCGCTGGTCACCGGAGAGCAGCACGCGACGGCCTCGACGGGCGTCAGCTCGAGCACAGACTTCGACATGTGTCTATGTTGACATCCGTCGATGTCTGGTGCAATCTGGGATCACACATCGAAGTTCATCTATATCTATGGAGGCGTGCCATGTCCCGAGTCCAGCTGGCCCTCAACGTCGACGACCTGGAGGCGTCGATCGCGTTCTACTCGACGCTGTTCGGCACCGAGCCGGCGAAGATCCGTCCCGGCTACGCCAACTTCGCGGTGCCCGAGCCGCCGTTGAAGCTGGTCCTGATCGAGAACCCGGGCCAGGGGGGTTCCCTCAACCACCTGGGCGTCGAGGTCGCCGACACCGACACCGTCGACGCGGAGCAGACCCGGCTCGCCGAGGCCGGGCTCGCGTCGGTCGACGAGCGCGACACGACGTGCTGCTACGCCCGCCAGGACAAGTTCTGGGTCTCGGGGACGCCCAACGGGGAGTCCTGGGAGATCTACACCGTGCTGGCCGACAGCCCGACCCCGAACGGCGAGGCGGACGGTCAGGCGTGCTGCACCGACCTCCTGGTCGACGGCTCCCCCGCCCAGGCCGAGGCGACGGCCTGCTGCGGCTGAGCCTTCCGAGACGAGAACAGGCCCGGGCCGCTGGGGCCCGGGCCTGTGTCTGGTGGAGCTGGCGGGAATCGAACCCGCGTCCTCGAGCGTCGAACCAGGTCTTCTCCGGGTGCAGTCAGTGATGTCGCTTTCTCGGCCCCGGTGCTCGCATCTGACACGTCACCGACAGGCCCAGCCGGGAAAGAGTCCCGACCACCCCTCCCGGCGGAGGTGGCCAGCAAGCCTTCTAGATGAGGCCTGGGTCCGGGTCGAAGGCAATCACCCGGTCAGACCCTTCGGTCACCGCTCAGGCGGCGAGAGCGAAGTCAGTGCGCTTAGCGTTGGCACTTATAGGTTTCCGACGA
>JAICSK010000127.1 GCA_025936915.1 Nocardioides sp.
CTCAGCATGCCGGACACCCCTGGAGGAGAGACCGGCGAGAACGTCGTCGGCCCGGTCGAGCGGCACGCCGCGAGACCGAACACCTCGAGTATCGCACACGGCGTCGTCGAACCCTGCTTCGTCAACCGGATAACGGATCACCGATGGTGCCGCGGGCCTCGTCGAGCGGTCCCTGCGCGAGCCTGGTCACCAACGGCGCGCCGGAGTCGGCCAGGCCGCCCACGCCACGCAGTCCGGTGAGCACGTCGTCGGGCCGGACAGCAGGCTCGGTGTGCCGGAGGACGACCGCGACGCGTGCGCCGCCGGCGTACGGCGTCACCTCGAGGGCGAGCACGGCCGACCTGCTGTCGAAGGACCGCAGCCCCTTCTTCGTCATCCGCTCGACGATCACCGTCTCGCGACCGAGGAACAGCTCGGCGGCGGCGCGCACCGCCTCGACCGGCTGGGGCAGGTCGATCTGCCAGCGGCTGGCCTCGAGCCGGTCGGCCAGGTTGCCGGGCATGGCGGCCACGACCTCCAGCACGTCGAGACCGTCGGGAAGGGCCTGGTCGAGGTCCGCGGCGAGCCGGACCGGATCGACGTTCTCGGCCAGCCCGATCTCGAGGTACTCCGCCTCGCTGGCCGCCCCCGTGGGCGACGCGCCGGCGTAGGAGATGCGGGGATGGGGGTTGAACCCGGACGAGTAGGCCATCGGGATCCTCGCCCGCACCAGCGCCCGCTCGAACGCGCGGCTGAAGTCGCGGTGGCTGGTGAACCGGAGCCGGCCACGCTTGGCGTAGCGCACCCGGAGCCGCTGGACCGGCGGCGCCTGCTGCTCGGGCTGCTCTCGCACCGGGTCAGGCTAGTGCGGGCTCAGCCGAGGGCGGCGAGGTGCTCGCGGGCGAGGGGCGAGAGGTAGATCGAGCGCACGACGTCGCCGTCGAGCCACGCGCCGAGCTCGGCCGCCCGGGCGTCCAGCGCCCGTTGTGCACCCTTGGGCACGTCCTCGACCGGGACGACGTCGACCCCGCCGTCGGGCCGCTGGCACCAGACTCCGACGACCCGGCCGTTCCACCAGGCGGTGGGGCCGCCGTTGCCGTTGCGGTCGAAGACCTTGTCGCCGTGCGGGCCGAGGTGGAACGCGCGCTCCTTCCAGCCCATCGTCGTCGGGTCGAGAGCGGGCAGCAGCGCCGACCACGGTCCCGGGTCGGGCACCGGGTCGAGGTCGTCGGGCAGGACCCACCCGACCGCACCCCCGTCGAGCGAGACCGCGACGGCGTCCACGTCGACGAGCGCCCGGCGTACGGCGGACTTCGTCGCGCCCAGCCACCAGACCAGGTCGGCCTCGGTGCCCGGACCGAACGAGCGCAGCCAGGCCGCGACCAGAGCGGCGTACCCCTCGGCCTCGGGGAGCGGGTCCGGCGCCTCGCCCAGCCACTGCGCCGCGCCCGTCCACCTCGGACGGGAGATCTTCCAGCCGCCGTCGTTCTCCCCCCGGACCACCGCTCCGGTGGCGGCCAGGGTGACGACCACGGACGCCGCGACGGCGACGTCCGCCTGGTACTGGCCCTTGCCGCGGGTGATCCGGGCGTCGAGCGCGGGCAGGGCGCGACGTACCTCGGCGGTGGTCAGCGGGCCGTCGTCCTCGATCAGCCGGCGTACCAGGGCGAGGTGCTCGCGCGCCCACTCGGCGCCGTCGGTCGCGACCGCCTTGGCCTCCATCTCGGTGGCCATCCGCCTCAGCTGCTGGTCGGCGACCCGGGCGCTGGCGCTCCCCCAGACGGCCGGGAGCAGCTCGCGCGGGAAGGCGAAGACGGTACGGCGCATCGCCAGCTGCTTGACCACGGACCGGTCGACGTACAGCGCCTCGTCGACCTCGTCGCGCGTGGCTCCCGAGCGCGCCCACGCCGAGAGGTGGACCGACGCCGGCTCGGTCGCGTGCAGGCAGGTCATCGCGCGGGCGGAGGCCAGCGTGTCGGCGACCGGCTGGGCGAGTGCGTGGCGCGTTCCGAGCCGCGCCCGGCGTTCGTCGTCGCCGATGTGTCGCGCCACCTCGTGCATTCGGCCATCCTGCCGGAGGCGTGCGACGATCCGCCGGTGTCCGCCGCCCGTCGTACCGTGCTGGTGCTCGTCGGGCTGGTGCTCCTCTCCTTCAACCTCCGTCCGGCCGCGGTCAGCGTCGGGCCGGTCCTGGAGGAGGTGCGCCGCGGGCTCGCCCTGTCCGGCCCCGAAGCCGGTCTGCTCACCTCCTTGCCGGTGCTCGCGTTCGCGGTGTTCGGTGCGCTGGCGCCGACGTTCGCCCATGCCGTCGGCCTCCACCGTGCCGCCGGGTCGGGCCTGGTCGCGGTCGTGTTCGGGCTCGCCGGACGGGCCGCCGTGCACGACGACGTCGCGTTCCTGGCCCTCTCCGGGTTGGCGCTGGCCGGGATGGCGACCGCCAACGTGCTGATCCCCTCGCTGGTGAAGCTGCACTTCCCCGACCGCATCGGGTGGGCCACGTCGATCTACACCACCGCGCTGGCCGTCGGCCTGACGTCGGCGTTCCTGCTGACCGTGCCTGTCGCCGACCTCGCCGGGAGCTGGCGCGGCGGCCTGGGGGTGTGGGCGGTCACCGCCCTCCTCGCGACAGCCCCGTGGGCTGCGCTGGCGACGCACGACCGACACCTCGACCGCGACCGGCGGACGATCTCGTTCCGCGACGTCGCCCGCACCCGGATCGGGTGGGCGATGACCGTGCTCTTCGGCCTGCAGTCGTTGCAGGCGTACTCGATCTTCGGCTGGTTCGCCCAGCTGTGGCGCGACCACGGCTACAGCGCCGGCGAGGCCGGACTCCTCGTGGGCGTCGTGGCCGGCGTCAGCATCCCGCTGTCACTGTGGCTGCCGGCCTGGTGCGCCCGCCTGGAGAACCAGGTCGGGCTGATCCTCGGCGTCCTCGCCTGCTACCTGGTCGGCTACGGACTGCTGCTGGTCGACGCACATCGGTACGCCGTGCCGGCCGCGTTGCTGATCGGCGTCGGGTGCACGATCTTCCCTCTCGTGCTCACCCTGATCGGGCTGCGCACGCACACCGCGGACGGCACGGCCGCCCTGTCGGGTTTCACCCAGTCGCTCGGCTACCTGATGGCCGCGCTGGGACCGTTCCTGATCGGCACGATCTACGGACACACCGGCACCTGGACGACGCCGCTGTGGCTGCTGCTCGTGCTGGTCGTGCCACTGATCGCCGTCGGTGCCTACGTCGGCCGGCCGGCCTACCTCGAGGACCAGCTGGCGGAGCGCCGCGAGGCGGTCGCGAAGCGGTGACCGGCGACCGGGCACAGTGGTCGCGTGGCCGACGACCAGCCTGATCCGCGCCTTGCCGTCTCGTGGCGGGCGATGTGGCTCGCGGGTGCCGTCGTCCTCACGCTGGTGGTGGTCATCGCGGTGGTGGTGTCGGTGATCGCCGGCCCGGACGGGTCACCGTCGGCGACGCCCGGCAGCTCGCCCACGGTCGTGACCGCACCGACCTCCACCGCTCCGACCGGGCGTCCGGGGCACCGCCACGAGCACCATCGACTGCGCGACCCGTTGCGGCCGGTGCGCATCCACCGCGACCCCGGGTGCCCGATCCGGCCGCCGACGATCCTGCGGGTGATGCAGTTCAACATCCACGCCGGGGTGAGCCGGTACGGCGGGATCGGGATCGCCCGGATCGCGGCCGAGATCCGCGCGGCGCACCCCGACCTGGTCAGCCTGAACGAGGTGGACGACGGCACGGTCCGCAGCGGCGGTACCGACGAGCCGGCGTACCTCAGCCAGGCCACCGGCCTGCACGTGGTCTACGGCCCCAACCTGTTCGGGTACGACGGCGGTCGGTTCGGCAACGCGATCCTGAGCCGTTTCCCGATCGCGGCGACCCACAACACCCGGCTGCCCCGACGTCCGCACTCGGAGCCGCGCGGGCTGCTCGAGGCGTCGATCCGGATCGGCCACCGCACCATCACGTTCTACTCCGTGCACCTGAGCCAGGGGGGCAGGGGCGCCGTCCCACGGATCCGCCAGGCCGAGGCGATCGCCCGGGTGATCGGGTCGACGTCGCGGCCGACGATCCTCTCCGGCGACCTGAACTCCGGGCCTGCCGACCTGCCCGTGCGGATCCTCCGGCAGTACCTCCTCGACGCCCAGCAGTACGGCGGTCACGGCCCTGGTCTGACCGTGCCGGAGGTGGCTCCGCGCAACCGGATCGACTACATCCTCTACGACAACCACTTCGCGCCCCTGCCGGGCAGCACCCAGGTGCTGCCGTCGGCGTCGAGCGACCACCGGTCGGTGTGGACCGAGCTGGTCCTCCGGCCGAAGGGTCAGTGCTGAGCTGTCGGACCCATCCGGCAGGATGACAGTGTGTCCCGGCGTGCGGCCCTGCTCTTCCTCGCCCTCGGCGTGGCCTGGGGCATCCCCTACCTCCTGATCAAGGTGGCGGTCGACGAGATCTCCCCCGCCCAGCTCGTCCTCGCGCGCACCGGCCTGGCGGCGCTGATCCTGTTGCCGATCGCGATCGCCCGGGGCGCCGTACGCCCGTTGTTGCCCTACTGGCACTGGATGTTGATCTTCACCGGCGTCGAGATCGCCGTACCGTGGGTGCTGCTCGGGAGCGCCGAGACCCGGCTGCCGAGCTCGACCACCGGCCTGCTGATCGCCGCCGTACCGCTGGCCGGCCTGGCGATCGCCTTCGTCACCGGGCGCGCCGAGCGTCTCGCTCCGGCCGCCTGGTTCGGCCTGGCTCTCGGAGTCATCGGCGTCACCGCCCTGGTCGGCCTCGACGTCGGCGGGTCCGACCTCGGCGCGGTTGCCGAGGTCGGCGTGGTCGTGGTGGGGTACGCCGCCGGCCCGGCCATCCTCAGCCGTCCCCTCCAAGGACTGCCCGGGATCGGGATCATGTCCTGCGCGCTGACCCTGACCGCCCTGGTCTACGTGCCGATCGTGCTGGTCTCCGACGGGGCCCCGGGCCCCCTGCCCTCGGGCAAGGTCGTCGGGTCGGTGGTCGTCCTGGCGGCCATCTGCACCGCCGCCGCGTTCATGCTCCTCTTCGCCCTGGTCAACGAGGTCGGCCCCGTCCGCGCGACCACCATCACCTACCTCAACCCCGCCGTCGCCGTCGTCGCCGGCGCGGTGCTCCTCGACGAACAGGTCACCGTCTGGACGGTGGTCGGTTTCGCCCTGGTCGTCTCCGGGTCCTACCTGGTCAACCGCGGCGGCCGCCCCCAGGCCCCGGTCGAGGCCGAGATCGTCGACGAGACGGCCAGCAGCTGCGCCTGAGGGCCGGATCAGTCACGGGCGACCCTGACGGTTCGCGTCGCGTCGGCGACTCCGAGGTCGCCGGGGTCGAAGGAGGCGGCGTAGACGTGCAGTGGGTCGAAGGAGACGTCGGAGGCACAGCTGACCGGCATCAGGGTGACCACCCGACTCTCCTTGATCCGCCAGTGTCCGCGCACGCCGTCGCAGGTGATGTCGTGGTCGCCGTTCTCGTCGTCGCGGAACGCGTGGACGTGGAGGTGGCCCTTGGCGTCGCGCCGGACCTGGACGCCGTACGCCGGCTCGGAGTCGAACGCCGAGTCGAAGTAGCGCTGCTGGAAGACGCCGGTCTTGCCGAGCTTCTTCACCCGGATCACGGCGCGGATCCGTGACGACGTGTTGCTCACGAAGTAGCGGGTGATGTCCAGGCGTGCCGGCGCGTCGCCCTCGGTGTCGGACACCGCGCGGGTGGCGGCGTGCGCAGGACCTGCTGCGACCACGGGCGCCAGTGTCGCGGCGAGCGCGCACGTGAAGGACACGAGGCGGACCTTGGTCCGGGTTGCGTTCATGCGAGCTGAAGAGGCCCGATCCCTGGGTCTGATACACCCGGCCGAGGGAACCGCCTCGTCAGCAGTGGGTCTTGGCACCCTTCTTCCAGGTCAGGCGGAGGCCGCCGGCCGTGACCGTGGCGGCCCAGTGCCCGGCCTTCCGGCCGCCGGAGGACTTCGTCCCGCCGCCGGTGGTGGTGACGCAGCCGAGGGAGCCGGCGGCTGCGTTCGCCGCGACGACGGTGTGCCGGGAGCCGAAGCCGGGTCGGAAGTCCTTGTCGTTGTCCACCGAGGCTCGCCCGTGCAGCGTGGCCGTCCCGGTGACACGGAGGAGATCGAAGGCCTTGGCGCTCTTGAAGCCGAGATCGAGGCGTCCGTCGGACGCCTGGGTGTAGTCACCGGCGATGGTCAGCCGGCCGATCGATCCCCCGGCGGGGGCCACCGAGCCGCCCTGGTTGACCACGGTTCCCTCGAACGTCCCCTCCCCGGCGAGCGTGCCGCCGGTGAGCGGGAAGGGCCCGAGAGCCGTGTCGTCCACCGCGGCGCCCTTGGCGATCTCGAGCGTGCCCTTGCTCTGGGCGAGCCCGTCGGAGAGAGCGAAGGTGCCGCTTCGGACGTCGAGACGGCCCCTGTTCGTCAGGGACCCGTTGAAGTTCTTGGCGACCGTCCCGCCCTTGCCGGGATCGACGATCAGGTGGCCCGTGTTGGTGACCCCGCCGCCCTGCGAGAGCTGCACGCCGTTCCTCAGGGTGGTGGTGCCGGCGAAGGTGAGGAAGGACCGGTCCAGGTCGAGCAGGGTCCCGCTGGGGAACGTCGTCTTCCCGGAGAACCGCAGCGTGCTGGTCTGCGAGCCGCCGTTGACGGTGGCGAGGATCTTGTGCGTGGTGCCGGACACCGTCGCGGAGCCGGTGGCGACGGTCAGGTCACCGGAGACGTTGCCGCCGGTCCACGTGAAGGCGCCCGCGCCGGACAGCCTCGCGGTGCCGTCCAGGCTGCCACCGGATCGGAGGTCGACGGTGGTCTGTCCGGAAACGGTGACGGTGCCCGAGTCGGAGACCGGGGTGGCCGCGGCGAGGGTGCCGGTGCCGTCCACGGTCGTGGCGTTCAGGAGTCCCCGCGCGCCGCCGGACAGCACCAGGGTCCGCCCGCCGGCGATCGTCGTCGTACCACCGGTGGCGTCGTAGGCGACGCCGTCGATCGTTGCCGTTGTCGGCGCACCGGAGACCGCGGGCACCGCCACCGTTCCTCCGGCGTTGACGATCCGTGCGGGGTTGACGCAGCACGAGCTCGACGCGAACCCCGATCCGGGGGCAATGGTCACGGTGCCGTCGGACTCGTTGTCCAGCTCCGCCGCATCCCAGGTGGTCACCACCGCGCCGCCGCCGAGCTTGACGGTGCCGTGGTTGACCAGCTTCGCCGTCGGTGCTCCGTCGGCGGTGAAGTCCCTCCCGTCGAGGACCCGGTTGCCGTTGTTGGGATGGGCCCCCTCCGCGTCGAGCGTGGCGCCGGCAGCGATCGTGAGGTTGGCCTCGAGCTGTCCACCGGTCCAGGCCAGAGTTCCCGGACCGGCCACGGTGAACGTCCCGCCCAGATGGGCACCGATGTCGGGGGCCGCGCCGCCCAGCTCGAGCGAAAAGCCGGTGCCCAGGGTCTGCGTCCCGTGCATCGTGGCGGTCGCGTTGTTCTGCAGCCGCCAGGTGCCGGATCCGGTGTAGGAGCCACCGGGGCTCGTGACCGTGCCGAAGTCGCTGGCCAGGGTGGCGTCGTTCGCCATGTTCACGACGTGGTTCTGCTGCAGGGCCACGCCGGAGAGGGTCAACGTGCCGCCGCTCGCCCCGATGGTTCCGTCGTTCACCACCGGGACCGGGTTCACGCAGCACGCCTGGGTGGTGACGTGGGCGTCGCTGGTGCCCATCAGGGTGCCCGAGGACTCGATGTGGATACCGCTCGGCGTACCGGGCTCGGGGTTGATGATGAAGAGCGGACTGTTCGTCTGCAGGTCGGACAGGCTCAGGTCGCCCGCGACGTCGAGGGTGCCGTCGAGGGTGCTGGTGTGCGCGCTGCCTCCGCTGATCTGGGAGGTGGAGCCGGCCAGCAGGTTGATCGGCGTGTCGATCTCGCCGCCGTTCCACAAGAGACTGCCGGTGATCGTGAAGGCCGTCCCGGTGAGGTGGATCGAGCAGCTACCCGTCCCGGGCACGCTCACGGTGAGGTCGGTGAGCGTGGCGCCCGCGCCGTCGATGCTCGCGCAGACGCCGATCGTCGCGGAGTCCCCGGCGTCCTGGCCAGGGGTGCCGGTGGGCGGGCTCCAGTTGCTCGAGTCGCCCCACGAGTGTCCGTCGCCGCCTCCCGTCCAGGAGTACGGCGTGCCGCCCGAAGCCTCTGCCGGCGACGGCACGGCCCACAGACCGGCCGTCGTGACGGTGGTGAGGAGGGTGAGCAGGACCTTGGTGAGCATGGAGTTCCCCCGGGATCGCGCGGTCGGACCGGGGCAGCATAAGTCGGGTCACGAGATAAAACATGCGACTGCGGGATGATTCGGGATCCGCCGTGAGGGGGAGTACGTCCGGCGTCACGGCAGCCCCGGAGCGTGTCCGGGGCCACCGCCGCCAGAAGAGGGTCAGAGAGGGCGAACGCTCTCAGCCTGGGGGCCCTTCGGACCCTGGGTGACCTCGAACTCGACGCGCGAGTCGTCCTTGAGGGACTTGAAGCCGGTGCCGGCGATCGCGGTGTGGTGGACGAAGACGTCAGCGCCTCCGCCGTCCTGCGCGATGAAGCCGAAGCCCTTGTCGTCGTTGAACCACTTGACGGTTCCTTGTGCCATTTCCTCTTACCTTCGCTAGATCCGGCGCCCAGGCGACCTGCCCGACGCCATGCTGAAGACATCCACGCTGCACCTGATGTCCAGCGGGAACCGAAGACCAAGACCGTCGAGATGGGCCACGACCACAGACGGCCGCGGGGAAATGCCGAGCACTTCCTTCAACCCTGCCAACCTAGCAGTCCACCGGTCGAGGGCCACCATCGTCGCCAGCGGCAACGCCCTCAGGTACCACGAGGAGTCGCTCGGATCGGCCATCAGTTCCGGGCGGGTGGATGCGGTCGCTGAACGCCACACAGGGCGCGAAGCAGCTGGATGTCCAGCCTCATCTGCGCCGTGCTCGGCCAGCCCCGTTCGTTCAAGGCAGCGCTGTAGTTCTCCAAGGCCTCGAGAGCGGCGCGTCGTACGGGAAGCAGGGTCTGGAGGGTGGCGCCCCGTTCACTTTGGCGTTCGACGTGCTCCGCTCGAGTTCGATGCACCTCGAGCAGCAAGAGCCGCAGCGACGAACCGCCGCCTGCGGAGGCGCGTCCGGCAGATTGACCCGTTGAACCCGGTCCGCCCACGGCGACCCGCCTCTCCGGCACTCCTCGGGGCGAGCGCCTGGCGACGCGACCTGAGACAGGACCTGCTGGAACGATACCGCGGGGACGGCCCCACGCCGGGGCCACCTCGAAGGGGTCGACGACGGCGGTGGCGGGTCCGAAGATCGACAAGGTCGTCAATCTGGCGATCTCATGCCCTGCAGAGGGGGATACTGGAGGAGATGACAACTCCAACAGGAAAACGACGGCATCTGGCCACGAGCCCGTTCAAGCCCGATCCCGAGCCCACGATCGAGCAGTACGCCCTCAACGACCTGGTTTCCCACGACGCCTACGGAATGGGTCGTGTCATCCAGCTGGAGGCGGACGCTGTGACCGTCGACTTCCGGTCGCAGACGGTGCGCATTCCGAGCCCCTACCTCAAGATGGCGAGGCTGTAGCCGCAAGATCCAGGGGCGGTCGGTGCAGGACGAGCTTGATGGTCCGGGCGCCGTAGACCTCGGGCGCGTCGTCCCAGTCGGCGACGAGACTGGTGACGCGTTCCGCGGCGAAGCCGCTGGTGGCGACGAAGTCGAGCAGGTGGGGCAGCACCGGCCGGACGCTGGAGACGCCGACCCGCAGGGTCGCCGAGGTGGCGTACATGTCCATCACGGGCACCTTCGTTCCCGGGGCCAGGTAGTACCCGGTCGCCGTGCAGACGCCTCCCGGGCGAAGGGCACGTAGGGCCTGGCGGAGACCCCGGCCGCTCGAAGAGGCTTCGACAGCGACGTCGTACCGGCCAGGCGTGACCGGGAATGCCGACCTCTTCCGCCGCCCGCCGAGCCGGTGCACCCGAGCGCCGAGGGCCTGCGCCACCTCGAGCCGTGCCTCTCCGTCGTCGACGTAGTCGACGACACCGGCTCCGAGGGCCACGGCGAGCCCTGCGGCGTACAGGCCGATGCTCTGGGCTCCGCCTCCCATCACCAGCACCGAGCCGCCTGGACGATCGTGCAGCGGGGGGTAAACCGCCCGCCAGGCATCGGTGAGGTTGTCGCCGGCAGCGGCCACGCGCAGGGGATCCACGCCCTCGGGCAGCCTGACCAACATGTGGTCGGCGAACGGGACACGCAGCGAGTCCACGACCATCCCGCCCCACGGACCGGAGGTCGGGCCGAAGCCGAACGCCGCCAGCGTCCCCCCGGGGCTCTCGGCCGCCGTCGTGGCGCACTTCGCGGTGAGCCCGGCGCGGCACTGCGCGCAGGTGCCGCACGACAGCGCCCAGGGCACGACCACCACATCACCGACGGCGACCCCGGTGACCTCCGGACCGACCGCGGTGACCTGGGCGACGCACTCGTGTCCGATGCCGAACGGGCCCCGGAACGGGACCTCGCCCACGATCGAGCCCACGACGGGGTCGATCAGGCCGGTCTTCAGTCCTACCTGCATGGCCCGCGACACCGGCCGGTGCAGCGGCAGCGCGTCACCGTCACAGCGCGCCGCGACGAACGGCCTCACCAGCGCGTCAGTGGGCAGCTGGAGCACCGGGTCGGGTCGGTCGCGCCACTCCAGCCGTCCGCGACGGACGAACGTCAGCTCGCGCACCGGTCCGGGCTCACACGACCGAGAGCGGCAACAGCTGCCGACCCGTCGGACCGATCTGGATCTCGGTGTCCATCTCGGGGCAGACCCCGCAGTCGTAGCACGGCGTCCACCGGCAGTCCTCGACGTCGGGGACCGC
>JAICSK010000220.1 GCA_025936915.1 Nocardioides sp.
AAGCTCGGCTGCCGCGACCGGGTGCAGCTGGTCGTCGCGGCCTACGAGGCCGGGCTGGTCACGCCCGGTGCGGCGTCGTCCTAGGCGTCCCCGTCGTGCTGCACCGCCCAGCTGCCGTCGGCGTGCACCAGGACGACCGCCAGGGCGACGGCGGCCACGACCGCCGTGCCGAGGAGCAGCCACCTGGTCCACGCACCCGGGACACCGGCGGTGTCCCCCGGGCCGAAGGTCAGGCGGAGGGCGGGGACGATCCGGCCCAGGAGATGCAGCCCGGTCGCCACGCACCAGACCGCGAAGCAGGCCTGGTGGACCGTCAGCCAGCTGAGCGACACCGAGGCCACGCTCAGGAACGGTCGCTGTCCCCGGTGCTGGCCGAGCACGATCAGCAGGATCCCGGACCCCAGAAGCCCGAGCGTCGACACGACGACCCACGGCCCGAGCAGCCGCAGGGCCAGAGGCGGTGGCCCGGCAGTGCGATACGGCGCGTCGCCGACGTAGTAGCGCAGCATCCGCCACCCGGTGCTGCCCACCTTGAGCAACGCGGGCGGTACCAGCAGCGCGCCGATCGCCACGTGCCACGAGATCAGGCCGCCGACGTCGAACAGCGTGAGCAGCTCGGCCACCGACCCCACCAGCAGCACCAGCGCGGTCCACGCCGTCAGCGCCGCGTTGCCGGCCGGCCCGCCGGTGCGCGGGAGCACGGGGTCGGAACGACGAGCGCGACCCACCGCTTCGGCCACCACGTCGGCGACCAACGGCCGGGTCGCGGCGCGCCAAGCGGACGTGCGGTGGCTCATGTCCCTCAGCCTGGCAAAGTTCCCGCGCGGTCCGAAGGGTTCTCGCCGTGGCTGTCAGGTCGGGGTCAGGTGCGGATGGTCAGTGGTCCCGGCCTGTTGGGCAGACCCGGCACCGGGTCCGACATCACCTCACGCCAGACCAGCGACCTCGTCCGCGACCTCGGAGGCGGGGTGCGACACGACGACGTCGTCGCCGACGCGCAGCTCGCCCGGCGTCAGGACCCGGGACCAGACGCCGAACAGCCCGCCGTGGTGACGGGCGAGCGTGCGGAACATCTCGACGTCGTGCTCCAGGCCCGGCTGCTGCCGGGTGACCATCGTGCAGCGGACGCACGGTTGCGCCGGCTCGAGGGTCGCGCCACCCACGTGGAGCGGACGACCGATCCACCCGTCCTCCAGCCAGCCGTCGCCCTCGGCGTCGACCACGAGGTTGGGCCGGAACCGACGCGTCTCCCAGGTGCCGTTCGGGTGCAGCGAGGCGCCCGTGCGCAGCGACGCGGTGGTGAGCACCAGGACGGGGGCCGCGTCGACGTACCGGTCGTCCGGCATCGTCCACTCGATCGCCTCGCTGGAGTCGTCGGTGGCGTCGGCGAAGAACTCGGCCCGCCCAGGGTCGGTGCCGACGGCGGTGACGAGCCGGACCGGGCTGGACAGCCAGTCGGAGAGCAGCGCGTCGGTCTCTGCGCCGGGTCCGTGCGCCGCACGGCCGTCGGGGAGCGTGATCACCGGGATCCGGCCGTCGTACACCGCCGAGGCTGCCAGCAGCTCGGGCCGGCGGCGCGCGGTCAGGATCCGACCCGTGCCCAGGTCGCGGATCCCCCAGCGGCGGTCGCCGTGGAGCCCGTCGTCCTCCAGCTCGGCCACCGTGAGTCGCTCACCCTGCAGCGACTTCACGGGGTAGCGCCACAGCTCGACCAGTTCCATGGACACAGCGTGATCCTTCTCGCCCGGTGGCGTCGAGAGACGGGCCGACATCGTCAGCAGTTCGCAAGATGTTCGCTCCGGGGCCCGGGCGGGATCCGGACGACCAGCCCCGCCAGCACCGACACGGCGTCGCCGGGGGGCGGCAGGTCGCGCAGGGCCCTGGCGACCCGGCGAGCCCCCTCGGCGTACGACGGCTCCGCGAGCAGTCGCGGGAGCTCGGCCGCGGCACGCGACACGGATCCGGGGCCGGCGCCGGCGGTGAGCCCGGCCCCGACGGCGGCGACGTGCTCACCGTTGACCGCCTGGTCGAAGGAGAACAGCGGCGCGACCACCTGCGGGACGCCGGCGGCGAGGGCGCCCATCGTCGTCCCGAACCCCCCGTGCCCGAGCATCGCGGACGCGTGGGCCAGCACCGCGTCCTGGGGCAGCCACTGCACCACGGTGGCGTTGGCCGGCAGCGGCCCGAGGCCGCCGGGATCGACCGCGCGGCCGACGGTCATCAGGATGCTGGCGTCGAGGTCCGCGAGGGCGTCGAGGGCCTCGCGGAAGACGCCGGCAAACGGCGGGATCGAGCCGGCGACCGAGCCGAACGTGACGTAGACCAGCGGGCGGTCGGTGTTGCCCCAGTCGGACGATCGAGGGTCGTCGGTCGCCGCGACCGGCTCGTGGAACCGGTGGAAGGCGTGCGCCGCGTCGGGCACCTCTCGGGCGGCGTGGTCGAGCATCTCCGGCACCAGACTGAGCACGGTCTCCTCGCCCAGCGCAGCTGCCAGCCGTCCCTCGGGCAGACCCACGAGACGACCCAGCTCCTCGAGCGGCTCGCCGATCGCCCCGGCGAACGTCGTGGCGACCTCGTGCATCCCGATGCAGGCGTGCACGTGGGGCACGCCGTACCGCTCGGCCGCGGCCAGCGACGCGAGCTCGGCCGACTCACGGACGACGACGTCGGGCCGCCAGCTCTCGACCGTCTCGAGCAGCGCCGGCAGCCCGGCCTGCGCGTCCACCCGCGCGAACACCTCGCGGATCACGACCTCGTCGGCCTCCTCGAACGACATCGCCGGCAGGCCGGCCATGATCGGGCCGATCAGCTCCGGCGGCGTGTCGGCGAACGGCGCGTGCTCGAGGCCCGCGCGGCCCAGGGCTCCGGCGTACGACGACGGTGCGGCCACACGCACGTCATGCCCAGCGGCGACACAGGCCCTGGCGAACGGCAGGAGTGGCCCGACGTGGCCGTCGTTGGCCGTCGTGGAGAAGAGGATGCGCACGGGGCGAGACTCCCAGCCGCCCGACGATCGCGGCAACGGCCGGCCCGCCTCCGGCCCGGGACATTCCTCCCTTGACGCGCCCGCACCGGAGCGCAGGCCGGATCTCGGCGAGGGACGGTTCATCACGCTGAGTAGCTGAGCCCGTCCTGGGCCAGCGGAGTTCACCTGGTCCAGCACGGGTTCGACCACTCAGCGTGATGAACCGCCCGACGGCTAGACCCGCGGGACGAACCGCGGCGTCGCGGCGGCGTACGCGTCGTACTCCGGCAGCTCGGCCGCGAGGTCCTGCTCCTCGAGTCGTACGCCGACCAGGATGTAGCCGCCGCCGAGAACGGCGAACAGCAGGTGTCCCGCGGTCATCGTCGGCGCGGCGAGGAAGGCGACGAAGAAGCCGATCATCATGGGGTGGCGGACGACGCGGTACGGCCGTGGCAGCGCGAACGCCGGCGCCACCCTGCGAAGGCCGAACATGTCGAGATGGTCGATCGCGAACGACATCAGCAGCACCCAGAACCAGCCCAGCCCGTAGAGCCCCCACACGAGAGAGCGGCCCGGGGCACCGGGCACGTCCCAGACGACGCTCGGGATAGGACGCCATTCCCGGAGCGCCACCGCCAGGACGACCGAGGCGACGAGCACGTACGTCGAGCGCTCGGCCGCCGCGGGAACGATGGTCGTCCACCAGCGCTTGAACGCCGGCCGTGCCATCACGCTGTGCTGGACGGCGAACAGCCCGAGCAGGAAGGCGTCGACGAGCGCCGCGACCCCTGCTGACGTGTGGGGCCCGCCGGCGTCGACGGTGCGTGGGGCGACGATGTCGGCGAGGAACGCCACGGCGTACAGGAGGACGGCGACGAAGCCGAGGTAGCAGCAGACGCGGTAGACGAGCACCCGCCCAGCCTCGCAACCGGGATCCACCGCGTCAGGCGGGGAACTACCCCACTTGCCCGGCCGTCCGGCGATGCGATGGAGTTCGCGACGTGGAGCAGCGACTGGCCTCGACCCGCACGGCCGACGGCGTGGAGGTGGCCTACGCGATCGCCGGCCGCGGCACCCCGTTGCTGTTCGTGGGCGGCTGGCTCAGCCACCTCGAGCTGAGCTGGGCTCTGCCGTCCGAGCGGGAGTTCCTCGAGAGGCTGGCCGAGGGACGGCGGCTCCTCCGTTACGACCGCCCCGGATGCGGGCTCTCGCAGCGGACGACGACAGAGCCGACGGTCGAGCGCGAGCTCGACGTGGTCGCCGCCGTGCTCGCGGCGACCGGCGTGGAGCGCACCGACGTCGTGGCCAGCTCGCTCGGCGTACCGCTGATGATCGCCTGGGCGGCGCGACACCCGGAGACGGTCGGCCGCCTCGTCCTGTACGGCGGGTGGGCGCGCGGCGCCGACCTCGGGACACCGGAGGTCCGCGACCACGTCGTCGGCCTCGTGTCCGCGCACTGGGGGCTGGGGTCCGACGTGCTGACCGACATCTTCGCGCCCGACTCGTCCGCCGGCACCCGGGCCGCGATCAGCACCTACCAGCGGGAGTCGTCGTCGGCCG
>JAICSK010000235.1 GCA_025936915.1 Nocardioides sp.
GCGCGGGTACGCCGTGGTGGTCACCGACGTCGACGGTGAGGGCGCACGTCGTACCGCCGAGGAGATCGGGGCGGCCGTCGGCCTGGAGCACGACGTGCGCGACGCAGCCGGACACCGGTTCGTCGCCACGACGGCCGGCGACCTCGGCCGGCTGACGGCGTGGTTCAACAACGCCGGTGTCGGCGACGACGGGCGGCTGGCCGACCTGACCGACGAGCAGGTACGACGACTGGTCGAGGTCAACCTCCTGGGCTGTCTGTGGGGCATGCGCGCGGCGATGTCGGCGTTCGGCGACCACCCTGACGGCCGGGGCGGCGACATCGTCAACACCGCATCGCTGTCGGGGCTGGGGCCGGTGCCCGGGTACGCGGTGTACGCCGCCACCAAGGCCGCGATCGTCTCGGCCACGATGTCGGTCTCCGCGGAGGCGCCGAGGAACGTGCGGGTGCACGCGCTGTGTCCCGACGGGGTCCAGACGGCGCTGCTCGAGGGGCAGGACAAGGAAGGCCTCGGGTCGCAGCTGGTGCACTCCGGAGGCCGGATCCTCACCGTCGACGAGACCGCCGACGCGGCGGTGTCCCTCCTCGGTAGCCGCCGGGTCGTCCGGTCGCTGCCCGGCTGGCGCGGGGCCGTCGTACGGTCGTCGACCCTGGCGCCGTCGGTCGCTCGGCACGGGACGAAGCTGTTCGCCGCCCGCGGGCGCCGTGTGATCGCCCGCCGCGCGCGCGAGCGGTGACCTAGGACCGGTTTCGGCCGGTTAAAGCGATCCTGGCTCACCGCCCGCCCGCCCGACCGCCCGACCGACCGCCCGCCCGCCCGCCCGCCCGCCCGCCCGCCGCCGTCCTCCTTCGAACATTTGTTCGTGTCGCTGCTTGAACGGTTCGAACACCTGCTCTACCGTCGTACACATGTTCGATCGAACGTCTGATCGGACGCTCCGCCCATCACCTGCCGGCCGCTCTCGGGAGCGACTGTCGGTGGGGGCCGTTAGACAGGGGTCGCCTACTTCCCCAGGAGGACACCGATGACCACCGCCGTTGCCGCTCGCACCCCGCGGTTCACGCCGCCTGCCCCGCCGACCCGCAAGGCCTCACCGCGGCGCCGGACCGTGGACCAGGGGGCGTCTCGGGTCGGAGGTGCCGCTCGCGCCCAACGGCCGGTGCTGCGCATCGTCGCCGACGACGACCGCGCGCCGGTCGTCACCCGGATCGCGTCCCTCTCGGTGCCGGCCGAGGCCCGGCCACGCCGGGTCGACCTCGACGACTTCTTCGCCGCGGAGTACGACGGCGACGACGTGTCGGTCGAGATCACCCGCCCGCGGCCGAGCACGCTGCGGCTGACCCGCCGCGGTCGGCTGGTGGTCCTCGCCCTCGGTCTGGCCGCGACCCTCGGCATCGGCTTCGTCGCCGCCACCGGCTCCCTGGCCGACGACAAGCCCGAGCCGACCCGGGTGGTCACCGTCCAGCCCGGTCAGACCCTCTGGGACATCGCGGCGAGCGTCTCCGGCTCCGGCGACGTCCGTTCGACGATGGCCCACCTCGAGGCGATCAACCACCTCGACTCCACCACCCTCCAGGCCGGCCAGCACCTCCGCGTGCCCCGCTGATCGCACCGCTGGTCGAGGAGGCGCGCCAGCGCCGTCACGAGACCAGGATGCCCACCAACTTCCGCCCCGGCCGCTTCGACCCCGGCCGGTGCGGAGAGCCGGGGGAAGACGGGAGACGGCGTGCCCCATGCGCGCCGTCTCCCGCGGCTACCGATCCGTCAGCCGCCGCACGAACTTCATCCCCGACCACGTCTCGTCGATCGCCGCGATCTTCACGTCGACCCACCCGATCTCCAGCCCCACGGCGCGCACGACGTTGTCGGTGAGATCGGTGGCGATGCCGAGCCGCTTGACCGCGGCCTGCTTGGGCCACGACACCCAGACCATCCCGTCGGTGACGGTGTGCTCGAACAGCGCCGGCAGCCGCTGCTGAAGCGTCGAACGCCGGGTGTGGAACGTGACGGTCAGGTCGAGGCCCGCCCGGAGCCTGCGTACGACGGTCGCGGCCGGCGGGATCCCGAGCTCCACGCCGGCCGGGAGCCGGTCGAGGAGGACGACGTCCCCGTCCCTGACGCCGAGCTTGCGCGGGAGCGGCGTACCGGAGTAGCCGGCGGTGCTGGTCATCGAGCCGCCCGGCGCCCGCCCGGGGGCCGCGGGGGAGCGGGCGGGGTGGCCTCGGCGCGCACCCGCGCGAGCAGCCGTACGCCGAGCATCATCCCCAGGAACAGGCAGGCGATCGCCCCGATCGTGGCCATCGCGAGGAACCACCAGGCCCGTCCGTCGCCGTTGCGGGCGGTGGTGCCGAAGTCGATGGCGAGGTACACCAGGTAGCCCCAGGCGACCACCGCCGCCGTGATCCCGAGCGCGAGCAGGAGCAGGGGGCCGGTCGCCCGCGACCTGCGGGGACGCGGTGGTGGAGCCGACGGTTCGTCGAGGCGGGCGGGCCCCGCGTGCCTCCCTGCTGCGGCCCGCTTCCCCGACGTCACCGGGCCATTGTGACGGAGGGTCACCGGACACGCGACACGCCGATGCCCGGATCGGATCCGGGCCTGTGACCTGTGCATTTGGCGTGGCCGGCAGGTGATCTTCGCGAACCACTTGCCATCGCTGACACGCCGACGTAGATTCCCTACATCTTGTGTTACACCGATGTAGTTTTTCCACATCTAGTTCCACAGGACGGGTGCAGATACCCCCAGTGAGTGGCCGTCAGTCCACAATCCGGGGCCCGTCATCCACAGGCGAACACCCCCGTCCCGGGGGACTGTGGCGCGCCCGAAATGCGTTGTACCGGTGACGATCGACGAGGGAGAGGAGGACCGCGATGCACTGCCCGTACTGCCGGCACACCGACACCAAGGTTCTCGACTCCCGCGTCTCCGAGGACGGTACGGCGATCCGTCGCCGCCGGCGCTGCGAGAGCTGCCAGAAGCGGTTCACCACCGTCGAGCTGATGCAGCTGACCGTGCTCAAGCGGTCGGGTGCCACCGAGCCGTTCAACCGCGAGAAGGCGATCGCCGGCGTCCGCAAGGCCTGCAAGGGCCGCCCGGTCTCCGAGGACGACCTGGCCTGCCTGGGCCAGACCGTCGAGGACGCGCTGCGCAACGAGGGTGCCGCCGAGATCCCGGCCCACGAGGTCGGGATGGCGATCCTCGGTCCGCTGCGGGCGCTCGACCCGGTCGCCTACCTGCGCTTCGCCAGCGTCTACAAGGCGTTCAGCTCGCCCGACGACTTCGAGGACGAGATCGCGCTGCTCCGGATGGAGGAGGCCGCGAGCGACACCTCTGTGGCCGGGCTGGAGCCGTCGGTCGAGCTTGTCGAGACCACGGCACCGCCCGCCGTACGCACTGGATAGCCCCACAGACCACCCGGCGCGTAGTGGGGAAGCTGCGCGCCGGGTGCACCACTCAGCAGCACCAGCAGTGTCGGTGGTCCCTGGGACCATCGGAGCAGGACCCGCAGGAGAACACGCACCACCAAACGGGAACCGAGGAGCAGGAATGACCGAGACGGCGCGTCCGGCGAAGACCGGAGTCAAGGGGTCGACACAGGGTATGGGCCTGACGATCGAGCGTGTCTTCAGCACGCCCGGCACCCACCCCTACGACGAGGTCACCTGGGAGCGACGCGACGTCGTCCAGCAGAACTGGAAGACCGGCGAGACCGTCTTCGAGCAGCGCGGGGTGGAGTTCCCCGACTTCTGGTCGGTCAACGCCTCCACCATCGTCACCACGAAGTACTTCCGCGGTGCGGTCGGCACCGAGCAGCGCGAGTGGAGCCTGCGCCAGATCGTCGACCGAGTCGTGCAGACCTACCGCAAGGGCGGCGAGGACAACGGCTACTTCGCGTCCGCGGCCGACGCCGAGCTCTTCGAGCACGAGCTCACCTGGCTCCTGGTGCACCAGTACTTCTCCTTCAACTCCCCGGTGTGGTTCAACGTCGGCACGTCCTCGCCGCAGCAGGTCAGTGCGTGCTTCATCCTCTCCGTCGACGACACGATGGACTCGATCCTGAACTGGTACCGCGAGGAGGGTCTGATCTTCAAGGGCGGCTCGGGCGCCGGCCTGAA
>JAICSK010000061.1 GCA_025936915.1 Nocardioides sp.
ACCTCCGGCGGCGCCGGCGGACTCCTCGAGCGGATGGCCAACACCCGCAACGGGATCGGCACCCAGGCCCTGGTCAATGTCAGTGAGTACGCCGACCGGCTGGTCGTGCACCGCTCCACTGCGACCCACACCGACATCACCGAGATCAACGACACGATCAAGAAGGTGATGGGGAGCACCGGGGAGTCCCCGTTGATCGTCGTCGACTACCTGCAGAAGGTCGCCACCCCGCTGAGCGAGCTCGGCGAGGAGGAGCGGATCACCCGGATCACCGAGCAGCTCAAGGACGTCGCGATCGAGTTCGACGCTCCCGTGTTCGCCGTCGCCGCGATGGACCACGAGGGGCTCGAGCCCGGCGCCCGCATGCGCACCCGCCACATGCGTGGCTCGACCGCGCTGTCCTACGAGCCCGACGTCGTCCTGATCCTCGGCACCAAGTCCGACATCGTCGCCCGCCACCACCTGATGTACGGCGGCGCCAACGCCGAGAACTTCAAGGACTGGTCGGTGGTGACCGTCGAGAAGAACCGTTCGGGCAGCGGCGGCGCCGAGATCGAGTTCAAGAAGCGCTTCGACCAGGGCCGGTTCGAGGCCAACGGCAACGTCGTCACCGAGAAGCTGGTCGACGAGCGGGTGTACGTCGAGTAGACGGCGCCCCTCCTGGCCCGTTGAGGCCAGGCACCGACAAGCGACGAGGCCCGGTCAGCTCGAAGGGGACCGGGCCTTGTCGCGGTCGGTGTCTCAGCTTTCGTCGGGAGCCGACACGTTGCGGGTGCGGTTGGGGTCGACCTGGACGCCGGGGCCCATCGTCGTCGACACCGTCACCTTGCGCAGGTAGCGACCCTTGGAGCTGCTCGGCTTGAGCCGGAGCACCTCCTCGAGCGCGGCGGCGTAGTTCTCGGCCAGCTGCTGCTCGGAGAACGACGCCTTGCCGATGATGAAGTGGAGGTTGGCGTGGCGGTCGACGCGGAACTCGATCTTGCCGCCCTTGATGTCCGAGACGGCCTTGGCGACGTCGGGCGTCACGGTGCCGGTCTTCGGGTTGGGCATCAGGCCACGCGGGCCGAGGACGCGGCCGAGCCGGCCGACCTTGCCCATCATGTCGGGCGTGGCGACGACCGCGTCGAAGTCGAGCCAGCCGCCGTTGACCTTGTCGATCATCTCGTCGCCGCCGACGAAGTCGGCGCCGGCCTCACGGGCCGCCTCGGCCTTGTCGGCGTTGGCGAACACCAGGACCCGAGCCGTCTTGCCGGTGCCGTGCGGCAGGTTGACGGTGCCGCGCACCATCTGGTCGGCCTTGCGAGGGTCGACCCCGAGGCGCATCACGACGTCGACGGTCTCGTCGAACTTCTTCTTGCTGGTGTCCTTGGCGATCTTGATCGCGGCGTACGGCGAGTAGATCTCGTCGCGGTCGAACGTCTCGACCGCGGCGCGGTAGGTCTTGCTGCGCTGCATGTGGTTGTTCCTACTTTCGGAAGGCGTGGTCGGCGAGCCAGCGCGGCTCTCCCACGGTTGCGGTGACGTGTCCGCCGGTCTCGTGACGGTCGCAGCACGACCTCCTCGACCAGCGGCGCAGGTCAATCGGTGGTGACGCCCATCGAGCGGGCGGTGCCCTCCACGATCTTCATCGCGGCCTCGATGTCGTTGGCGTTGAGGTCGGGCATCTTGGTCGTCGCGATCTCGCGGACCTGGTCCTTGGTCAGGCGACCGACCTTCTCCTTGTGCGGCACGCCGGAGCCCTTCTGCAGGCCGGCGGCCTTCTTGATCAGCTCGGCCGCGGGCGGCGTCTTGGTGATGAACGTGAACGATCGGTCCTCGTAGATCGTGATCTCGACCGGGATCACGTTGCCGCGCATCGACTCCGTCTGGGCGTTGTAGGCCTTGCAGAAGTCCATGATGTTGACGCCGTGCGGACCGAGAGCGGTACCGACCGGCGGCGCCGGCGTCGCGGCGCCCGCCTGCAGCTGCACCTTGACGAGTGCGGCGATCTTCTTCTTGGGAGGCATTCGGATGGGTGTCCTTCGTGTCGTACGTCGTGGTCATCGCGAGCCGGACCGGCCCTGCCACCTGGGTGTTGCTGTGTTGACCAGGTCAACCGGACCATTCTGGCCGGTCACCTGCCGGTAGCGAAATCGACCGCCACCGGGTCTCGAGCCGCTCCGTCGTCAGACCCGCTGCACCTGGCTGAAGCTCAGCTCGACCGGGGTCTCGCGGCCGAAGATCTCGACCAGGGCCTTGACCCGCTGCGCCTCGGCGTTGATCTCGGTGATCGTCGCGTGCAGCGTGGCGAACGGACCGTCGACCACCATCACCGAGTCGCCCTCGCCGAAGTCGGCGACCTCGATCGGCTTCTTGGTCGCGGTGGCGGTGCCACCGCGCCCGCCTGCTGCGGCCCCCGCCGGAGACTCGGCCGCGGCGATGACAGTGGGAGCCAGCATGTTCTCGACCTCGGTCATGCTCAGCGGCACCGGCTGGTGGGCCTGGCCGACGAACCCGGTCACCGAGGGGGTGTGCCGCACCGCGGCCCAGGACTCGTCGGTGAGGTCCATCCGGACCAGCACGTAGCCGGGGAGCACGGTGCGCTTGACCATCTTGCGCTGACCGTTCTTGATCTCCGCGACCTCCTCGGTGGGGACCACGATCTCGTGGATGTAGTCCTCCATGTTGAGGGAGACGATGCGGTTCTCGAGGTTCTGGCGGACGCGGTTCTCCATGCCGTAGTAGGTGTGCACGACGTACCACTCGCCGGGCTTGGCCCACAGCTCGCGGCGGAACTCCTCCAAGGGGTCCTCACCGGCGCCCTCCTCGACACCTTCCTCGGCATCCTCCGCGGTGTCCTCCGCGAGGGTGTCGTCGGCGCCTGCCACGGCGGCGTCCACATCGGGGGCGACGTCGTCGACGTCGGCGAGCTCGCCCACCTCGCCCACCTCGTCGGGGGTCTCGACCGGAGCCTCCTCGACGTCGGGCGACTCGGCCGGCTCCTCCGTCACGTCCTCCGCGACCGGTGCGGCGTCCTCGACGTCGGCCCCCGTCGCGGGGACGGCCAGCGTGGTGTCGGCTGCCTCCGCGTCAGGCTGCTCCTCGACCCGGTCGTCGACGTGCTCGTCGACGGCCGCGTCGGCCTGGTCCGAGACCTCCTCCGCCGTGCTGTCCTGCTCGATGTCGTACTGCGACACGTTTCCTGCTCCCAACCTCAGCTCGAGGACCGGCCGTTGAACAGCCAGAAGATCACCTTGCCGATCCCCAGGTCGAGCCCGGAGATCAGCGCCATCATGAATGCCACGAAGATCATGACCACGAAGAAGTAGGTGACCAGCTGCTGCTGCGTGGGCCAGACGACCTTGCGCAGCTCGGCGACGACCTGCCGGTAGAACAGCACCGGTCCGGTCCGCTCGGTACGCCGGTCACGCGACCGGACGGCGTTGCCTCCCGACACGTGGGCCACCTCTTCCTGGTTTCACGCGGCCGACCGGGCCGGCCGCTGTGTTGTCTTCTTCGGGTTGTGCGTTCTCGCAGGGCACGAGGGACTTGAACCCCCAACCTTCGGTTTTGGAGACCGATGCTCTGCCAGTTGAGCTAGTGCCCTCCGCGGGTCCACCGAGGTGGAGCCACGGGCGGAACTCCAGGACCCGGTGCCCCGCCGGATGCAACGTGGCGTGGGCATGGCAAAGCCTTGGGGAGAACCACCGTCCCAGAACTCTACCCGGCGGCCGGAAGCGAGTCGAACTCGCGAGCGCCCCTACGATGGGGCCATGACCGAGGCCCCAGCCACCGCACCGGACGCCCGTCCGGCTCCGCGCGCACGCCGCATCTCCCGTCGCATCGGCGCGATCGCCGAGTCGGCCACGCTCAAGGTGGATGCCAAGGCCAAGGCGCTCAAGGCCGAGGGCCGGCCGGTGATCGGCTTCGGCGCCGGCGAGCCCGACTTCCCGACCCCGGCGTACATCGTCGAGGCCGCGGTGGAGGCGTGCCGCGACCCGAAGAACCACCGCTACACCCCGGCCGCTGGCTTGCCCGAGCTCAAGCAGGCGATCGCGGACAAGACCCGGCGCGACAGCGGCCTCGAGGTCGGCGCCGCCCAGGTGGTCGTCACCAACGGCGGCAAGCAGGCGATCTACGAGGCGTTCGCGACGATGCTCGACCCGGGCGACGAGGTGATCGTGCCCGCGCCCTACTGGACGACGTACCCCGAGGCGATCCAGCTCGCCGGGGGCGTCGCGGTGCCGGTGCTCGCCGACGAGACCCAGGAGTACAAGGTCACCGTCGAGCAGCTCGAGGACGTGCGCACCGAGCGCACCAAGGTCCTGCTGTTCGTCTCACCCTCCAACCCCACCGGCGCGGTCTACACCGCCGACGAGATCCGCGCGATCGGGCAGTGGGTCGAGGACCACGGGCTGTGGGTTCTGACCGACGAGATCTACGAGCACCTGGTGTACGACGGGGTCGACACCGGGTCGATGCCCGTGCTGTGTCCGGCTCTGGCCGATCACACGGTCGTCGTCAACGGGGTCGCCAAGACCTACGCGATGACCGGCTGGCGGGTGGGGTGGATCATCGCGCCGAAGGACCTCGCGGCGGCGGCGAGCAACCTGCAGTCGCACGCGACGTCCAACGTCTCCAACGTCTCCCAGCGAGCCGCCCTCGCTGCGGTGACCGGGGACCTGTCGGCCGTCTCGGAGATGAAGGCCGCCTTCGACCGGCGTCGCAAGACGATCGTCTCCATGCTCAACGAGATCGAGGGGATCGCCTGCCCGATGCCCGAGGGCGCGTTCTACGCCTACCCGTCGGTGAAGGGACTCCTCGGCCGCGACTACGACGGTCGCGTGATCGCGAGCTCCGCCGACCTGGCCGAGTACATCCTCGAGGAGGCCGAGGTCGCGGTGGTCCCGGGCGAGGCGTTCGGGTCCCCGGGATACCTCCGCCTCTCCTACGCGCTCGGCGACGACGACCTGGTCGAGGGGATCACCCGGCTGCAGAAGCTGTTCGCCTGAGGTGAGCGACGGCCCGCGCGACCTCCGGACGCTGCCGAAGGCCCATCTCCACCTGCACTTCACCGGCTCCATGCGGCACGCGACGCTGCTCGAGCTGGCCGACCGCGACGGCATCCAGCTCCCGGACTCGTTGGTGAGCGAGTGGCCGCCGGAGCTGTCGGCGGCCGACGAGAAGGGCTGGTTCCGCTTCCAGCGGCTCTACGACGTGGCCCGGTCGGTGCTGCGCACCGAGGACGACGTACGCCGGCTGGTGCTGGAGGCGGCTGAGGACGACGTCCGCGACGGGGGGCGCTGGCTCGAGATCCAGGTCGATCCGTCGGGGTACGCCGCGCGCTTCGGCGGGATCACGGCGTTCACCGAGCTCGTGCTCGACGCCGTCCGCGCGGCGTCGTCGGCGACCCGCCTGGGGATCGCGGTGATCGTCGCGGCCAACCGGATCCGCCACCCGCTCGACGCACGGACCCTGGCCCGGCTCGCGGTGCAGTACGCGGGCCGCGGGGTCGTCGGGTTCGGGCTGTCGAACGACGAGCGCCGGGGCGTCACCACCGACTTCGCCCCCGCCTTCGCCATCGCCGAGCGGGCGGGGCTGCTCCTCGACCCGCACGGCGGCGAGCTGCTCGGACCCGCGTCGGTACGTACCTGCGTCGAGGCGCTGCACGCCCAGCGCATCGGTCACGGCGTCCGCTCGGTCGAGGACCCGACGCTGCTGGCCGAGATCGTCGACCGAGGCATCGCCCTGGAGATCTGCCCCGTCTCCAACGTCGCCCTCGGCGTGTACTCCGACCTGACCTCGGTGCCGCTGCCGGACCTGCTGGCGGCGGGCGCGACGATCGCGCTCGGCGCCGACGACCCGCTGCTGTTCGGGTCGCGGCTGGCCGCTCAGTACGCCACGATGCGGGCCGCGCACGAGCTGGATGACGCGACCCTGGCGAGCCTGGCCGCGATGTCGATCCGGGCCTCGTGCGCTCCGGACGAGACCAAGGCCGCCCTCCTGCGAGAGATCGACGGATGGCTCGCCGCGCCCATGCTTTCTGCGACGATGGGGCCGTGAGCGACGACGACCTCTGGCGCCCCATGCAAGGGCAGTCCGACCGCTCGACGGGCCACCCCGCCGCCCCACCCAGCCAGAACCCCTTCGGCGCGCCGAGCCCGCATGCCGCGCCGCCGCCGCAGAACCCCTACGCCGAGCAGGACACCGGGCCGGCCGCCCCGCCGGCCAACCCCTACGGCAGCCCGGCGGAGTACGCCGCGCCGCCGAACCCGTACGCGACGTCCACCTACCCGTCGTACGCCGGAGGAGGGCCGGCCGAGCACCCCTCGGCGACGACTGCGATGGTGCTCGGCATCGTGGCCCTCGCCGGGCTCGCCTTCACGGCCGGACTCACGTTGGTCGTCGCTCCCGCGGCCTGGATCGTCGGCGCCAGGGCGGTGCGTGAGATCGACGCGGCACCGGGACGGTACGCCGGCCGCGACCGGGCCCAGGCGGGCAAGGTGATGGGGATCATCGGCACCGTGCTGCTGGTGCTGGAGGTCCTGACGATCATCGCGTTGGTGGCACTGCTGTTCTCCGTCGCCTCGTCCGGCACGGGCCCGGTCAGCCCGACGCCGCACGTGCGTCATGCGGTCGCCGGCTGACCAGCCGCCGGGCGCGGCTACAGCTCGCAGCCGACCAGGACCGGCTCCGGGACGAGCCGGATCCCGAATCGCTGCTCGACTCCGTCGCGGAGCTCGCGGGCGAGCGTCAGCAGGTCTGTGGTGGTGGCACCCCCGCGGTTGGTGATCGCCAAGGTGTGCTTGGTCGACAGCCGTGCCGCGCCGTCGCCGTACCCCTTGTCGAACCCCGCCTGCTCGATCAGCCAGGCCGCGCTCGTCTTCACGCCGTCGTCGTGTGGCCAGGCCGGGGCACCCTCCGGGACCTCCTCCGGGGGGACGACGGGGTTGGTGAAGAACGACCCCGCACTCCAGGTGTCGTGGTCGGCCGCGTCGAGCACCATGCCCTTGCCGCGGCGCAGGTCCAGCACGGCCCGGCGTACGTCGGTCATGGGCGCCCGGTGGCCCGGTTCGACGCCGAGGGTGCGGGCCAGCTCGGCGTACGTCACGGGCGCGCCGAGCTCTCCTTGGCGGAACTGGTAGGTCGCCTCGAGGACCAGATGGCGGTCGGGGTCGGCCTTGAAGCGGCTGGTGCGGTAGCCGAACCGGCAGTCGGCGGCGGAAAAGGTGCGGACCCCCTTCAGCACCCGGTCCCAGACGCGGACCGACGCCAGGGTCCGGGAGACCTCCTGGCCGTAGGCGCCGACGTTCTGGATCGGCGTCGCGCCGACCGAGCCGGGGATGCCCGAGAGCGCCTCGACGCCGACCCAGCCGCGCTCGACCGCCGTGGCCACGAACGGCTCCCACGGCTCGCCGGCGGCGACGGTCACGACCACTCCGCCACACGTGGGGGCATCGCCCTCGTGGTCGGCCGACAGCCCCGTCGTCGCCACCTCGACAACGGTGCCGGCGAAGCCTTCGTCGGCGACGACCACGTTGCTCCCGCCGGCCAGGACGAGGACCGGTTCGCCGGCCTCGTCGCAGGATCGGACGGCGTCGACGAGGTCCTGCTCGCTCTCCGCCCGCACCCACGCGCGCGCCGGACCGCCGAGCCGAAGGGTCGTGTGCTCGCTGAGCAGCTCAGGCACGCACGACCGCCACGGGGTTGCCGAGCACGCTCTCACCGGCGCAGGTGACCTTCAGCGCAATGGTCCGTTCGTCCCGCCACGTCCCCTCGATCTCGACCTGGGTGCCGGAATCGGGGACGACCACGGGCTTGGTGAACTTGGCACCGAGCTCGAGGATCCGCCCCGGCTCGCCGAGCTGCTCGTCGACGTACCGGGCGGCGAGCGCGAGCGTGAACATCCCGTGCGCGATCACGTCAGGGAGACCGACACTGCGGGCGACCTCGGGATCCTGGTGGATCGGGTTGGGATCACCACTGGCAGCGGCGTAGGCGACCAGCGCCTCGCGGGTGACGGGGTACGCCGACGCGGTCAGGTCGCTCATCGGTCACCTGCCTTGTGCACCAGCGTCGCGTCGGCAGTGCAGACCAGCGCGCCGCCGGCGTCGGTGATCGCGCTGGACGTGGTGATGATGTCGGTGCCGGCGATCTGGCGCAGCCCGCTGACGGTCAGGGTGGCCGTGAGCCGGTCCCCGACGGTGATCGGGCGCTCATGAACGAACTTCTGCTGGCCGTGCACGACGTGGTGGAGCTCGATGCCGACCTCCGGGGCGCGCATCAGCTCCTGCATGGCACCGAAGGCCACCACGATCGGGAACGTCGCGGGGGCCGGGTCTCCTTGTCGGTACGGCGTGCCGGTGGCGGCGGCGAAGTCGGCCACGGCCTGCTCGGTCACGTCGTACGGCTCGGTCGGGGGGAACGTGCGGCCGGCCAGGGACGCGTCGACTGCCATGCCGGGAACGCTAGCAGCGGCACCCGTTGGCGCCGGGCGCGCGCGGGCCTACATTCACGCCATGAAACGCTCGAGTGGCCTCGCCTGTCCGGTCGGTGCCGTCGTCGCCGCGGTCATCGTGTGCGTCACGTCGACCCAGGCCGATGCGGGTTGGTCGCGACCACGCTCGTTGGAGGTGTCCGGATTCTGGGGGAGTTCCGACTCCGACGTGGCGCGTTCCGGAGGCTGGAGCGTGGCCACCTGGAGCGCCACCTCCACCGACCCCGAGATGGATGACCCGATACGGCTCCGTGCGCTGCGGCCGAATGGAAGGCTCACGCGGGTGCGCACGGTGAGTCCCCCTGCACCGGGGGGAAGCCAGCCCTCTGTGGACGTGACCGGTCGCGGCCGGGGTGTCGTCGCGTGGTCCAGTGCTACTGCCGTCAATGGGCTCGCGGTCTACGGGCGGACCTTTACCCGCACGGGGAAGCTGGGCACGGTGCACCGGCTGTCAGGACCGGAGCCGGACAGCAGTGTCAGCGACTGGACCCCGGAGGTGACGGTGGCCCCCACGGGCCGCATTCTGGTGACCTGGGATCACGAACTGACCGGCAGTCCTGCGACGGTGATGGGACGGTTCGTGTCTCGGCGGGGCCATCTGGGACCGCTTCTCACGTTTCACCAGAGCCTGGGTTGGAACCCTGAGCCCGTGGCCGCGTGTCCCGACGGCTCGGTCGTCGTGGCCACCGCGATCCACCGAAGGGACCTCGTCCTGCAGCGGATCACGCGCTCGGGCAAGATCACCCACCGCAATGTCACCGCGGACCTCGTGGGCCTGCCTGTGCAGGCCGCGATCGAGTGTGACAGCTCCGCCGCGGTCCACGTTCTGGTGAACCTGCGTCATGGTGGCACGGCGTTCCGCATGACGGCCCGCCTGCGCACCTGGCAGCGGTCCGGTCGACTGTCCTCGGCAAGCCGCGTGACGCCCCGCGGCGAGCAACCCGTGAGCATCGGCTTGGCCACGGACGGCCATGGCGACTCCGTGGTTGCCTGGTATGAGCACCTGGCCGCTGCCTACACCTACCGACTCCGCGTGCGCGCAGTGTCTGCGACCGGACACGCTGGGACGGTTCGTGACTTGGGCCGGGTCCGCACAGGGCCCATCAGCGGGTTCGATCTCCCGCCGGGCGTCGTCGTCTCCGTAGACCGGACGGGCCGAGGCGCCATCGCGTGGTGCCGGATGATGAAGGACACCTCCGACTTTGCAACCTACGGTCGAGCCATCAGGCCTGGCGGTGCCCTCGCGCCGCTGACACGTCTGGGGCGCTCCGCCGCCTGGCCCCGGGTCGACTCCCCTTCACATGGCCGGGCCGCGGTGCTGTACGTCCAAGGCGATGGTACCTACCACATGCGTCTGCGCCTGGCGCCCTAGGTCGTGGGCGAATCTGCCCATCCGCGCCCTGAGACACGAACGCCCGCCCGGCGGGGCCGGACGGGCGTGGGTGGAACGAGAAGTCAGCGGGTCTCGCGGTGCGGTGTGTGCTTGCGGCAGCGCGGGCAGAACTTCGACAGCTCCATGCGGTCGGGGTCGTTGCGCCGGTTCTTCTTGGTGATGTAGTTGCGCTCCTTGCACACGGTGCAGGCGAGGGTGATCTTCGGGCGAACGTCGCTGGTCTTGCTGGCCACTGGGTGTCCTTCTGTCGCTGCTGTCCGGAAGCCGGTGTGCCGGTCTCCGCGGTAGTGGGGGCGGGATTCGAACCCGCGACACCACGATTATGAGCCGTGTGCTCTAACCACCTGAGCTACCCCACCAGGAGGGGCAGGGAGCCCCACCTCAGAGCCCCTTTACGGAATCGAACCGTAGACCTACTCCTTACCATGGAGTCGCTCTGCCGTCTGAGCTAAAGGGGCGGACGGTCGAGAAGGATACACAGCGCCCGACACGATCCCGAAATCGTCTGAGCGCGCTCGGACGAGTGCCGACGAGCCCTGTCAGTCCAGGTCAGCCACGTCGATCAGGACCTTGCCGACGGCACCGTTCTCGACCGCGTCATGCGCGGCCGCAGTCTGCTCCAAGGGGTAGCGGAGAAGAGGTAGACCGTGCGCCTCCCCGACCTCGAGCGCACCTTCGGCGACGCCTGTCGCGACGTCCTCGGCGGCGGCACGCAGGGCCTCGGTGCCGAGGGTGTAGAGCAGGATGAACTGGAGCCTGGCGTTCAGCGACATCAGCGGCCGGACCGGCAGGGTCGCCTCGGTGCCGCCGGTGTTGGCGTAGACCGACACCGCTCCACGGGTCTTGAGCACCCGCGCCACGAGGTCGACGTTCTGGATGATCGCGACGTCGACGACCAGGTCCACGCCCTCGGGGGCGAGCGCCCGGATCTCGGCCGCGGCGTCGCCGGTGCGGTAGTTGACGACGTGGTGGGCGCCGGCCGCGGTCGCGAGCGCGGCCTTCTCGTCGCTGCTGACGGTCGTGACCACCCTCGCCCCCGCCCAGGAGGCGAGCTGGATGGCGGCGTGCCCCACGGCGCCGGCGCCACCCGTGACGAGCACGACCCGTCCGTCCAGTGCGTCCTTCGCCAGCCGGCTCGGCCCGTCCTCGTGCACGGTGAGCGCCCGGTGTGCGGTCATCGCCGGGACGCCGAGGCTGGCACCGACGTCGTACGACGCCTCGCCGAGGCGGACGACGCGCTCGGCCGGTACGACGGTGTACTCGGAAGCGGTGCCGAACGGTTGCTCGTGCTGGGCGAGAAAGACCCAGACCCGGTCGCCTGCCTTGAGGTCGTACACGCCGTTGCCGACCTCGTCGACCACTCCGGCGCCGTCCTGGCCGGGTGAGACCTCCTCGAAGGGCAAGGCCGCCGATGTGGCGCCTTGTCGGAACTTCCAGTCGGTCGGGTTCACGCCCGCGACGGCCAGCCGGACCCGCACCTGGCCCCAGTGGGGGGCCGGCAGGTCTCGATCCACGACCTCGAGCACGGAGGAGTCGCCGGGCTTGGAGTACACGACAGCGCGCATGTCACGACGCTACCCGCGACCGGTGCTTCTCATGCCACGCGGCAGCCCCGGCCCGGAGCGAGCGAACGGCCGCCGGTGTGGGTCCGGCGGCCGTTCGCGTGGTGCGCTTGCGCGCCCCACAGGGATGGCGCCGAACCCCCGTCGACCCGGCGCACCCTTCAGGAGCGCACCGGGCCGGGCCTGATACGTCAGGCTGCGAGGGTGCTGCGGTGGCAGCCCACGAGGTGGTCGTCCACCAGGCCGATCGCCTCCATCAGGGCGTGCATCGTGGTCGGCCCGACGAACACGTAGCCGGCCTTCTTCAACGCCTTGGACAGCGCCAGCGACTCGGGCGTCCTGGCCTGCAGGTCGGCGGTGTCCTCCGGCGGCGTCCAGGACTCCGGCCGATGACCATCGACCAGCCCGACGAGTCCGACCCCGTCGCGGAGGTCGACCGTCGCGCGGGCGTTGGTGATCGCGGCGTTCACCTTCAGCCGGTTGCGAACGATCCCGGCGTCGTCCATGAGACGGGCGACGTCCTCCTGGTCGTACGCCGCGACGACGTCTGGATCGAAGTCGTGGAACGCCTTGCGGAACGCCGGTCGCTTGAGCAGGATCGTGCGCCAGGACAGCCCCGACTGGAACGCCTCGAGGGTGAGCCGCTCGAGGTAGGCCGACTCGCCGGTGACGGGACGCCCCCACTCGTCGTCGTGGTAGGCGCGCATCACTGCGTCGCCGTCACCCCACGGACAGCGCGCGAGCCCGTCGTCTCCGACCACCGGTCCCATACCGCGATCCTGGCAGGTCCCGCCGACAGGCCGGTCGCCGTGCCTGCGATCGTTCCGGCGAGGCCGGCGGCCGGTGACGCGATCGGTCTCGGTGGCGGCGGCGGTGGCGTCGGCGGCGTCGGCGGCGGTGGCGGCCTCGGTGGTCAGGCCGTCATCCACAAGCCCGATTGGTCATGAACGACACGGTTTCTGTGCAACCTCCTGCGGTTTGGTGCCAAACGGTGTTGGGGAGAGCGGCTGAATCAGCGGCGCGGCCTGGTGCCAAACAGGTTTGGACACCGGCGAATCAGCGGCGGGGTTTGAGCCTGGCGTTGGGGAGGGCGGGGGCGGGGACGGGGGGCAGGTGGTCGCCGGTGACGATCCCGAAGCGTCCGTCGTAGATCTCGGAGCTGTCCCGGATCGTGCCGTTGTTGTCACTGATCTGGGCCATCCAGTCCTCGCGAGCCGAGACGACCTCGTCGTGGTCGCGACCGACGAAGTTCCACCACATGACGATGTCCTCACCGAGGGGGCGGCCGCCGATGACCAGCAGGTGCGACAGGTCGGCCGCCTCGATCTCGACGCGCTCTCCGGGTGCGACGTACGCCAGCTGGTGCTGCTTGACCTCCTCGCCGTTGACATGCACCAGGCCGAAGTCGACCAGGACGCCGTACTCGAACTCCGGCTCGGTCTCGGGCGTGAGCGTGGTGCCGCCGTCGAGGATCATCTCGGCCCCCACCAACGGCGTGAACGTCTCGACCGGCGACCGACTGCCGAGCATCGAGCCGAGGAAGACCTGCGCGTCCCAGCCGGGTCCGTGCACGACCGGCGGCGCGTAGTGGGTGAACGCCGGCTCGACATCGCGTTGGTCCGCGGGCAGGGCCACCCAGAGCTGGACACCGTGGAGCACCGTCACCTCGTCGGTCGACACCTCGGAGTGGGAGATCCCACGACCGGCCGTCATCAGGTTGAGCTCACCGGGCTTGACCAGCGCGTGTGTCCCGACGCTGTCGCGGTGTTCGATGACACCGCCGAAGAGCCAGCTCACCGTCTGCAGCCCGATGTGCGGGTGCGGAGAGACGACCATCCCGCCGGTCTCGTCGACCCGGTCGGGCCCGTAGTGGTCGAGGAAGCACCAGGCGCCGATCAACGACCGCTGCCGCTGCGGGAGGGTTCGGCGTACGGTCATGGCGCGTAGGCCGCCGAGCGGTACGTCCCGGTGTTCGAGGATCTCGGTCATCGCGTCACGAGTTGGAGTAGACCGCCGGTCCGCCGTCCTCGCCACTCCCCTCCTGGCCCGTGTGCCGGCCCGCCCAGGTCCAGGCGTACGACGGGTCCTCGGCCGCGACGCCGGCCTCGCCCAGGTCGAGCGGCTGGAAGGTGTCGATCATGACGGCGGTCTCCTCGAAGCTCTCCGCACCCAGCGACGCTTCGACCGCGCTCGGCTGGGGGCCGTGCGCGTAGCCACCGGGGTGCACCGAGATCGACCCGAGGGCGATGCCCGAGCCCTTGCGCGCCTCGTAGTCCCCGCCGACGTAGAACATGATCTCGTCGCTGTCGACGTTGGAGTGGTAGTAGGGCACCGGGATCGACAAGGGGTGGTAGTCGACCTTGCGTGGCAAGAAGTTGCAGACCACGAAGTTCCAGCCCTCGAAGACCTGGTGCACGGGTGGCGGCTGGTGGATCTTGCCGGTGATCGGCATGTAGTCGTCGAGGTTGAACGTGTAGGGATACATGCAGCCGTCCCACCCGATCACGTCGAACGGGTGGGTGTCGTAGGTCATCCGCGTGCCCACGACCTGTCCGCCGACGCGATGCTTGAGCAGAACCTCGACGTCCGATCCTTCCACCGTGAACGTCTCGCCGGGACCGTGCAGGTCCCGCTCGCAGTACGGCGCGTGCTCGAGCATCTGCCCGAACCGCGAGAGGTAGCGCTTCGGCGGGGCGATGTGTGAGTTGGCCTCGATCGCGTACAGCCGGCTCGGCTCGCTCGGCACCCACCGGTGCGTGGTCGCGCGCGGGATCAGCACGTAGTCCTGGGTGCGGTAGGGGATGACGCCGAAGACCGTCTCGACGACACCGCTCCCGGACTCGACGTACACGCACTCGTCGCCGATGGCGTTGCGATAGTACGGCGACGGGTCGGTGCCGGTGACGACGTAGTTGATCCGCACGTCGTTGTTGCCGAGCACGAGCCGTCGCCCCTCGACCGGGCAGGCGCCGGAGCCGGCGCCGGGCTCGGGGAAGAGCGAGTGCAGCTTGAGGTGCCGCGGCTTGAGCGGGTGGTTGGGAGTGCGGCTCTGATCGGGGAGGTCCCAGACCTGCGAGTCGACGATCCCCGACGGGACCCCCCGGTGGTAGAGCAGGGACGAGTCGGACGAGAAGCCCTCCTCACCCATCAGCTCCTCGTAGTACAGCTTGCCCTCGGGATCGCGGTGCTGGGTGTGGCGCTTGGGTGGCACGGAACCGACACTGCGGTAGTAGGGCATGGCGCCAGACTAGGACGTGCGGACACAGCCCGCAGAACCCCCGGGAGGCCGGGCCCGAGCGGCCCAAAACGGCTCGCTCGACGAGGTCGCGCGACCGTACCCTCGAGGAGCCATGCGCGACTTCCCTCCGGAGATCTCCACCTTCTACAGCGCGGCCGGTCGGAAGCCCGGTCCCGCGCCGGACACGCGCAGCCCGGCGGCGTTCCTCCGGTGGTTCCTGAGGTTCCAGTGGCCGGTGATCTCCTTCGCGACAGCGGCCGGCGTGCTGTGGCAGCTGCCGCTGACCGTCGGTCCTCTCCTGTTCGGCAAGGCGGTCGACCACGGGATCAAGGCGCACTCGACCAGCGGCACGCTGTTCTGGGCGGGGCTCCTGCTCCTGGTCACCGTGATCGGCGCGGCGTTCGGGATCGTGCTGCACACCATCGTGGTGCGCAGCTGGCTGATCAACCTCTACGGGACCATGAAGATGGTCACCCGCAAGGTGGTGCAGATGGGGCACGTCCTGCCCCGTCGTACGCCGACCGGCGAGGTGCTGAGCGTCGCCTCGAGCGACTCCGACGAGTTCGGTGCGCTGACCGAGATCGTCGCCCGGTCGGCCTCCCAGCTCGTCGCGTACCTGGTCGTCGCGTTCATCGTGCTGACGACGTCGCCGAAGCTCGGCGTGCTGATGCTGCTCGCGGCGCCGGTGCTGGTCACCGCGGCGATCCCGCTGCTCAAGCCGCTGCACCGGCGTCAGCAGATCGAGCGTGCCCGCAACTCCGAGCTCACCTCGATGGCGACCGACATCGTCGCCGGTCTGCGGATCCTGCGCGGGATCGGCGGCGAGCGGACCTTCGGCCGCAACTACGACGTGCAGTCCCAGCTCGCTCGTCGGGCCGGCGTCTCCGCGGGCATCTGGCAGGCCGCCATCGAGGCCGTCGGCGTGCTGTTCTCCGGCGTCTTCATCGTGCTGCTGGTCTGGCTCGGCACACACCAGGTGATCGACGGTGACCTGACGATCGGCCAGCTGATCAGCTTCCTCGGCTACGCGCTGTTCATGATCTACCCGATCCAGACGTTCTTCGAGCTCGCCCAGAAGGTCACCCGGGCGATGGTCTCGGCGCGCAAGGCGATCGCCATCTTCGAGCAGCAGCCTCCCTGGCCCGACATCGTGACCAGCTCCCCCCTGCCCACCCACGCCGACCTCTACGACGAGCTCAGTGGCTTCACCGCCCGCAACGGCGAGCTGACCATCGTCGTCTCCGCCGTGCCGGAGGACACCGCGGCCCTGGCCGACCGGCTCGGTCGCTACCTCCCCGCCGACACCGAGCCGGTGAGCCAGGAGCTCGAGGAGGGCCTGAAGGGCCGGGCCGCACGCCGCGCCCGTGCCCAGCGGCTCGCCGATCGCGCCCGGCTGGCGGAGCTCGACGAGGAGCTGGCGAGCCGGGAGTGGGGCGTCCGGCTCGGCGGCGTCGACCTCGGGGCAGCCACGCTCGACGACGTACGCCGGCACATCCTGGTCAGCGACACCGGCAGCCAACTGTTCGCCGGCACCCTCCAGGACGCGATCGACCCCCATGGCCGGCTGACCCGCGAGCAGGCCGAGCACGCCGTGCGCGTCGCCAACGCCGAGGACGTGTACGACGCGCTGCCGGGCGGTTGGCAGGGTCTGCTGGACGAGCGCGGCCGGGGCCTGTCCGGGGGGCAGCGGCAACGCGTCGTCCTGGCTCGGGCACTGGCCGTCGACGCGCCGATCCTGGTGCTGGTCGAGCCGACGTCCGCGGTCGACGCGCACACCGAGGCCCGGATCGCCGAACGGGTCGCGACGGTACGACGCGGCCGGACGACCGTGGTCACGACGGTGTCGCCGCTGTGGCTGCACCACGCCGACCGGGTGGTGCTGTTCGAGGACGGCACGGCGACCGTCGAAGGCACGCACGAGCACCTGCTGAGCGACAGCCCGGCGTACCGCCGAGTCGTGGCGCGGGCGCTCGACGCACCCGTGGAGGAGGTGTCGAGCCATGAGCACACGCGTGTCTGAGTCATCGGCAGCCGACCCGTTGGCCACCTCGGCCGCCACCTGGCGTGAGCACGGCACGCAGGAGCCGGTCGTGCCGCCCGAGCTGATCCCGCCGCGCGGTGTGAGCCGGCACGAGCGGTTCACCGCGCTGCGCCGGCGCCACCTGCTCAGGGAGCAGCGAGCCCGCGCGACGTACGCCGCCTCGCGGAGCCCCGAGCGGGGCTGGCCGGTCGCGGACAACCACGTGGTGCTGGCGTTCTTCCGCGACCTGCTGCGCGAGCGCAGGGCCGAGGTGTTCTGGCTGGTGGCGCTCAATGCGCTGGCCGCCGGGGCCGCCCTGGTCGTCCCCCGGCTGCTCGGCACGCTGGTCGACCGGACCGTCGAGGGTGGGGCGAGGGCGGCGCAGATCACGCACCTGGACCACCTGGCGCTGGTGATCGTCGCGGTGGTGTGCGCCCAGGCGCTGCTGACGTTCCTGGCCCAGCGGATCTCCACGGTCTTCGGGCAGGACCTGCTCTCGTCGGCCCGCGAGTACATCGTCGCGACCGTGCTGCGGCTGCCGCTCGGGCGCGTGGAGGGCGCGTCGACGGGCGACCTGGTCACCCGCGTGACCCGCGACGTGGGCACGATGAGCCGGTCGGTGCAGTTCGGGCTGCCCCAGGCGATCATCTCCGGGCTGACCGTCGGTCTGTCGGTGGTCGCGATGCTGCTGAACAGCGTGCTCCTGGCGATCCCGTCGCTGCTGCTGATCGGCGCGTCGGGGTTCCAGGTACGCCGTTATCTCGACCGGGCCCCGAAGGGGTACATCACCGAGGGGTCGACGTACTCCCGGATCAACACGACGCTCACCGAGACGGTCGAGGGCGCGCGCACCGTCGAGGCGCTGGGCCTGACGGACCTGCGCGTCGGTGCCGGCGACGACGACATCGCGGTGTCGGCGCAGGCGGAGCGGTACACGATGACGCTGCGGAACCTGCTGTTCTGCGTCATCGACATCTGCTTCAACAGCCCGCGCGTCGTGACCCTGCTGGCCGGGGCCTGGGGCGTCACCCACGGCTGGGTCTCCCTGGGCCAGATCACGACCGCGTTGCTGTACGTCGAGTCGCTGAGCGGGCCGCTCGACCGGTTGGTCGGCGAGATGGACCGGCTGCAGGTGGGGATCGCCTCGACCAGCCGGCTGCTGGGCATCGCGCAGGTGCCCGAGGACCGGGTCGCCGGCACCGACCGGCCGGAGGGTCCGCATCTGGTCGGCGAGGACCTGCGGTTCGCCTACCGCGAGGGGCACGACGTACTCCACGGGGTGTCGCTGGACCTCGAGGTCGGCGAGCGGCTGGCGATCGTCGGGCCGTCGGGATCGGGGAAGTCGACGCTCGGGCGGCTGCTCTCGGGGATCAACGGTCCGCGGACCGGGTCGGTCAAGGTCGGCGGGGTCGACCTGGTCAAGCTGCCGCTGGAGGTGCTGCGGACCGAGGTGGCCCTGGTCACCCAGGAGCACCACGTCTTCGTCGGCTCGGTCCGCGACAACATCGTGCTCGCGCGCGAGGACTCCTCCGACGAGGCCGTGTGGGCCGCGCTGTCGGCCGTGGGGTCGCGCGACTGGGTCCAGCGGCTGCCGCGCGGGCTGGACACCGTGATCGGGTCGGGCAACCTGGCGCTGACCCCGGCGCAGGCCCAGCAGGTCGCGCTCGCCCGGCTGATCATCGCCGACCCGCACACGCTCGTGCTCGACGAGGCGACCTCGCTGATCGACCCGCGCACCGCCCGGACCCTCGAGGGCTCGATGAACGCGCTCCTCGACGGCAGGACCGTGGTCGCGATCGCCCACCGCCTCCACACCGCCCACGACGCCGACCGGATCGCGGTCGTCATCGACGGCGAGATCATCGAG
>JAICSK010000135.1 GCA_025936915.1 Nocardioides sp.
TCATCCGCGGGCTCACCGGACTTCCTGATACCGGTCCGGCCGACCTGTCGGTGGCCACGATCCGGCGGCTGGCGTGTGACGCGGAGGTGATCCCCGCCGTGCTCGGCAGCCAGGGTGAGCCGTTGGACGTGGGCCGGGCCAAACGACTGGTCACCCCCGCGCTCTGGACCGCCCTGGTGACAATCCCGACGACACGAGACCCGAATTCCGGCCCCCACCCAAACCAGGTGTCGAAAGCGGCTGGATCCGATAGCGACCACGACGAGTGTGAATGTGATCGCCCCCGGGCTGGACAACACGTGGCAGGGTCGTCCCATGAGCGACCCGGCCCAGGTGCTGCGTGACTACCTGACCGACAACGACCTCGAGTTCGAGGAGCGAGGCGGCTCGTTCAGCTTCGCCCTCCCCGGCGAGAGCAAGCTGCAGACGCCCGTTCGGGTCGACATCGGCCCGCATGCGCTCGGTGTCCACGCGTTCGTCTGCCGCAACCCGGACGAGAACCACGAGCGCGTCTACCGCTGGCTGCTCGAGCGCAACCTCAAGACGTACGCCGTCTCCTACGCCGTCGACCACATGGGCGACATCTATCTCGACGCGCGCCTCCCGCTCGCGCTGGTCACCCCCGACGAGCTCGACCGACTCCTCGGGTCGGTGCTCTCCCACGCCGATGGCAGCTTCAACACCATCCTCGAGCTCGGGTTCGCGTCGTCCATCCGCAAGGAGTGGGAGTGGCGCAACCTGCGCGGCGAGTCCACCCGCAACCTCGAGGCCTTCCGGGGCTGGCTGGAAACCGGCGCGACCCCGGACCCCGACGCCCCCTAGCCTGCTCGCGTGGTCTGGCCCTTCTTCGACCTCCGCATCCGCAGCGGCGAGCTGGTGCTGCGCGGCGTCACCGATGCCGACCTCCCGGCGCTACTGGCGGCGCTGCCTGACGACCTCGAGATGAACCCGGCCAACGAGATGTTTCCGACCCTCTCACCGGAGGACGACCGGCGCCGTCAGCTGGTCACCGAGGTCTGGAAGCACCGCGGGGCATGGTCGCCCGACTCGTGGTGCATGGACCTCGCGGTGGAGTACGACGGCCGCGTGGTCGGGATCCAGGCCCTCGAGGGCGAGAAGTTTCTCCAGCTCAGGACAGTCGACTCCTTCTCGTGGCTCGCCTCCGACGTCCGCGGTCGCGGACTGGCGCACCTGATGCGCGCCGGCGTTCTCACGCTCGCCTTCGACCACCTCGGCGCAGAGATCGCGGTGTCGTCCGCCCGCACCGACAATGCACCGTCACTGGCCGTCTCGCACCGGATGGGGTACGTCGACAACGGACTCAGCCGGACAGTCACTCCGACCGGACCGTTCGAGCTCCAGCACGTGCGCCTCACCCGCGAGGCCTGGCGGACCCTCGGGCGCACCGCCGAGGTCACCGGCGTCGAGCCATGCCTGGGATGGTTCGGGATCAGCTGAGCAGTACCGCGACCAGCGCCAGCACCGCCGGGACCGCCTGCACCGCCACGATCCGCTTGTTCACCGTGGCCGCACCGAAGACGCCGGCCACGATCACGCAGCCCAGGAAGAAGATCCGGACGTCGGTCCGACCGGACACCAACCCCCAGACCAGGCCGGCCGCGAGGAACCCGTTGTAGAGGCCCTGGTTGGCGGCGAGCGCCCTCGACCGTTGGGCGAACTCCGGGTCGAGACCGAACACCCGGCGTCCGGTCGGAGTGGTCCACAGGAACATCTCCAGGACCAGGAAGTACAGGTGCAGTGCGGCGACCAGGCCGACCAGCACGCCGGCGACGACGTTCACCCGCGCAGCATCGCACGCCCTACGCCGGCTGCGGCACGACCTTCCGAGCGCGGGGCTTGCGCCTCGCGACTGCGACGCCGACCAGGGCGAGGACACCGCCGACGTACGCCATCGCGGGCGGCGTCTCACCGAGGAACAACCAGCCCATCGCGATCGTCAGCGGCGGCACGAGGTAGGTCGTGATGCCCAGGCTGCTCGCGGTCATGTGCCGCAGCGCGAAGGCGTACGTCGTGAACGCGACGGCCGTCGGGAACAGCCCGAGGTAGACCACCCACCAGATGTCGGACCCCGACGCGTCGCGAGCGGCGTCGACCAGCTGTCCGGCGAAGGGCAGGCACACCACCGCACCGACCGTGCAGGCCAGCCAGGTCACGTGCAGCGCCGACAGGCGCGAGACCAGCGGCTTCTGCACCACCAGCGCGATCGAGTAGGCGAGGGCGGCGAGCAGGCAGAGCAGCACCCCGGCGAAGTCGTTGTGCCCCCCGGGCTCGGCAAGCGCGATCAGGACGACCCCGCCGAACGCCAGGACCAGGCCGGCACCGAGCCACTGGGTGAACTGCTCGCCGAGGAACAGGGTCGCCAGCACCGCGATCAGCACCGGCGAGACCTGCACGAGCATGGCCGACGTACCGGCGTCGACGTGATGCTCGCCCTGGTTGAGGGCCACGTTGTAGACGCCGAACCACAACGCGCCGATGGCGACGAGTCCGAGCCAGTCGCGACCGCTCGGCCGCGGCAGCCCCCGTGAGACCGCCACGGCGCCGAGGGCGAGCGAGCCGACGAGGAGACGACCGAGCGACAGCGCGCCCGCGGAGAAGTCGTGACCCAGGTGGCGGATCGCGACGAAGGCGGAGGCCCAGAGCAGGAGAGTGGTGGCCACGGCCGCCAGCGGCAGCCAGGGACGGTCTGAGATCGGCACGCCACCACCCTAGGGACGACCGCCGACAGTCCTCACGCGGCTTTCGGACGGCGTGACCCCGGCGCCCCGCTGCTGCGTGGTTCCTGATGGGTGGACCACCCGCCCATCGAGGTGGCAGGTCCGGCCGCCGGGGGTGATCGTGCTCGGTGAGCCGGGCCTCAGTCGTCCAGGACCACCCGGCGCTCGACGTGCGAGTGCGACGGCTGGATCCGGAGGATGCGAGCGACCGAGTCGGGAAGCTTCCAGTTCCACGAGCCGAACAGTGACACGAGCGCCGGGACGAGCACCGACCGCACGAGTGTGGCGTCGAGCAGGATGCCGAACCCCAGCCCGGTCGCCATCACCTTCAGATCCGTGCCAGGTCCCGAGGCCAGCGCGGCGAAGGCGAGGAAGAGGATCAGGGCCGCGCTGGTCACGAGTCGACCCGTACGACCGATCCCCTGGATGACGGCGTCGTCGGTGCCGGCTCCCGCGTCGTACTCCTCCCGGACGCGGGAGAGGATGAACACCTCGTAGTCCATGGACAACCCGAACAGGAACGCGAAGACCATCAGCGGGATCCAGAACGTGACGGCCCCTGTCTCGGCGATCCCGAACACCGCGTCCGAGCCGTAGCCCTTCTGCCAGAACAGCACCATCAGGCCGTACACCGCGGACAGCGAGATCAGGTTGAGGATCACCGCCTTCAGCGGCAGGAGCAGCGACCGGAACGCCCGCACCAGCAGGATGTAGGTGAGCGCGGCGATGATCAGCAGCATCAGTGGGAAGTTGCCGTAGACCGCATGCAGGAAGTCGACCTGCGCATTGCCGACGCCGGTCACGCCGATCACACCTGCGGTGTCGTCGGCCTTGGCCGTGACGTCACGGACCACCTGGACGCTCTGGGAGTTGACCGTCTCCTCGTCGGGGAAGACCAGGATCACCGTCTGGCCGTCGACCGAGGCACCCGGCCCGGTCGGGACGACCGTCCGGGTCACACCATCGACCCGGGCAAGGGTGTCCGCCACCGACGGGGCCCTGTCGGTCTCCGTCAGCACCTCCATGGGTGTCAGGACGCCGGTGTTCACGCCGCCGCGCTCGAGTGTCTGCAGCGTGTCGTACGCCCGCCCGGTCTTGGCCAGTGACGTGGAGTCGGCCAAGCCGATCTTGATGCCGAGGAACGACACGAAGAGCACCCCGATCACGGCCACGGCCGAGACCAGGGCGATCCACCGGCGCCGAACGATCAGGCGCGCCCAGGCGGTCCAGCCGCGACTCGCCTTGTTCTCGTGGCGGATCTTCGGCCAGTCGACGCGTGGTCCGACGGTGGCAAGGATCGCCGGCGTGAGGGTCAAGGTGACCAGCACGCTGGCCAGCGGGATGAGGGCGCCGCCGTAGCCGACACTGCGCATGAACGGGACGGGCAGCACCACGAGGGCCAGCAGTCCGATGGCCACGGTGATGCCGCTGAACAGGACGGCGTGGCCGGCGGTCTCCATCGCGACGACCACGGCTTCGTGGTTGTCGCGACCATGATCTCGTTCCTCACGCCATCGGGTGACGAAGAGCAGGGAGTAGTCGATCGCGACGCCCAGCCCGACCAGCGCCACCAGGAACTGGACGATGAACGAGACGTCGGTCAGATACGTCAGCGGGAGCAGCATCAGGAACGTCGCCATGATCGACACCCCGGCCACCACCAGCGGCAGGAACGCCAACGCCGAGGCGAACACGAACAACAACACGATCAACGCACCCATGGCCCCGAGCAGGGTCTCGGTCAGAACGCCCGGCCCCCCTGAGTCGTCCCCGGTGGCGAGGGCGTCCATGCCCGTCACCCCGACGACCGAGCCGTCGGGCGCAACGGCCTGCACGGTCTTCTCGATCTCCTTCGTCGGGAGCTGCTCGGAGAAGCTGCGCGGGAACGGGTAGAACACCATCGCGTACGCCGTGCGGTCGTCGGAGGTGCGGAACGCCTTGTCGCCGGTGTTGGCCTCGTCGACGACGCGCAGCGGGCGGTCCGGGACCGCGCCCGCCACCGAGTCGAAGGCCTTCGCGACCACCTGTTCGTTGCCGGAGACGGTCTGGCCCTCCGGCAGCGTGACGGTCGCGATCAGCGGAGCCGTGTTCCCGCCGTTGTGGTACTCCGCGATGATCTTGTTGGCGGCCTCGTCGCCCGGTTGCCCGGGCAGCGAGAAGTTGACCGTCATCCGGTCGCTCACGGTGCTTGCGACCGCGCCGCCCGCGACGAGGACCACCGCCCAGGCGACCATGACGATCACCCAGTGCCTCAGGACCAGCTCACCCCACCGGCGCATCGTTCCCCCTTGCGATGAAGCCTCGGAGGCTAGCGAAGGTCCGCGCCTTCGAGGTAGTGCCATCGGTCGCTGACGGATGACCACCCCCGATCCGGTCGCCTTCCGCTCTGCTGTCGTTCCTGCACATGCCTGGCTGACGGAACGGAGGAGCCGGACCTGACGCCGCGTGCCCGGCTCGCCCTAGAGATCGAGCTTGTAGCCGAGCCCGCGCACGGTCACCAGCATCGTCGGGTGGGCCGGTTCGGGCTCGAGCTTGGCGCGCAGCCGCTTGACGTGGACGTCGAGGGTCTTGGTGTCGCCGACGTAGTCGGAGCCCCAGACCCGGTCGATCAGCTGACCGCGGGTCAGCACCCGACCCGGATTGCGCAGGAACAGCTCGAGCAGCTCGAACTCCTTCAACGGCAGCCGTTGCGGTTCGCCGTCGACGGTGACCACGTGGCGCTCCACGTCCATCCGCACGGGGCCGGCTTCGAGGGTCATCGGGGCCAGGTCGGGCTCGGTGCCGCGGCGCAGGACGGCCCGGATGCGGGCGACCAGCTCGCGCGGCGAGTAGGGCTTGGTGACGTAGTCGTCGGCGCCGAGCTCCAGGCCCACGATCTTGTCGACCTCGTCGTCCTTGGCGCTGACCATGATCACCGGCACGTTGGAGACGGAGCGGATCTGGCGGCACACCTCGGTGCCCGAGATGCCGGGCAGCATCAGGTCGAGCAGCACGATGTCCGCGCCGTTGCGGTCGAACTCCGAGAGCGCGTCGGGTCCGGTGGCGGCCAGCGACACGTCGTACCCCTCCTTGCGGAGCAGGTACGACAGCGCGTCGGCGTAGCTCTCCTCGTCCTCGACGACCAGGACTCGGGTCATGGCTGGAACTCCTCCTGCTTGGTGCGGGGGAGGGAGAGCGTGAAGGTCGAGCCCTGTCCCTCCAGGGACCACACACGTACGTCGCCACCATGGGTGGCCGCGACGTGCTTGACGATCGAGAGCCCGAGCCCCGTCCCGCCGGTGGATCGGTGCCGGGCCGGGTCGACGCGGTAGAACCGCTCGAAGATCCGGTCCAGCTCGTCGCGCGGGATCCCGATCCCCTGGTCCACGACAGAGATCTCCACCATGTCCTCGTGCGGCTTGGTGGAGACCAGCACCGTCGAGTCGTCACCGGAGTACGCCACGGCGTTGGCGACGAGGTTGGTGACGGCAGCGGACACCTGCTCCCCGTTGCCGAAGACCGTGAGCCCCTGCGTCCCGCCGGTGACGACCGAGATGTTCCTGCTGCTGGCGTCCATGACCGTGATGTCGACCGACCGCTTGATCACGTCGTCGACGTCGACCACCGCCGGCGCCTCGAGCGGCTCGTCGCCCTGCAACCGAGACAGCTCGATGATCTGCTGCACCATCCGCGACAACCGGTCGCTCTCGGTCAGCATCCGCTTGGCGAACCGCTCGACCGCCTCGGGATCGTCGGAGGCATCGGCGACCGCCTCGGCGAGCAGCTTGATCGCCCCCACGGGTGTCTTCAGCTCGTGGGACACGTTGGCCACGAAGTCGCGCCGTACCTCCTCGACCCGGCGTTCACGAGTGCGGTCCTCGACGAGTGCGAGCACCAGGCGCGAGCTCAGCGGCGCCACGCGGGCGGTGACGGTCCGCGGCGGCCCGCTCGGCCGGGGCATCGTCAGCTCGGTCTCGCGGATCTCCCCGTCACGGCGTACCTCTTGCACGAGGTCCGCGAGCTCGGAGGAGACCAGACGGTTGCCCCGCACCAGGCCGAACGCCAGGGCCGGTGCGGACGCCTTGACGACCTCGTCGCCCTCGTCGACGACCACGGCGCTGCTGCGCAGGACGGAGAGCACGGTGGCGATCCCGACGGGTAGGACGGATTCGTCGGGTGTCGTCCCGGCCTTCCGCTGGCGCTCGCTCACGTGCCACGCCAGGACGGCGCCCCCGGCGACGACGGCCCCGATGAGCGCGGCCAGAAAGGCCTGCGTCGTGGGGCTCACGCACAGATCGTACGCATCCGGACACCCGGCGTTCGCCTGCAGGCGCCGTGCTCACAGAGTGTTCACGGGCCGTTCACCGGGTCACCCCGTCCGGACACTTTCGCGCCCTACGGTGACCGACATGCGTGACGTGTTCCACGAGCAGCTGGACTCGATGTTCGCCGACCTGTCCGAGATCTGCCAGGAGGTCGAGACCTCTGTCCGGCTCGCGACCCAGGCCCTCCTGAACGGCGACGCCGAGGTGGCCGAGCAGGTGATCGCCGCCGACGCGACGATCGACTCGGCCCGTGAGCGGGTGGAGGACACGGCGTTCTCGCTGCTGTCGCTCCAGCAGCCGGTCGCCGGCGACCTGCGCGTCGTGGTGTCCGCGCTGCGGATGGTCAGCGAGCTCGAGCGGATGGGCGACCTCTCGGTGCACGTCGCCAAGATCGCGCGGCTGCGGGTGCCCGACGTCGCCGTGCCCGAGGAGGCGCGTCCGACCGTCGCGCGGATGGCGGAGGTCGCCGAGGACATGGTGCGCCGGGTCGCCTCGGTGATCACCGAGAAGGACGTCGACGCCGCGATCGCGCTCGGCCGCGACGACGAGGAGATGGACTCGCTGCGCCGCAGCAGCTTCACCCAGCTCCTGTCCGACGACTGGCAGCACGGCGTCGAGTCGGCCGTCGACATCGCCCTGCTCGGCCGCTACTACGAGCGGATCGCCGACCACGCGGTGTCGGTGGCCAACCGGGTCGTCTTCGTGGTCACGGGTCAGTTCCCCTCGGCACGGGAGCCGTCCGCGAGCTGAGGTCTCACCGGCGTGTGACCGACGGTTGGCGGACGACACGCCGGTCTCGGGACCGCGTGTCGCTGCCCGAGTGGTCGGTGACACGCCTTCTATCGGCCCTGGTCGGCCACGGCGGCGGCGGCCTCGGCGGCGGCTTCGGGGTCGAGGTAGCGCCCACCGATCACGGTCGGCCGCAGCTGGTCGTCGAGCTCGTAGACCAGAGGCATCCCGGTCGGGATGTTGAGGCCGGCGATGTCGTCGTCGCTGATGCCGTCGAGGTGCTTGACGATCGCCCGCAGGCTGTTGCCATGGGCGGCGACGAGCACCGTCTGCCCGGTCCGAAGGTCGTCGGCCAACGGTCCGTTCCAGTAGGGGAGCAGCCGGCCGATCACGTCCTTGAGGCACTCCGTCCGGGGGAGCTCGTCGTCGAGGTCGGCGTACCGCACGTCGTGCGCCTGGGAGAACTCGTCGTCGTCGTCCAGCGGCGGCGGGGGTACGTCGAAGGAGCGTCGCCAGAGCATGAACTGCTCCTCGCCGTACTCCTCGAGCGTCTGCTTCTTGTTCTTGCCCTGGAGAGCGCCGTAATGCCGCTCGTTGAGCCGCCAGCTGCGCCGGACCGGGATCCAGTGCCGGTCGACGACGTCCAGACCGATGACTGCGGTGTTGATCGCCCGGCGGAGCAGGGAGGTGTGGACGACGTCGGGCAGGATCCCGGCGTCGCGCAGCTGCTCCCCGCCACGCAGGGCCTCGGACCGACCCTTGTCCGACAGGTCGACGTCGACCCAGCCGGTGAAGAGGTTCTCGGCGTTCCAGACGCTCTCGCCGTGTCGGAGCAGGACGAGGGTGTACGTCATCAGCCGGACGACGTCGCCGTGGGCGACGCGGATGTCGAGGTCGTGGGTGAGGTGCCGACGGTCGGGGACTCGGTCGGCGACGGGGTCGCCACGTCGAGCCCGGCCCACTGGCCGTCGTCGGCGACGACCGGCACCTGCAGGTTGACGTTCTCACCGTCGTCGAAGGTGAACGAGATGGTGACGAACTGCCCGAGCGCGAACGTCCCGCTGACCGCCATGCCCTTGTGGGCCGCGAGGTTGACCAACGTGTTGGGCTGCATCGTGAACGGCTTGGCGTCGACCGTCGAGATCGCCGTGTTGTCGCCCGAGGCGGACTGGAGGCTGATCGTCTTCGACGGACTGCTGTTGACGAACGTCGCGACGAACGTGCCGGAGTTGGCCTGCTTGGCGACCACGACGGCGTTGAGGATTTCGACCGTGCCGTTGCGGTAGTCGACGCCCGCGACCGGGTTGTTGATCCGGTCGGTCGGATAGCTGAAACCGCACGCGGTGAGGGCGGCGGTGGCGGCGAGGCCGGTGGCTCCGAGCGCGAGGCTGCGTCGCAGGTTCACGGGCGACACCCTAGCGTCCGCCTCTGGTCGTCCCGGAGCCGACCACCGGGCCCGATGCGACCTTCCCGGGTCAGCCGACGACGGGCGACTGGGACAGCCCGACCGTGCTCCCGATCACGACGATCGCGGCGACGACGAGCACGCAGTACAGGCTCGCCAGCACGAGCAGTCGCGGTGCGCCGACGCGGAGCGCCAGCCGGAGCGGGAGGTGCCGGCGCCCGGCCCGGTTGTCGTCGACCAGGCCGCGCAGCGAGACGACGACGTGCACCCCGACCCCCAGGAACGCCGCCGCGACGGTCATCAGGACGGTGGGCGGGTGACCCTGGGCGCCGCCGCCCCACCCGCCGTAGGAGAGGTACGCCGGGTAGAGCGCGAACGCGACCGCCCACGGCACGAAGGACAGGCGACCCGAGCGCAGCAGCCTGTTGCCCAGGATGCCGACCACCAGGGATGCCAGGTAGGCCAGGCCCGCGTCGATGCCGCTCGAGAGTGAGAGCGGGACGACGAGCAGCAGCCCGCAGGCCAGCCAGAAGCCGAGCGTTCCTCGGTCGAGTCCCGCGACCAGTGGCTTGGTGCCCCGCTCGTCGGCGCGGTCGGCCTTCTCGTCGGTGAGGTCGTTGTCCCAGCCGAGAAGTGCCTGGCCGACCAGCACGGTGACGCCGACCAGACCCACCTCGCGAGCGGCTCGCCCCGAGGCTGCTGCCGCGGCCGCCATCGCGAGCGCCGTCACCACTGCCTGCCGAGGGTGGGCGGCGCGCACCAGCAGCACCGGGGTGAGTCGCGAGACCCGTCGTCGTTCCGCCGGGGCGGTCTCGGGGGCGGGCGACGCGGACATGGTCCGCAGTATCCGTCATCGGCCGGGCAGACCCGTGTCGGCACGGTCATCGGGGGCGCACGGGACGGCCCGTCGGAAGGCACATCGGCGTCCGATCTGTCAAGCCCGGAAACCGCCTCTGACCTGCGGAGACGCA
>JAICSK010000087.1 GCA_025936915.1 Nocardioides sp.
AGGATCGCCGAGGCATGCTCGAAGGCCTCGTCGGCGTTCTTGGCGAGCTTCACACCGCCGGCCTTGCCCCGGCCGCCGGCCTTGACCTGCGCCTTCACGACGCAGGGGCCGATCTTCTCCGCCGCGGTGCGCGCCTCCTCGGGGGTGGTGACGACGACTCCGAGCGTCGTCCTCACGCCGTGCTGGGCGAAGAGCTCCTTCGCCTGGTACTCCATCAGATCCACGTTCCACCAACTCCTGAGAGACCGGGTCGCAACGGGGTCCCGGCCGCCGACAGGCGCGGCCGGACGGCCTCTCGCACCCTAGCCCGGCTGACGTCGCCCGGATGACCCGGGGCCAGCGGGTGCGGATCGTGCTCGACGTGGAGAGGCCCCGCACCTGATCGACGAGGTCTCAGGCCGGCTCGGCGAACGCCTCGGCCACCCAGGAGGTGATCTCCCCGGTGGTCGCCCCGGGCGTGAACACCTTGGCCACGCCGAGCTCCTCGAGGACCGGGATGTCCTCGTCGGGGATGATGCCGCCCCCGAACACTCGGATGTCGGCCGCGTCGCGCTCGCGCAACAGCTCGACCAGCCGACGGAACAGCGTCATGTGGGCGCCGGACAGGACCGAGAGTCCGATCAGGTCGGCGTCCTCCTGGATCGCGGTCTCGACGATCTGCTCCGGCGTCTGGTGGAGCCCGGTGTAGATCACCTCGTGCCCGGCGTCCCGCAGAGCGCGGGCCACGATCTTGGCGCCACGGTCGTGGCCGTCGAGGCCGGGCTTGGCCACCACGATCCGGAGCCGGGGGGGTGCGGACGCCATGGCCGCAGGGTAACCGAGCGCGGCGATCGGACCGGTGTACCCCGTGGTGTTCACCTCAAACGGAGGGGGATTTCACCCCCCGTGACCTTTCCGTTACTGTCGAGGCTCGCTGCCCCGATCCCCCACTTCATCTGGAGCCTGTTCATGGGTGACCACCGCGCCGGTACCTCCGGCTCGACGGCCACCGATGTGAACCCCTCCACCGCTCCGACCGGGAAGCGCGTCGCCCGGCACTGCGAAGAACGGCGCACGTCGCACCCGTACGTCGGACGCCGGGTCGCCGCGGTCTCACCGGAGCCCGGGCCCATCGCGGCCCCGCCGTCTGGCGAGTCCCTGTCCTACACCGGCCGCCGAGTGGCCGGCCGCGACCACGTCGCCGGCGGTGGCGTGCGCGTCGTCGCGCCCCGGATCTCCCTCGGCCCCGAGCTGACCAGCGACCCCGACGACGTCGTCGGCCACCTGCTGCGGCCCACCGGCGCACCGAGCCTCGAGACGTACGTCGGCCGCCGGGTGGCCACTCCGACGATCGTGATCGAGCCCGTCGTGGTCGAGCCGGTGCTCGTGGCGCCGGTGCTCGTGGCGCCGGTGATCGAGCCCGCGGAGATCGAGCCCGTGGAGATCGAGCCCGTGGAGATCGAGCCCGCGGTCGAGGTCCGGACGCCCGAGCCCGTTCCGGCTCCGCGCGCCGAGAACCCCAGGCCCACCCGGCAGGCCGGACGACGCGCCGCCGCCCGGCGTACCCGTATCCCGAGCCTGCCGCTCCTCGCCGGCGTCGCCGTCCTGGCCATCTCGGCCGGAGGCACGCTCCAGGCGATGCACCCGGGCCTGGCCGGTGCCGACACGGCCGGCCGGATCTCCCCCGCCGGCGCGCTCTCGGGGAGCAGCGCCGTGGGGTCGGCCAGCCTGCTGGGCGGACGCACCGCCGTCGTCAGCCGCGACTCCAACCGCACGCTGTCCGGCGGCAACTTGCAGGCGGTCGCCGACGCCCAGGCCAAGCAGCGCGACGCGGCGCTCTCGGCGTCGCTGCAGCAGGCCGAGAAGCAGGCCGCCCAGATCAAGCTCCACCAGTGGGTGCTGCCGATCACTCCGGGCGTCTACCACCTGACCGCGCGCTTCGGTGACTACAGCTCGCTGTGGTCGCACTTCCACACCGGCCTCGACTTCGCGGCTCCGACCGGCACGCCGATCATGGCCGTCGCCGGCGGCACGATCACCGACGTCGGCTACTCCGGCGCCTACGGCAACCGCACCATCGAGGTTCTGCCCGACGGCACCGAGCTGTGGTACTGCCACCAGAACGAGTTCGGCACCTCCGTCGGCGCCACGGTCAAGCCCGGCCAGGTGATCGGGTACGTCGGCTCCACCGGGAACGTCACCGGACCCCACCTCCACCTCGAGGTGCACCCCGGCGGCGGCGACCCGGTCGACCCGTACGCCGCGCTGGTCGCGCACGGGCTCTACCCCGGACCCCCCAGCTAGATCTTCTCGACCGGCGCGTAGCGCAGCAGCAGCCGCTTGACCCCTTCGGTGCCGAAGTCGATCGACGCCACCGCCTTCTCGGCGACCCCCTCGACGGCCACGACCGTGCCCAGGCCGAACGTGTCGTGCTGCACCCGGTCACCCGGCGACAGCGACGGCACCTCGCGGGCCGGCTTGGACTTGGCCAAGGCGTCGGCCCGGGCCGCGGCCGCACCGAAGTTGCGCCGACCAGCGGCCGTGGGCTGGCCCAGAGATGTGCCCAGCCCACCGGCGTACCCGCGCGAGAGATCGGGCCGCTGCCAGTGCACCTGGTCGGCCTCGGTGCGCCGCCAGTCGACGAGCTCGTCGGGCACCTCACCCAGGAACCGCGACGCCGGGTTGTGCGCGGGCGCCCCCCAGGCCGAACGCACCAGGGCCCGGGAGAGGTAGAGGCGCTGCCGGGCACGCGTCACCCCGACGTACGCCAGCCGTCGTTCCTCCTCCAGCTCGCCGCCGTCCTCGAGGCTGCGGGAGTGGGGGAAGACGCCGTCCTCCAGCCCGGTCAGGAACACGGTGGGGAACTCCAGCCCCTTCGCGGTGTGCAACGTCATCAGCGTGACCATGCCGCCGTCGTCCTCACCCGGCGCGTCGGGGATCTGGTCGGTGTCGGCGACGAGAGCCACGCGCTCGAGGAAGTCGGACAGCCCGGGCGTGACAACTCCCGCGTCCACGTCGGTCGGGTCGGCCGACGGGCCGGCCTGGGGGTCGTCGGCGAACTCCCGGGCGACGGCCACGAGCTCGGCGAGGTTCTCCAACCGGGTGCCGTCCTGCGGATCGTCGGAGGCCTCGAGCTCGTCGAGGTATCCCGAGCGGGCGAGCACCGACTCGAGGACCACGTCGGCACGTTCGCCGGCGTCGACCATCGACCGGAGCTCCTCGACCAGGCCGACGAATCCCTGGATCGCGACCAACGAGCGGGTCACCAGACCCGGCGCCTCGTCGGCGCGGCGCAGCCCCTCCCAGAACGTGATCCGCTCGCGCTGGGCGAACGACGTGACGCACTCGAGCGCCCGGTCGCCGATGCCGCGTTTGGGGGTGTTCACGATCCGGCGCAGCGACACCTCGTCATCGGAGTTGACCAGCATCCGCAGGTAGGCGAGCGCGTCGCGCACCTCACGGCGTTCGTAGAACCGGACGCCACCGACGACGCGGTAGGGCATCCCGAGCCGGATGAACACCTCCTCGAAGACACGCGACTGGGCGTTGGTGCGGTAGAACACCGCGACGTCGCCCGGTCGTGATCCGGCATCGGTCAGCGTGTCGATCTCGCCGGAGACGAACCGGGCCTCGTCGCGCTCGTCGTCGGCGACGTAGCCGACGATCTTGGCGCCCATGCCGGCGTCGGACCAGAGGTTCTTCGGCTTGCGGCCGCGGTTGTGCCCGATCACGGAGTTGGCGGCGTTGAGGATCGTCTGGGTCGACCGGTAGTTCTGCTCGAGCAGGATCGAGGTCGCGTCGGGGAAGTCCTGCTCGAAGTCGAGGATGTTGCGGATGTTGGCCCCCCGGAACGCGTAGATCGACTGGTCGGCGTCGCCCACGACCATGAGCTCGGCGGGGGGCACCCGCTCCGCGTCGGTTTCGTCGAGCGACTCCTCGAGCGAGTCGGCGCAGAGCTGGTGGATCAGGGCGTACTGCGCATGGTTGGTGTCCTGGTACTCGTCCACGAGCACGTGCCGGAACCGCCGCCGGTAGGTCTCGCGCACCTCGGGGAAGGTCGCGAACAGGTCGACCGTGGTCATCAGCAGGTCGTCGAAGTCGAGCGCGTTGGCGCCGCGGAGCCGCTGCTGGTAGCGGGTGTACGCCGCGGCGTACGCCTCCTCGAACCTGTTGCGCGTGTCGGCCGCGACCTCCTCCGGACCACGGAGCTCGTTCTTGTGGGTGGAGACCCAGTGCAGCACCGCGCCGGGCTGGTAGCGCCGCGGGTCGAGGTCGAGATCGCCCACCACCATCGTCATGAGCCGCTTGGAGTCGGCGGCGTCGTAGATGGTGAAGCTGGACTTGAAGCCGAGCTTGTCGATCTCCTTGCGCAGGATGCGCACGCACGCGGAGTGGAACGTCGAGACCCACATCAGCCTCGCTCGCGGGCCGACCAGGGCCTCGACCCGCTCCTTCATCTCGGCCGCGGCCTTGTTGGTGAAGGTGATCGCCAGGATCGAACCGGGGTGGGCCCTGCGCTGGGAGACGATCCAGGCGATCCGACGGGTCAGCACCCGGGTCTTGCCCGACCCGGCGCCCGCGACCACGAGGAGGGGCGGCCCCTCGTGGACCACGGCGGCCCGCTGGGGCTCGTTCAGCCCGGCCAGGAGCTCGTCGGCGGTGGGGCCTTTCGGCTTCTCCCGCTGCGACGCGTCGGCGTCGGGCAGGCTCAGGCCGATGACGGGAAGAGTGTCGCTCATCTCCGGTCCAGCCTACGGTCAGCCACCCCCAGCACCCCCGCGAGACCGGCCTACCCCTGGCCCTTGTGGGTCATGACCGTTGCCCCTGGGGCGGGAGAGGATCGAGGCACCAAAGGCGCGTCACGGTCCGGCCGGCACTTGCCGATCGTTCGCGCCGTCGCGACATCAAGGGGGACGCGCATGCAGTTCACGAAACTCGCCAAGCCCGGCTCGGTCATCGCCGCCGTGCTGGCTCTGCTCGCACCGGTGGCCCTGAATGTGTACGCCGGCTCGGCTCACGCCGGGACAGTCACGCAGAACTGGACGGTGCTGGTCGGCAACCAGGCCGCCCACAAGGCCATCCAGGGTGAGAAGTTCCTGACGCCCGACCTCACCATCGACCAGGGCGACACGGTGACCTGGAAGGCCAACTCGGCCGAGCCCCACACGGTGACGTTCTTCGCCGACGGCGTCCAGACGAGCACCCCCGAGTTCAACCCGGGCGACCCGAACCAGGCCTCGAAGGTCGGTGGGGACACCTTCGCTCCCGGCACCTACCTCAACTCGGGCGCGCTGAGCACGATCGACATCCCGCTGCTCCCGTTCGGGACGGCGAAGTCGTACACGCTGTCCTTCCCCAACACCGTCGACCCGGGCACCTACACCTACTACTGCCTGGTGCACGGCGTGATGATGCGCGGTGAGATCCACGTGCAGCCGGCCGGATCCGCGTACCCGGCGTCCCAGGCCGACTACGACGCCGAGGCGGCCTTCACGGCCAACGCGATCGTCGCCGACGGCAAGGCCCAGCTCGCCCAGGCCAAGAAGGCAGCGACGAACCACAAGGTGATCCTCGGGACCGACGACATGATCGCGATGGTCGGCCGCTACGTCAGGGGCAAGGTCGTGGTCCACAAGGGCGACACGGTCAAGTGGGTCAACAGCATGTCGATGGGTGCCCCGCACACGGTGACGATCGGGGCTCCGCACATCGGACCCTCGGTGCTCGCGCCGTACGGCCACCCGAACCACTACCGGAGCGGCGACCTGAGCTCTGGTGTGATTCCGCCGCACGGCAGCTACAGGGTCACCTTCAAGAAGGCCGGCACGTACCACTACTACTGCCTGTTCCACAGCGAGCTGGGGATGGCAGGGGTCGTGGTCGTCAAGCCGTAGTCACACTCACAGCAAGCGGCGGTCGGAGGCCCAGCGTGTCAGCTCGTGACGAGATGACAGCTGGAGCTTCCGGAGCACGCTCGACATGTGGGTCTCGACCGTCTTGATCGAGATGAAGAGCTCCCGGGCCACCTCTTTGTAGGCGTAGCCCCGGGCGATGAGGCGCATCACCTCACGCTCCCGCTCGGTCAGGCGGTCGAGATCCTCGTCGACCGCGGAGATCTCGATCGTGCCCGCGAACGCGTCGAGGACGAAGCCCGCCAGCCGCGGCGAGAACACCGCGTCGCCCTCCGACACGCGGCGGATCGCGTCGACCAGCTCGGCTCCGGTGATCGTCTTGGTGACGTAGCCGCGGGCGCCCGCGCGGATCGTCCCGATCACGTCCTCGGCGGCGTCGGAGACCGACAGCGCGAGGAAGCGGGGGGCCTGTGCTGTCGACAGGGCGCTGCTCATCGTCGACAGGCGCCGCATCACCTCGACGCCTCCGCCGCCCGGCAGGTGTACGTCGAGCAGGACGACGTCGGGACGGTGCTCGGTGACCGCGGCCACGGCCTCGTCGACGTCGGCGGCCTCTGCGACGACATCGACCGAGGTGCCGAGCTCGGCGCGTACGCCGGCCCGGAACATCGCGTGGTCGTCGACGATCAGGACCCTGACGGTGGTGCTGGGGTTCACGTGGTGCTCTCCTGTCGGGCCTGCCGGGGCAGCCGCAGCCGCACCTCGGTGCCGGTCTCGGCGGTGGATCGGATCTCGGCGGTGCCGCCGTGCCGCGACATCCGGTCGAGGATGCTGTTGCGAACCCCCTGCCGGTCCGGCGGGACGGCCTGCGGGTCGAACCCGGCGCCCCGGTCGCGCACGAACACCTCGACCCGGTCGGGTGAGACCTCGGCGTAGATGTCGACGACCGGGGTGCCGGCATGCTTGACCGCGTTGGTGGTGGCCTCGCGGGTGGCCGCGACGATCGGCGACAACGACTCGTCGAGGTCGGCGTCGCCGACGGTCACCAGCTCGACGTCGACGCCGTAGGTGTCCTCGATCTCGCGCACGACCTGGCGCAGCGCCCCGGCGAGCGTGCCGCCGTCGGGCGTCGCGTCGAACAGCCAGGCGCGCAGGTCGCGCTCCTGCGAGCGGGCGAGGCGCGCGACGGTCGGCGCGTCGGCGGCGTTCTTCTGGATCAGGGCCAGCGTCTGCAGCACCGAGTCGTGCAGGTGGGCGGCGAGGTCGGCCCGCTCCTGGGTGCGGACACGCTCCGACCGCTCCTCGGCCAGGTCGTTGGTCAGCCGCCAGATCCAGGGCCCGAGGGTGATCCCGAGCCCGACGACACCGAGCGCGGCGGAGATCAGCACGCTGTAGACGTCGGAGACCCGGCCGTGCCGGATCGCGAACAGCGCGACCGCGCTGACGACCAGGACGAAGCCCGCGCCCACCCGGAGGTACGCCGCCCAGCCGCCGGTCCCGAAGACGGCGCGGACCGGGTTGAGCTTCTCCGACTGGTCGAGCCAGCGGGACCGCTGCGCCTCGTCGGCCTGGCGCCACAGCAGCCCGAAGCCCAGCACCGCCAGCACCATCGCCCAGATCACGATGCCGTTGCCGAAGATCGCCTCCGCTGTCAGCACCATGCCGAGGCCGAGCGCGACCAGCGCGATCGCCGGCCCCGAGTCGGCGAGCCGCCGGATGCGGCCGGGGCGGCGGCCCTGTCGGGCCGCGCTCTCCAGACCCGGCGCCTCGTGGTCGTGGAGCGAGTCGCCGGGGAGCACGAGCCAGAGACCGGCGTAGAACAGGATGCCGCTGCCGCCGAGCACCGCGGCGACCAGGAAGCCGGCTCGCATCCAGAGGACCGGGACGCCGAGGTGGCGCGCCAGACCGGCCGCGACGCCGCCGATGATCGGATGGCGGGTGTCGCGGGTGGCGCGCCGGAACGGTCGCTCGCTGGGTGCGGGTACGGCGGTCATGACGTCGTCCATCGTCGCAGGTCGGCGGGGCACGAACCACGAGGACGACCCCCGGTCGTACCCTGAGCGGCGACCCCGGCGGCGCGGGCCCGATCAGGGGTTCCCCCGATGGTCCCGGCCGCGCGAGTGGCGCACCTTGGAGACATGACCACGACACCACCCGACACCTCCCAGCCGCAGGGGCCGGCACCGGACACCGGTCCCCGTGTGGGATGGGACGACATCCGCGACCTGGCCCGGATCCGGCGCAGCCGCTCCAACCGCCGTGTCGCCGGTGTCGCCGGCGGGCTCGCGCGCCATCTCGACGTCGACCCGGTGATCCTGCGGGTGGCGTTCGTGGTCCTCACGTTCTTCGGCGGAGTCGGCCTCCTGCTGTACGTCGCGCTCTGGCTGCTCCTGCCCGAGGACGGCAAGGACTGGGCCAAGATCAAGCTCGACCGTCGCAGCCGTACCGTGGCGCTCCTCATCGTCGGTGTGCTGGCGCTGGTGCTGCTGGTCTCCCACGGCGGCTGGGGCGGTGGCCCCTTCTTCTGGCTGGTGGTCTTCGTCGGGGTGGTCGTGCTGGCCACCCAGCTGCCACGGCGCGATCGCGGCCGACCCGGTCCTGCACCGGGCGAGCCCAACCCCTACGCGGCCGGCGAGCAGGCGACCGCGGCGCCGGGCACCGAGACCTGGACCTCGCCGCCGTCGTACTCGATGCCCGAACAGCCTCGACCGGTCAATCCTCGGAAGCGGGGCCCGATCCTGTTCTGGTTCGCCCTGGCGGTGATGGGGGTCGCCCTCGGCACCCTGGGCATCGTCGACCTCGCGGGCGCCGACGTCGCGCCCTCGGCGTACCCCGCGACGGTGCTCGCGGTCTGCGCGGCGTTCCTGCTGCTCGGCTCGTTCTTCGGTCGAGCCGGTGGGCTGATCGTGATCGGCCTGCTGGCGGCGCTGGTCACGGCCGGCAGCACCGTCGCCGACCGCTGGCATCCGCACAGCACGACGTACACCCCGGTCACGGCCTCCGAGGTCGAGCCGGACTACACGATGGACGTCGGCGAGATCCGGCTCGACCTGACCGACGTCCGGGACCCGCAGGGGCTCGACGGGCGCACGATCAACGTCACCGGCAACGTCGGACACCTCGACATCCGGGTACCCGCGGGCGTCACGGTCGAGACCGACAACGAGGTCACGGGGGTCGGCGGGATCAACGCGTTCGGGCGTGACTCCGGCGGGGTCGACACCTCCGTGAGCGTGACCCACTTCGCCGGCGCCAAGGCGCCGCACCTGTTCATCCACACCGACCTGCACGTCGGAGGCATCGACGTGCACGTGGGGCGTACCCCGTGAGCGAGGAACCGACCATGAGCGACACCGACCAGACGCAGGTACTGGCGAACGAGCCGCGCCGCAGCTACGCCGCCGGCGTACACCCGATCAACGTCGCTCATCTCGTGATGGGCGTGGCTTTCGTCGGGATCGTGGTGATCTGGGCACTGATCGAGTCCGGCACCGCCGGGTCCTCCGACCTGCGCTGGCTGCTGCCGATCCCGTGGGTCGCCGCCGGCGCCGTGGGGCTGATCGCGACGGCGCCGCGGCTGCGGGGCTCCCGCGACTGACACAGTGACCCCATGCCACTGCCACGCATCGGCTCGCTCGAGTCCCTGCCCGCACTGAACCATCCCGAGCTCCTCGCCCCCTCGGTGCACGAGGCCCTGGCAGCGTGGCCCTCGGCAACCGAGGCGGCCGTCATCGAGATCGCTCCCGAGTTCGCCGACACCGCCGCGATGAGCGAGCGGTACGGCGTACCCATGGAGTGGGGCGCGAACTGCGTCGTCGTGATGGGCAGGCGCGAGGGCGAGGAGCGCGTCGCCGCCTGCCTGGTCCGCGCCGACACGCGCGCCGACGTCAACAACCTGGTCAAGCGCACCCTCGACGTCCGCAAGTGCTCCTTCCTCTCGATGGACCGGGCCGTCGCGGAGTCGGGGATGGAGTACGGCGGCATCACCCCCGTCGGCCTCCCGCCCAGCTGGCGGATCCTGGTCGACGAGGCCTGTCTGGCGATCGAGGCCGCCGTGATCGGCTCCGGCGTACGCCGGTCCAAGCTGCTGGTGCCCGGGCGGCTGCTCGGCGAGCTGCCGGGAGCGGAGGTTCTCGCGGGCCTGGGCCGCTGAAGAACTTCCCGGACGACCCAGCCACCTGACCTTGCGACCGTGACAGTGGTTCTGTCACAGTCGGGAGCGTGAAGCTCTCGACCCAGCTGATGTACGGCGGCAACCCGCGCGACGCGGCCGACCAGGCCAAGGCGCTCGAGGACGCCGGCCTCGACACGATCTGGGTGGCGGAGGCCTACGGCTTCGACTCCCCGACGTTGATGGGCTACCTCGCCGCCAAGACCGAGAAGGTCGAGATCGGCAGCGCGATCCTCAACATCTACTCCCGCACCCCGAGCGCCCTGCTGCAGACCGCGGCCGGTCTCGACAACGTGAGCCAGGGACGCGCGATCATCGGCCTGGGGGCGAGCGGTCCGCAGGTGATCGAGGGCTTCCACGGCGTCCCCTACGACAAGCCGCTCGGCCGCACGCGCGAGATCATCGACCTGATCCGCCGCGGCCTGCGCCGCGAGACGCTGGTGCACGACGGGATCTTCACCCTGCCTCTGCCCGAGGGTCAGGGCACCGGTCTCGGCAAGCCGCTCAAGCTGTTGAACAGGCCGGAGCGCCCGAGCATCCCGTTGTACGTCGCGGCGCTCGGCCCCAAGAACGTCGAGGGCGTGGCGGAGTACGCCGACGGCTGGCTGCCGTTCCTGTTCGTGCCGGAGAGGGCCGGACTGGTCTGGGACGAGCCCCTCGCTCGCGGTCGGGCGAGACGGCAGGAGGGCCTGGCCCCCCTCGAGATCTGCGCCGGCGGCATGGTCGCGATCGGCGAGGGTCCGGAGACCAAGGCCCTGCTCGACCTCGCCCGTCCGATGGTGGCGTTGTACGTCGGCGGCATGGGCGCGCGCGGCAGGAACTTCTACAACGACCTGATGTGTCACTACGGCTACGAGAAGGAGGCCCAGCAGATCCAGGACCTCTACCTCGGCGGCAACAAGCGCGACGCCGAAGCGATCGTTCCGACCGAGCTGCTCGAGTGGGGCAACCTGGTCGGCCCCGCGTCGTACGTCAAGGAGCGGATCGCGGCATTCGCCGAGGCCGGCGTGACCAACCTGCAGGTGATGCCGCTCAGCGACGATCCCGTGGCGACCGTCCGTCAGCTGCGCGAGATGCTGGACTGACCCGAGTCGAAGACGGCCAGCCTTCGCGTCGTGGAGTCCCCCATGGAGGCATCCACCCTTGCAGCCTGACTGTTCCACCGTCACGGTGGGGCCATGCGGCTCGCTCATCCACGGCGCTACGAGATCCGCGACCACGTCCGTACGCTCGACCCGACGCGCGACCGCGACGAGATCGCCTGGCTGGTCACCCGGCACGAGTTCCCCTGGGACTACAACCAGGGCACCGGCATCGCGTTCCTCCGCGACTACGGGATCCCGAGCATCGCGGCGCTGCTCGACCGAACCGGAGAGTTCGAGCGCGACGGGCTCAAGCGGTACGACGACACGCTGCTCGTGGCCGAGGAGTCGACCCTCGAGGGCCTGGACTCACCCCGCGGCCGCGGCACGGTGCGCAGACTGAACCGCATCCACGGCCACTACGACATCCCGAACGACGAGTTCCGCTTCGTCCTCGCCACGACCATCGTCGGCCCGGTCGAGTGGATCCGTGAGTTCGGCTGGCGGGCGCTGGAACCCGTCGAGCTGGCAGCGCTCGCCGCGGTCACCACGCGCTTCGGCCAGCTGATGGGCATCCCCGATCTGCCCACGACGTACGACGGCTACCTGCGGCTGCTGCGCGACTACGAGCAGGAGCGGTTCGCCTACAGCGAGGCCGGCCGCAGGCTGACCGAGGCGACCCTGCGGATCGCGCGCCGGATCGCACCGCCACCTCTGCGGCCGCTCTCACGCCGGGTCACGATCGCGCTGATGGACGAGCCGTTGCGCGAGGCGCTCGGGATGCCACGGCAACCCGCCTGGTTCGTCGCCGCCGTACGCCGTGGGCTCCGCGGGCGCGCGCGCCTGCTGCGGTTCGCGCCGCCGCGGCGCACGGCGTACCACCACCGAGCGACGACCTACCCGCACGGTTACACGCTGTCCGACATCGGTCCGATCGAGATGCTCGACGAGCTCAACCGGGTCAGGTCACCTTGACCGAGGTCGAACGACCCGTTCACGACGTCCTCACCCGCGGGCTTCAGGTCATCGGGCCCGGTCAGGATCCGGATCGTGACGGTGTAGGTCCTTCCCGCCTTCCAGCCCTCCTCGGCGCCTTCAGGTCGGCGGTGAACGCGTGCAGCGTGGTGTCGTACGCGGCCAGGCCGGTGTCGGCGGTCGACGGCCCGCTGCTACCGGCCTCGCGCCAGCGGATCTGCACCCGGCCCGCCTGAACCAGTCCCTTCGCGGTCGCGTCGCTGATCCTCGAGTCGTCGGCGAACGGCCCGAACCCGTACTGCGCCGCCATCGGCTCGCCCCTGGTCCTGCATCTCCAGAGCACAGGCCGTCGCCGCCGACCCGTCGTCGCCGTCGATCCAGGCGGTCACCGCGTCGCCACTGAAGTAGACGACGCTTCCCTGCCGTGCGTGCAGAGGCTCGATCAGCGCCGCGAAGATCCGGTCGAGGGTGGCGGTCAGCTCCTCCGCACCCCGTCGCCCACCGTGTCCGGGTCAGTGTGACGCATCGGACCACGAGGTGCCGTGACGACGTCTTGCCCTGACCCGCTGGTATCGGTTGTCGATGGACTCACGCCGGCGAGGCTGTCTTTCGGACGACCGAGAGCAACGCGCTGGTGCGTATCCCGGGGGTTCGCATCGGGCGACGGTCAGGCTTCGAGATCCAGCTTGTCGTACCTGGCACGCCACGTTGTGAGGCACCCCATCGCGGCATCGAGAGTGGGTTTCAGTCTGTGCCGGGCAAGCCGGCGAATTGGCTCGCTTCTCCGGGCATGCGGGCAGTGGCACCGGAGTCGCAGCCTGGGTGCTGCACGAGCAGAGCCCGCTCGCGGGCGGCTGTGAGCGCCGTACCGCGGTCGTGGGCGTCGAGCTTGCGGTAGATCCGCTCGAGGTGCTTGTGCACGGTCCTGCGCGACAGCAGGAGCCGGGCGGCAATGCCCTGCGCAGTCAGTCCGTCATCGAGGAGGTGGAGCACCAGGTGCTCGCGTTCGGTCAGCTCCGACACGGGCCGAGCGTGCGATGTCAGACGTCTGTCCCGCCAGGCCTCATGCCTGGCCACCGCGGCCAGGACTCCGGCTAGGGCATTGGCCACGTCCCGGTCTCCGGGTGTGAACGGTGAGTCGAGCCGTCCCAGCACCCACACACGTGACTCCGCAGCGCCGAGGACCGGTGGCACCGGGATGGCGAGCTGGTGGTTGCGACCCCAGTCGGGACGCATGAGGGACCCGAGCTCGGAGGACAGCCAACGACGTTCGCTGATGAGGTCGGTCAGGGCGAACGGCGCCGTCTGGTCGGGATGAGCCACGCTGTGTCGGATCCCTGGGTGTGCCGCTGCTGCTTGAGCTGTCGGCATGCGGGGGTTGGGAACCTTCGGCCACACGTCATCCGGCGCAATCGACACCGCGGTGGTCCACCCATCCCACTCGTGGACGTAATACCCTGCCGCGTCCGCACCGAAGGTGCTCAACAGCTCGGCCAGCACCGGCTGGACCAAAGGACCACCCGGCGGCGCCGACAGCGCGGCCACCGAGACGTCGCTGATGGCCTGAGCAACCCGATCAGAGCGAGTCATGACGCCTCCCGCGCCCACTCGATGAGAGACCGCCCCGAGAGTCCCTCATTGTCCACCCGGGCGCCCCGAGGGGTCGAGGGCGTTACGCACGGTGCGTACAGACGAGCCCGAACCAGTCTTCCTAGCGTGGGCGCCACCGACCTTGGCGGCTGACCAAGCGACCGGCCACACGCGTCGAGGGCCGGTTGCACGGGGAGGGCCCATGAACCCACGAGTACCTGCCCTTTCTGTCACGTCACTGACGAGAAGGGGGGCCGCCATGCGACTCAGGAAGCCGACCAGGCTCCTCGCCAGCACCGCACTGACCCTCGCCGCCTGCGTCATCGCGTCGTGCAGCGCCGGGGCCGCATCCAACTCCTCGTCCAGTGTCGCGGGCTCGGGAACCACCGGGTCGCCGAGCCAGACCGCTTCCCCCGTCCGGTTCCACTCCCCGGAGTACGGATACACCGTCACCCTCCCTGGGGGGTGGACCGCCAACCAGGCGTACTCGAAGTGGGACGGCAAGACGGAGCTGTCCAAGGATTCCTTCGACGTCGATGTGTTCATCGGCCCCTCGTCAGCGATCTCCTTCGCAACGGCGGCGGGCTGGACGCACGGACTCGCCTCCTACGCCAGGTATCTGATCGCGTCCACCGCGCGCTACCACAGCGACACGTGCCCGAGAAGGCCGAACAGGCACGTGGGGATCGCGATCGGAGGCGGGCCAGGAGTGCTGCTCGAGTACAACTGCGGCATCCTCATCAACACCGCTGCGACCGTCCGACACGGTGTCGGCTACGTGTTCGTGTTCCGCGACGACAGCGTCCAGGCGGCCTCCGATCGGACCGATCACGCTGTCTTCGCCCAGATCCTGCGCTCGGTCGAGTTCCCGCACTGAGGGGACGGCGTCGACAGATGAGCCGATGATGCGGTCCGCACGGGTAGCGCGCCGGGACGGCATTGGAGGACCAGTCGCGCCCTGCGCCCGGGAAGCCACGACAACGAGCGGTCGGAAGATCCGAGCGCGGACAGTGTCAGGTGCGTGCGTTTCGCGCCAGCATGGGAGAGCCCCGGCGCTGCACCCTCGTGTCCGGCCCGGACGATAGTGGTCAAAGGAGGGTCGAGGTGTTTCTTATCGTTGGCGCCACGGGCGACTTGGGAGGACGGATCGTCCGCCTACTCCGTGCCGACCGACACGATGTCCGGTGCCTTGTTCGGGTCGGAAGCGACGAGGCCGGGCTGCGTGAGGTGGGAGCGACTGTGGTCCGCGGCGACCTCACCGATCCGCCCAGTCTGGTTGCCGCCTGCGAAGGGGTGGACACCGTCATCGCGACGGCAGCAGCCATCGCCCGCATCCTGGCAGGAGCGCGCACTCCCACGATCCGGGAGACCGACGAGATTGGCATGATCGCGCTGGTCGACGCGGCCGAGGGAGCAGGCGTACGGCGGTTCGTCTTTATCTCTTTCCCCGCCGAGGGTGCGATCGGTACGCCCATGGAGCGGGC
>JAICSK010000223.1 GCA_025936915.1 Nocardioides sp.
GGACCTGGCTGGTAGGAAGACGGCTATGACCAGGTACGGCGCCCAGTTCGGTCCCGACATCACCTTCCTCGGCGTGCCGGCCGTCGATGTCGAGGACGCGGCGGCGCTGGCGGCTGCCGACGTCGTCGTCGTCGGTGCGCCTTTCGACGGCGGTACGTCGCACCGGCCCGGCACCCGCTTCGGCCCCACCGTCATCCGGCAGACCTGCTACCTGCCGCAGGACGGCTCACGCCCCCATCTGGCGCTGCGCGTCGACGCCCTTCAGGACCTCGCCGTGGTGGACATGGGCGACGTCGAGATGCCGCCCGGAGAGATCGAGCGCGCGCTGCACGCCCTCGAGGAGGCGGTGTACGCCGTGGCCTCGGCCGGGGCGGTCCCGCTGGTGCTCGGCGGCGACCACTCGATCGCTCTTCCCGACGCGACCGGCGTGGCCCGGCACCTGGGGTTCGGCCGGGTCTCGATGATCCACTTCGACGCCCACGCCGACACCGGCAACATCGAGTTCGGCTCGCTGTACGGCCACGGCCAGCCGATGCGGCGGCTGATCGAGTCGGGTGCGCTGCGCGGAGACCGGTTCCTCCAGCTCGGGCTGCGCGGTTACTGGCCCGGCCCGGAGACGCTGGACTGGATGGCCGAGCAGCGGATGCGCTCCTACGAGATGACCGAGATCGGCAGGCGCGGACTCGAGGCCTGTCTCGACGAGGCGTTCGAGATCGCCCTCGACGAGTGCGACGCGGTCTTTCTGTCGGTGGACATCGACGTGTGCGACCCCGGACATGCGCCGGGGACCGGCACCCCCGAGCCGGGCGGGCTGTCCTCGCGCGAGCTGCTCGACGCCGTACGCCGGATCTGCCGCGAGCTGCCGGTCGCCGGGATCGACGTGGTCGAGGTGTCGCCGCCCTACGACCACGCCGAGATCACGGCGTACCTCGCCAACCGCGTCTGCCTCGAGGCGCTCTCGGGGCTCGCCGCGCGCAAGGTGGGGATCACCCACGACCCGGCCGGTCCGTTGCTCGAGGGCCGCTGATGGCGACCCTGTTCGCCGGGGGCTCGGTGTTCGACGGGCACCGCCACCTGCCGGGACGGGCGTTGCTGGTCGACAAAAGTGCGGTCGCCGCGGTCCTCGATCCCGACGGTCTCGACACGCTCGACCGACGGGAGCACGAGGTGGTCGATCTCGCCGGTGGGCTGGTCACGCCCGGCTTCACCGATGCCCACTGCCACCCGATCCAGGGCGGGCTCGAGCGGATGCAGTGCGACCTGACCGACGGCAGCACCCGCGAGGAGTACCTCGCGATCGTCCGGGCGTACGCCGACCAGTACGACGGGCCGTGGATCACCGGCGGTGGATGGGCGATGGCGGCGTTCCCAGGAGGTACGCCGAGCGCGGCCGACCTCGACGCGGTGGTGCCCGACCGACCCGTCTTCCTGCCCAACCGCGACCACCACGGGGCGTGGGTCAACTCTCGAGCCCTCGAGCTGGCCGGGGTCACCGCCGAGTCGTCCGACCCGCCGGACGGCCGGGTCGAGCGGCTCGCCGACGGCACCCCTCAGGGCACGCTCCACGAGGGCGCCATGGACGCAGTCGCGGCCTTGCTGCCGCTGCCCGAGCCGGGGGAGTACCTCGCCGGTCTGATCGAGGGGCAGAGCTACCTGTTCTCCCTCGGGGTCACCGCGTGGCAGGACGCGATCGTCGGGGCGTACGCCGGGATGGCCGACACCGGGTCGACGTACCTCGACGCGATCGCGAGCGGCGACCTGGTCGCCGATGTGGTGGGCGCGCTGTGGTGGGACCGCGAGCGCGGGCTCGAGCAGGTGGCCGAGCTCGTCGTACGCCGCCGCACCCAGTCGGGCGGGCGCTTCCGGGCCACCAGCGTCAAGATCATGCAGGACGGGGTGTGCGAGAACTTCACGGCCGCGATGCTCGCGCCGTACCTCGACGGGCACGGCCACGCGACGGCCAACAGGGGTCACTCGTTCGTGCCGGCCGACGACCTCCGGGACGTCGTGACGGCGTTGGCCGCCGAGGGGTTCCAGGTCCACGTCCATGCGATCGGCGACCGGGGCACGCGCGAGGCGCTCGACGCGTTCGCCGCGGCTCGCGCGGCCGGCCACGGCGACGACCTGCGACACCACATCGCGCACATCCAGGTGGTGCACCCCGACGACGTGCCCCGCTTCGCATCGCTGGGTGTCGCGGCCAACGCGCAGGCGCTGTGGGCGTGCCACGAGCCGCAGATGGACGACCTCACCATCCCGTTCCTCGGGCAGGAGCGCTCCACCTGGCAGTACCCGTTCGGTGGGCTGCACCGTGCGGGCGCACGCCTGGTCATGGGCAGCGACTGGCCGGTCAGCTCGCCCGACCCGATCGCGGCGATCCACACGGCCGTCACCCGCACGTCGTACGACGACCCGCGCGAGCCGTTCCTGCCCGAGCAGGCGGTGGACCTGACGACCGCGTTCGCGGCGTACACCTCGGGCTCGGCGTGGGTGAACGGCCGCGACCGTACCGACGGCGCCGGAGTCCTCGCCCCGGGCAGCGCCGCCGACCTCGCCGTGCTCGACCGCGACCCGTTCACCGGGCCGGCCGAGGAGATCGGCGGATGCCGGGTCGTCTCCACCTGGGTCGACGGAGCGTGTGTGCACCGCGCCTGACTCCGGCTGGCTTCGGGGGTGGTGGGTCGGCCGCCGGGGGTGGCGGGTGACGGTTCATCACGCTGGGTGGTCGAACCCGCACTTGGCGTGCGGAGTTCACCTGGCCAGGCGGGCGCTCACCTACCCGACGTGATGAACCGTCCCAGCGCCCGCCGGAGCGCCCGGCGATCCCTGATCCAGCAGGTGGATCGGCTTCCGATACACGGAATCGGTTGGCGAGCCGCCTTGGCACTGTCGATTCCGCACCTAGTTTGGTTAGGCTCCCGCCCATGGCGGACCAGACGTTCAAGAACGTGATCAACGGGGAGCTCGTCGAGAGCGTCTCGGGCGAGACCTACGACATCATCGACCCGACCACCGGCGGGGTGTACGCGCAGGCGCCGCTGTCGCGCGCGGAGGACGTCGACCGGGCGTACGCCGCCGCCGACGCGGCGTTCGAGGGCTGGAGCGAGCTCACGCCGAAGGACCGCGGCAACGCACTGCTCAACATCGCCCGAGCGATCGAGGAGCGGGTCGAGGAGATCAACGCGGTCGAGTGCAAGGACACCGGCAAGCCGCTCGGCCTGACCATGTCGGAGGAGATGCCGTACGCCTCGGATCACTTCACGTTCTTCGCGGGTGCCTGCCGGCTCCTCGAGGGTCGCTCGGCCGGCGAGTACATGGCCGACCACACCTCGTGGGTCCGGCGCGAGCCGATCGGGGTCGTCGGCCAGGTCACGCCGTGGAACTACCCGCTGATGATGATGATCTGGAAGATCGCGCCGGCGCTCGCCGGTGGCAACACGATCGTGCTCAAGCCCAGCGACACCACTCCCGCAAGCTCGACACTGCTGGCCGAGATCTGCCAGGAGTTCCTCCCCCCCGGGGTGCTGAACGTCGTCTGCGGCGACCGTGACACCGGACGCGCGCTGGTCGACCACCACACGCCCCAGATGGTCGCGATCACCGGCTCGGTGCGCGCCGGCATGGAGGTCGCCGGCGCAGCGGCCAAGGACCTCAAGCGCGTGCACCTCGAGCTCGGCGGCAAGGCCCCGGTGATCGTCTTCGACGACGCCGACATCGAGAAGGCCGCCGAGGGGATCGCGGTGGCCGGCTACTTCAACGCCGGCCAGGACTGCACCGCCGCCACTCGCGTGCTCGCCGGCCCCGGCGTGCATGACGAGTTCGTCGCGGCGATCACCGAGCAGGCGAGGAACACCAAGACCGGTCTGCCCGACGACGAGGACGTGCTGTACGGCGCGCTCAACAACGAGAACCAGCTCGATCGGGTCACCGGCATGGTCGACCGCCTCCCCGACCACGCGAGCGTCGCCACCGGCGGCCACCGACAGGGGAGCGTCGGCTACTTCTACGAGCCGACCGTCCTCGCCGGTCTCCAGCAGGACGACGAGCAGATCCAGACCGAGATCTTCGGCCCCGTGATCACGGTCCAGAAGTTCGGCGACGAGGCGGAGGCGCTGCGCTGGGCGAACGGCGTCGAGTACGGCCTCGCGTCGAGCGTGTGGACCAAGGACCACGGCCGGGCGATGCGGATGTCGAAGCACCTCGACTTCGGCGTCGTGTGGATCAACACCCACATCCCGTTCGTCTCCGAGATGCCGCACGGCGGGTTCAAGCACTCCGGCTACGGCAAGGACCTCTCGATGTACGGGCTCGAGGACTACACCCGGATCAAGCACGTGATGTCCTACATCGGCGAGTGACGGCGAGCCCCCGAGAACCCGGACGAAGAGAGCGAATGATGGCGACGGTCGACGTCCTCGTCACCGGGCACGTCGAGAGCACCCAAGCCGGTGACTCGTCGGTCCATCCCAC
>JAICSK010000073.1 GCA_025936915.1 Nocardioides sp.
ACGCTCTTCGCCTGGAAGCTGTCGCTGCACGGTGTCGACGCCGCCTCGACCCACCAGTGGGTGACCAAGAAGTGGTTCGAGGCGATCAACGGCCACCGGGACGCGGCGGCCACGCTGTGCCCGGGGCAGTACCTCTACGACAAGCTCCCGACGATCCGGAAGCTCGCCGCGGCGGCGCAGCGCGGCTGGTCCGGCCGGCAGCTGGAGTCCAACCTGGCCTCGACGCCGGCGCCCGACATCGTCGTACGACGAGCGAGCGACGGCGAGGCGTTCGTCGTGCCCACCGGTGGCCTGATCCACTTCCCGGCTGCCAAGACCGTGGCCTCGGGCGTCTCGGGGGCGACCCAGCTCGCGGTCACCCCCGACATCACCGGCGACGGGCACAGCGACCTCCTCGTCCGTGGGGCCGACGGGAGCGTGACCGTCCGGCCGGGCACCGCCCAGGGCACGTTCGGCGCGGCGAGCAAGGTGCTGACCGCGTTCCAGGGCCTCGACCAGCTGATCGCCCCCGGCGACCTCAACGGCGACGGCCGCAACGACCTGGCCGCTCGCAACCCGTCGACCGGCGCACTCGTCGTCTTCCTGCAGAAGGGCGACGGCAGCTTCAGCCGGCAGCGCGCCGGCACGTGGTGGAGCTCGTTCGACCTGATCACCGGCGTCGGCGACCTCGACGGTGACGGCAAGGCCGACCTCGTGGCCCGCGACGGCGACGGCCACCTCTGGTTCTACGCCGGACGCGGCGACGCGACGTTCGCCAAGGGGGTCCAGGTCCCCGGTCGCTTCGGGCGGTACGACGTGATCGCGGGTGCCGGCGACATCAGTCACGACGGGCCGGCCGACCTGCTGGTCCGCGGCCGCAAGACCGGCGACAGCTACGTCCTGCCGGGCAGGGGCGACGGCACCTTCGGTCGAGCCCTCGGCCCGATCAGCCGGTTCGCCGGCGCGACGCACATCGCCGTGGGCGACATGGCCGGCAACAGCGCTGCCGACGTGGTCGCGGTCGACGGCGGGCAGGTCGCGGCATGGGTCAACCCGGGAGGCTTCGACCTCGGGTCGCCGATCGACACCCGCGCCGACCTCTCCGGCGCCGACCGGATCCTGGTCGCGGGGGACTGGGACCGCGACGGGTACGGCGACGTGGTGACCCGGCAGAGGAGCGGCAACCTCGTGCTCTGGCGCGGCAACGGCCACGGCCGTCTGACCCGCTCGACGGTCCTGGCCAAGGGCTTCGACACCGTCGGCAAGCTCACGGCGGTCGGCGACATGACCGGCGACGGCTATCCCGATCTGATCGGCCAGCCGCGCAACGGCGTGATGCGGGTCTACCCGGGCAAGGGCCTGGCCGGCCTGAAGAAGTCCTACCCGATCTACGGAGCGATCTCCGACGGCACCCCGATCGGCGTGGGTCGCTGGGACGGCGACGGCGCGCCCGACAGCCTGCTGCGCCAGGGCAGCACCCTGACCGTGCTGCACGGCAACGGTCCCGGCGGTCTGCACGCGCCCTCGAAGGTGAAGGCCGACCTGTCGCCGTACGACTGGACGCTCGGGGTCAGCGACCTCCAGCTGACCGGCCACCCCGACCTGATCGTCAGGCAGAAGGGCACCGGGCGGCTCTACGCGATCCCCGGCACCGACGCCGAGCTGAAGACGCCGGTCTATCTCGGCGGCGGGTTCGGAGGCTACGACCTGGCGGGCTGAGGCCGCGCGTCAGAAGCGCTCGGTCACGCGTTCGTCGGCGGCGATCCGCTCACGACGTTCGGCCGACGCGTGCACCAGCAGGACCAGAGAACCGTTGCGAGCCAGCGGTTCGGTGAGGGAGGCGAGACCGGAAGGGGAAGCCGGATTCGACTCCGAGAGGAGTCGGCCGCCGTCGGCGAGATGAACACCGGCGGCGGCCGACCTCCAGAGCTCGGCCTGCGTCACGCCGGACACCGCCAGGTCGTCGGCCGCCGCCGGAGGGTACGGCGAGAACGCGTCCGGCTGGCTCCAGACCTCGGTGCCGAGGTCGTGCACGCCCGCCGGAACGCCGTCCTCGAACCGGCCGGCGAGCGGCTGCAGGGCTGACGCCACCACCGGGACGCTCCCGGCCGACGGCGCCCAGCGCTGGAGCCCCTGCGGTCCGGTGACGACGGCGTCGCGCTCGCCGTCCCAGACCACCTCGTGCCCACAGCTCCAGGCCGCGCCGAGCACGACGGTGCCGAGCCAGTGCGTGGGCAGGTCGACGAGCAGCCGGCTCCCGTGCTCGACGTCGAGCTCGTCGGCCAGCAGTGAGGAGACCTTGGCGACCCAGTTCGCCCACGTCGCCACGGACAGCTCGGTGCGCTCACCGGACGCGTCGTCGTAGAACGTGACCAGCGGGCGCCCGGGATCGGCCAGCAAGCGGGAGAGAACCTCGGCGAACGCCGTCATCAGCTCTCACGCTCGAGCGCGGTGTTGATCCGGCTGCTCGAGTCGACCTTGACGAGGCCGCCGACGCCGTAGAGCAAGGTGATGTCGTTGCGTCGTGCCGCCTCGACTTCCTCCGCGGGCAGGCTGTCGAGGTCCTTGCGGTCACCGCCGTTGCAGAACTCCAGCTCCGTATCCGGGTACGACGCACGCAGCATGTCGAAGGAAGCATCCATGCCCGGCCCGTGCTCGACCGCGAGGATCGCGTCGTCGACGACCCGCAGCGACCGGACAATCCGGACCCGGTCGTCCTCGGGCTGGATGATCTTGCCCTTCTTCAGCACCTGCTGGACGTCGTTGTTCACGATCACGACGAGGTAGCCCGTCCGCGCCCGCGCCGCCTCGAAGAGGTCGAGGTGACCGGGGTGCAGCGGATTGAAGTACCCGCTGACGACAGAGGCCCGGGCGGGTCGGTCGGCCGGCTGGTCGGCTGGTTGGTCGGCGGGCTGGTCGAGGGTGCTCACGCGTGCTCCTGCTGGGGTGGAGTGCGAGGAGTCTACGGAGCGACGGCCCGCAGCCGAATTCGTGCCTCGCCGTCCTCGACCACCTCCCAGCCGTGGGCGTACGCCGCGACCTCGGCCGCCCAGAAGGCCTTCGGGTCCTGCGAGGCGACCTCGATCCGGTCCGGACCGACCGTGACCACCGCGCCGTCACCGGTCAACACGTCGAGGACGACGGCCAGCTCCGCCGCGGGCGCCGGCGAGCCGAACACCCGCCGCTCCTCGGAGCCGCCGCGCAGCGCGGCGACCACCGCCTCTCGCGACCCGAGCCCGAACAGGTCGGCTCCTTCGGGACGCAACAGCGCGGCCGCACCGGGTCCGTCGTCGTCGGGCGGCAGCACCAGGTCGCTCCGTCCCCTGACCACGACGAAGGGCCGTCGCCCGAGCTTGCCGGCGGCGAGCTCCGCAGCGGCCGCCAGCTCGTCGGCGACGGCCGGAGCGGTCACCGCGAGGGTGTTGCCGTAGGGGTCGAGCCGTCCGGTGTGGTCGTCGACCACCCGCACCCCGGCCGCGCCGATCGCGATGTCGGTCTGTCCCTCGCGCCACGCCCGGCCGGCGGTGTCGGTGACCACGACCCCGACGTTCACGCCGGTGCGCTCCCGGACGGCCGAGCGGAGCGCCCGGGCCGAAGCGTCGGGATCCTCGGGGAGCAGGAGCACCTGTCCGGGCTCGACGTTGGAGGCGTCGACGCCGGCGGCGGCCAGGGTCAGGCCGAGCCGGTTGACCACGATCGACAACGGGCCGCGACGCGCGACGAGCCGACGCGTCTCGCGGACGATCGCGTCGGCCCGGTCGCCGGTCAGCACGTGCCCCTCGGCCTTGCTCACCACCTTGCTGGTCACGCACACCACGTCCCCGTCCGAGAGGCCGACGAGGGGGAGGAGGTGGGCGGCGAGGTCGTCGCCACCACGTACCTCCCCCACGCCGTCGAGGCCCAGGACCGTGAGCTTCACGAGACCAGAGACAGGGCCGCGGCGGCCATCGCGGCGGTCGCATCGGGTGACGTCATCAGCAGCGGCACGGCGGCACAGGCGATGCCGGCCTCGCGGACGCCGGCCACCTCACCCTCGTCGAGGGTGTCGACCAGCCAGCCGTCGAGGATGCCGTGCTCCGGGTCGCCGGTGCGGGCGCCGTAGTGCCGGGCGACCGCCCCGGCGCTGACCTCGACGCCGATCGAGGTGAGCAGCTGGTGCGCCATCCCGCGCACATGGGTGCCACCCACGATGGGGGAGAGGCCCACGACCGGAGCCCGGGTGGCGACGACGGCCTCGCGGACCCGGGGCACTCCGAGGATCGTGCCGACGCTGACCACGGGGTTGCTCGGGGGGATCACGACCAGGTCGGCATCGGTGATGGCGTCGATCACCCCGGGGCCGGGGGTCGAGTCCTCGAGCCCGACCACGACGACCGCCTCGGCCGGGACGGCGGCGTGGAGCCGAACCCAGTACTCCTGGAAGTGCACGACCCGACGGCCGCTCGGGCTGTCGGCGTCGGCGACCGCGATGTGGCTCTCGACGCGGTCGTCGCTCATCGGCAGCAGCCGCACCGCGTCGCCGTACACGGGCGCCAACCACCGGCGGCACAGCGCCTCGGTCACCTGCGAGAGGGGGTACCCGGCGTCGAGCATCTGGGTGCGGACGAGGTGGGTCGCGAGGTCGCGGTCGCCGAGCCCGAACCAGGTCGGCTCCACGCCGTACGCCGCCAGCTCGTCCTTGGCGTTCCAGGTCTCGTCGCGGCGTCCCCAGCCGCGCTCGTGGTCGATGCCGTCGCCGAGGGTGTACATCACGGTGTCGAGGTCGGGACACACCTTGAGCCCGTGCAGCCAGATGTCGTCCGCGGTGTTGGCGACCACGGTGACCACCGCGTCGCGGTCGACGCCGGGCAGCAGACCATGCCGTACGCCGTGGAGAAGGCCGGTCAGGAAGGTCGCGCCGCCGACGCCACCCGACAGCACGGTGATGTGGTGCATGTCGGTAGCCTGCCGCACCGCCGTCGGGAAGCGTGCCGGGGGCGCCCGGGCCGCGGATCGTAGCGCCTGGTCACAGGCTTCGCAGCAGAACGCCAATACCAGATCCTGCCTTGACTTCCGGTGTACGACAGGCGTGTAATTCCCACAGTGTTCTTCGAACGGTATGGGCGTTCGAGCCGAGTAGCAGGTCACAACGGCGCCACTCCCGGCGTCGACACACCAGGGTCGAAAGGGCGAGAACCGTGAGGGAACTGTTTCTCCTCGACGCGGACGCCGAGGAAGCGGGTTGGCAGGAGCGCGCCCTGTGCGCGCAGACCGATCCGGAGGCGTTCTTCCCCGAGAAGGGCGGCTCGACCAGGGAGGCCAAGAAGGTCTGCCTGACGTGCGAGGTGCGGGGCGAGTGCCTCGAGTACGCCTTGATGAACGACGAGCGCTTCGGCATCTGGGGCGGGCTCTCCGAGCGGGAGCGCCGCAAGCTGAAGAAGCGCGCGGTCTGACGGGCCCGACGCCGCGGGGTGGTGACTCGGCTCACCCCGGCGGCGTGGGTGCGGTCGACGAATTCGGGGGCGCCTCGGGCGCCGCTAGGGTGAACGACCGTGGATCCGGCAGTCGTGGCACTTCTCGTCAGCCACGACGGGGCCCGGTGGCTGCCGGCCGTGATCGACGGCGTGCGCGCCCAGACGGCACCGCTGCGCGGCGTCGTCGCGGTCGACACCGGCAGCCGTGACGAGAGCGTCGACCTGCTGGTCGACGCCTTCGACGAGGTGGTCACCCTCACCGGCCGGGCGGCCTACCCCGAGGCGGTGCGGACCGGCCTGGAGCAGATCTCGGCCGACGATCCCGACGCCGCGGGCTGGGTCTGGCTCCTCCACGACGACAGCAACCCCGCGCCCGATGCCCTGGCGCGACTCCTGGAGGCTGCCGAAGCCGATCCGCTTGCCGACGTCCTCGGCCCCAAGCTGCGCGAGTGGCCCTCGCTGAAGCGCCTGCTCGAGGTGGGCGTCACCATCTCCGGCACCGGCCGCCGCGAGACCGGCCTCGAGCCCGGGGAGTACGACCAAGGGCAGCACGACGAGGCGCATGAGGTGCTCGCGGTGAACACCGCCGGCATGCTGGTGCGCCGGCGGGTGCTCGACGAGCTGGGCGGGTTCGACGACAACCTGCCGGTCTTCGGCAACGACATCGACTTCGGGTGGCGGGCAGCGTCCCGGGGACACCGCACCGTCGTGGTGCCGGAGGCCATCGTCTTCCACGCCGAGGCGGCCCACCGCGGCACCCGTCGTACCCCGCTGACCGGCCGGCACACCCACTACCAGGAACGCCGGGCGGCCCTGTTCACCCTGCTCGCCAACGTCCGCGGGCGGAAGCTCCCGTGGCAGGTCCTGCGGCTCTGCCTCGGCACCCTGCTGCGGATGATCGGGTTCTTCGTGGTGCGGTCGCCGGGCGAGGCGCTCGACGACCTGGCCGCGCTGTTCTCGGTCCTCCTCAGCCCGCGCGAGATCCTCCGCGCGCGCCGGGCTCGCGCACTGGAGCGCGACCCGGGCGCCGACCCGCGGCCGCTGCTCGCGCCGTGGTGGCTGCCCTACCGGCACGGCCTCGACTTCGTCGGCGACATCGTCGCGGCGGCGTTCAGCCAGGCACAGGACATCGCCGACCGGCGTCGCGCCGCCAAGGAGGCCGTGGCCCCGGTCCCGATCCGGCGTCCGACCGTGGTCGACGATGACACCCCGGAGGAGGACACCGGGCTCGTCGCCCGGTTCTTCACCAACCCGCTCGCGGTCTCGCTGGCGCTCGTCGTCCTGCTGTCGGTGTTCGGTGCGCGCGAGGCGTTCGGCCACGTGACCGGCGGCGGCCTGGCTCCGGCGCCGGCGAGGGCCACGCAGCTGCTGCACCTGTGGACCGAGTCGTGGCATGCGCTGGGCACCGGCACCGCCGTCCCGGCACCGGCGTACGTCGCGGCGATGGGCCTGCTCGGCTGGGTCCTGGGCAACAGCGCCGCCGCGGCGGTCTCCGCGATCCTGCTGCTGGCGGTGCCGCTGGGGCTCTGGGGCTCGTGGCGGATGCTGCGGGTGGTCGGCCGGCTGGTCGACCCGGGTGGGTCGCCGCGCTGGCTGGTCGCGCTCGGGGCCGTCAGCTACGCGCTGGTGCCCGTCACCTCGGGAGCCTTCGGCGACGGACGCCTCGGAGTGGTCGCGGTATCGGTCCTGCTGCCGTTCCTGGCGCACGCCGCACTCGGCTTCGGCGACCCCGAGCGCGAACGACGGTGGCGGGCGGCCTGGCGGACCGGCCTCCTGCTCGCACTCGCCGCGGCGTTCGAGCCGGTTGCCTGGGTGTTCGCGATCGTCCTCACCCTCGTCGTCCTCGGGTTCACCTACGCCGTCACCCGCCGGCTTCCTCGTGGTCGCGACGTCGTCGGCCCGCCGCTGGCGAGCCTCGGCGTGACTCCCGTGCTGCTGCTGCCGTGGTGGCTGCCGGCGATCCTGCACGGTGCCTCGTCGTTGCTGTTGATGGAGACCGGCCGGCAGCCCTACCCGTCGCTGTCCTCCGGCGACTTCCTGCTCGGCCGGTTCGGGCCCGGAGTCGGCGGACCGTGGTGGCTCGGCGCGCTGCTGGTGGTGCTGGCGGTGCTCGCGCTGGTGCCGCGCGTCACCCGGATCCCCGTGATGGTCACCTGGTTGGTCGCCGCGGTCGCCGCCGTGACCGCCACCGCGCTGTCCGTCGTACCACTCGGGCTGCCGGGTGGCTCGGTACGCCCCGGCATCGCGGTGCTGACCGTGGTGCTGCACGGCTGCTTCGTGCTGGCCGGCATGCTCGGCGCCCAAGGGCTGGTCTCGATCCTGCGCCGGTCGCGCCGCGAGCACCACGAGGTTCTGCTGGTGGGTCTCGCCCTCGTAGCGGCGATCGTGCCGGCCGTGGGTCTGGGCTGGTTCGTCTGGAAGGGGCCGGGCGACCTGGCCAACAGCGAGGAGACCGGGATCCCGCCGTTCATGACCGACGAGTCGACGGCGGAGCCCGCTGCCGGGATCCTCGTCGTCCGGGGCGACGTCGCCGGCGGGCTCACCTACACGATCCGGCGTGGCGCGGGCGACACCCTGGGCGAGAACGAGATCCTCTACGCCTCCCAGCCGGACGGTGCGTTCAACGCGGACGTGCGTGCCCTGGTCTCGCGCCCGACGTCGTCGGTCGTCGGCGACCTGGCGAAGGCCGGCATCCGCTACCTCGTGCTGCCGGCGCCCTACGACGGCTCGGTCGCGGCCGGTCTCGACGCGACCGACGGTCTCGGCCAGGCGGGGTCGGAGAGCCAGGACACCCGCACCTGGAAGGTCGAGACCGAGGTGGACCCCCACGCCGTCGACGGGCCCGGGTCCGTGCTGCGTCCCGTGCTGCTGGCGGTCGAGGGGGTGGGCCTGCTCGTCGTCCTCGTGCTGAGCCTGCCCACGCTGCGGGCGAGCCGCCGACGTCAGGAGGAGGAGTCATGAGCCGCGGCCGACGAGTGCGGATGGCCGACGTCGTCCGGCGCCGTCGTACGCCGCGGCTCGACGCGGTGAGCGCGCTGGCGCTGGTGATCCCTCTGGTCACCGTCGGGGTGCTCGCCCTCGTCCGGCAGCCGCCGGTGCACGACCTGCACCGGCCACCGACGCTGACCAAGCTGACCAACGCCACGATCGTCTGCCCCGCCCCGACGCCCGGCGCGCCGGACGGGTGGGTGTCGACGGCGAGCGGGCAGTCGGGCCAGGTGACCGTGGGCACCGGCGCCGGGTCGTCGCCGTTGGCGGTCACGACGGGAGGTGTCTCTCGGCTCGAGGGCCAGGGTGCGGCCGTCGTCCGGGGTGACGATGCCCTCGCGCCCGGCCTGCTCGGTCTGCGCGCCGGCACGGCGCCGCTGACCGCCGAGGACTGCAGCGTTCCGTCGTCCACGCAATGGTTCACCGGTGTCGGGGCGGGAGCCGCGCACGACTCCGTGATCGAGCTGGTCAACCCGGACGCCGGCCCGGCGGACGCCGACATCACGCTCTACGGCGGCCAGCCGTTCACGGCCCGCAAGCTGCACGGGATCACGATCCCCGCCCACCGGACCGTGTCCCTCGACCTGGGTGCGATCGCGCCCCGCCGGGTGCTGCTCAGCGCGCAGGTGCAGGTGACCCGCGGCCGGCTCGGCGTCCACGTGCTCGACAGCCGGAGCAACCTGGCCACCCACCAGGTGCGACACGAATGGATCCCGCGGCAGACGGAACCCGCTCCGGACAACCTGCTGCTGGGTCTGCCGACGGGTCGCGGCACCCGGACGCTGCAGATCTCCAACCCCGGCACCGACGTCGTCCGGGCGCAGGTCAAGATCGTCACCGCCGACACCAGCTTCGCCCCCGCCGGCCTCGGCACCATCACGATCAGGTCCGGGGCGACGACCTCCGTGTCGCTGACCAAGGTGCTGAACAGGGCGCTCGGCGACGGCGCGCTCGGCGTCGAGGTGGTCGCCGACGGACCGGTGACGTCGTCCGTGCTGACCGACCTCGGCACCGACCTCGCGATGACGGTGCCCGACACGGTCGTGCGCTCCGAGGCGGCGACCCTGCTGCCGGTCGCCACCGGCAAGGGCGCCACCCCGGTCACCGGCACGCTGTATCTCTCTGCCGACTCCGCCGGCGCCGCCACCGTCACGGCGTACGACGCCTCCGGGAAGAAGCTGCTCGGCAAGCGGGTGGGTCAGCAGCAAGGACGCACGGTCGCCGTACACCTGCCGAGGGGTGCGGCGTTCGTGCGGGTCGTGCCGGAGAGCACCGAGATCCAGGGGTCCGTGGTCCTCACCGGCGACGGCGCCTCGGTCATCCCGTTGCACGAGCTGCTCACCCAGGGGCTGGTGCCGCAGATCCAGCCCGGTCTGAGCTGACGGGCCGGACTGACGGGCCGAACTGACGGGCCGAACTGACGGTCTGACCTGACGGTCGCGTCAGTCGTCGCGGGTGTAGCGCGGGTCGACGTCCTCGGGGTCGATCCCCAGGAGCTCGCCGACCTGCTCGACCAGCACGGTCAGCACCATCGCCTCGAGGTCGGCGCGGGTCTCGCACCGGTGCTCGATCGGCCGCCGGAACACGACCAGCTTGGTGGGCGTGGTGCCGTGGCCGCGGACGAGGGAGGCGAGCGGCACGGTCTCGCCGGTCCAGTCGTCGGGGAGCTGCGGCGTGTCCTCGACGGCGTACTCGACCAGTCCCAGCCGCTCCTGCCAGCGGGTGTCGATGTCGCGGACGGTGTCGAGCACCAGCTCGTCGAAACGCTCGCCGCGGGTCGGCAGCTCGGGTCGTCCGGGCAGGGACGGCGTGATGGCCGGTCCGCGCATGCCCCGGCCGCGCCGGTCGCGCACCCGGCGGCGCGGACGCGGTGACGTGGGTGCCGGCGTGCTCACGGCGCCGACGTTAGTCGACCCGCGTGGCTCAACGGCGTTCCGCGACGCCGGGGGTACCGTCGGCGCCGTGAGTCCCGCCCGGCGCTGTTCGCGCACCGCGTGCGATCGCCCCGCGGTCACGACGCTCACCTACGTGTACGCCGACCAGACCGCGGTGGTGGGCCCGCTCGCGACGTACGCCGAGCCGCACTCCTACGACCTCTGCGATCGCCACGGTGAGCGCCTCTCGGCGCCGCGGGGCTGGGAGGTGCTCCGGCTCGCGCCGGACCCGAGCACGCTCCCGCCGTCGCAGGACGACCTGCTGGCACTGGCCGACGCGGTCCGCGAGGCCGGACGACCTCTGGTCGAGGCGACCCGGTCACCCGGCGACACCGTACCGACCGGGGCAGGCCGTGAGACCGCCCGTCGCGGCCACCTGCGGGTGCTGACCTCGGACTGACGAGCGGCCACGGACCGACGGCTCGTTAGGCTCCGACTGTGCCGACGACCGACCGGGCGAACACCCACGCCGTCTTCAAGGCCTACGACGTGCGGGGCACGGTGCCCGACCAGGTCGACGAGGAGCTCGCCCGCCGTACCGGAGGGGCGTTCGTCCGCGTGGTCGGCGCGACGCGGATCGTCGTCGGCCACGACATGCGCCCCAGCTCGCCCGGTTTGGCGGCGGCGTTCGCGGCCGGCGCGGCCGACGCCGGCGCCGACGTGGTCATGATCGGGCTGGCCTCCACCGACCAGCTGTACTTCGCCTCCGGCGACCTCGACGCACCGGGAGCGATGTTCACCGCCAGCCACAACCCCGCGGCGTACAACGGGATCAAGCTGTGCCGCGCCGGAGCGCAGCCGATCGGGGCCGACACCGGCCTGTTCGCGATCCGCGACGCGGTCACCGAGCCGCAGCCGGCCCCGGCCGTCATCCCCGGGACGATCACCCGGCGCGACGTCCTCGAGGCGTACGCCGCCCACCTGCTGGCGCTCGCCCCGGTCGAGGGGCGCCGGCTCAAGGTGGTGGCCGATGCCGGTAACGGGATGGCCGGCCTGACCGCGCCGGTGGTGTTCGAGCGGATCGGCTGCACCGACGACGGAGGGGTCGAGCTGGTGCCGATGTACTTCGAGCTCGACGGCACGTTCCCCCACCACGAGGCCAACCCGATCGAGCCGGAGAACCTGGTCGACCTGCAGAAACGGGTCGAGGCAGAGGGTGCCGACCTCGGCCTGGCGTTCGACGGCGACGCCGACCGCTGCTTCGTGGTCGACGAGCTCGGGCGGGCCGTGTCGCCCTCGACCCTGACCGCGCTGATCGCCGCTCGCGAGCTGGCCAAGGAGCCCGGAGCGTCGGTGATCCACAACCTGATCACGAGCCGACGGGTGCCGGAGCTGGTCGCCGAGCTCGGCGGCACCCCCGTCCGCACCCGGGTCGGGCACTCCTACATCAAGGCCACCATGGCCGAGACCGACGCGGTCTTCGGCGGCGAGCACAGTGGACACTTCTACTTCCGCGACTTCTGGCGGGCCGACTCCGGGATGCTCGCGGCGCTGCACACCCTGGGAGCCCTGGCGGAGTCGGACGGGCCACTGTCGGCGCTGCTCGCCGACTACCAGCGGTACTCGCTGAGCGGGGAGGTCAACTCCGAGGTCGCCGACCCGGCCGCCACCCTCGCCGCAGTCGAGACGGCGTACGCCGGGACGGCCGGCGCCGCCGTCGACCACCTCGACGGCCTCACGGTCACCACCGACGACTGGTGGTTCAACGTCCGGCCGTCCAACACCGAGCCGTTGCTGCGCCTCAACGTCGAGGGCGCCGACGACGAGACCATGACCCGTGTCCGCGACGACGTCCTCGCCCTGATCAGGAAGTAGGAGAGATGAACCTCGACCCCAAGCTGATGGAGATCATCCGTTGCCCGGACGACCACGGGCTGCTCGAGCCCGTCGGCGAGGAGCTCGTCTGCCAGAGCTGCGGACTGGCCTACCCGGTGCGCGACGACATCCCCGTGCTGCTCGTCGACGAGGCCCGCAGGCCGGGCTGAGACCGGCATGACCACCTGGTTCGACGAGTCGCGGCTCGACGACGAGTTCGCGCTGGAAGCCGCCGACGCCAGGCTCCGGGAGCTGGCCGAGTCGGGGGCCCGGGTACGCCGCGAGGCCGCCGAGTCCGAGGCCGGGATCGCCGCCGCGGTCGCTACCGCGCGCACCGCCGACCGGCCACGGGCGATCGTCGCCGCCGGTCCCGACTCGCGCCTGCTCCGTGCGGTGCTGGAGCCGTGGTGCCCGGTGCCCTTCGTGGCCTGGCCCGGACCGGCGTTGCCCGGGTGGGCCGGTGGTCTCGACCTGGTCGTCGTCCTCGCCCCCGACGGCTCCGACCGGGGGACGGCGGCGGCCGTCGCCGAGGCGGTACGGCGCGGGTGCCAGGTCGTGGTCGCGTGTCCCGAGGGCTCCCTGGTCGCCCAGCACGCCGAGGGGCGCTGGTCGACGATCGTGCCGACCGTGACCCGCGACCAGCTGGCGACGGCGGTCGTGGTTCTGGAGTACCTCGACCAGGTCGGGCTGGGCCCCCGCGCCGACCACGCCGACGTCGCGACCGCCCTCGACGACGTCGCCCTCGCGTGCTCGCCCCACCGCGACCTGGCGGTCAACCCCGGGAAGATGCTCGCCATCACGCTCGCCGACACCAACCCGGTCGTCTGGGGCGGGTCGAGCCTCGCCGCTCGGGCGGCGCGCCGGGTGTCGGAGACGATCCGGCGGGCGTCCGGCCGGTCGGCGGTCGCCGGGGATGCCGAGCACCTGCTGCCGCTGATCGAGGCCGCCCGGCCGCGGGACGTGTTCGACGACCCGTTCGCCGAGGGCGGCTCCGAGCCGCGCCCGCTGTTGATGATCTTCGACGACGGTGCCGACGACCCCGTCGTCCGCGAGGACCGTGGCCGGCTCCAGGCGGCGGCCGACCAGCACGGCGTCCGCGTGGAGACGGTGACCACCGAGGCCACCACGGAGGTGGCGCGGTATGCGTCGATGGTGCTCACGGGGCGGTACGCCGCGGAGTACCTCCGTCTCGGGCTCGTCGACGACTGACCAGCTCGTCGAGGAACGGCGTTGTCCGCCGATCGTGTACGGCGATCTGCCGGTGTGGAGATACTGACGCCCGAGGGGGCGCTCGTGGAGTCTGACGACTGGTGGTCCGAGGCGGAGGTGCGTCGGGTGACGCGCCTGTGTGCCCGGATCACGGGTGACCCCACTGCTGCCGACGACCTCGCTCAGGAGACGTTGTTGGAGGCGTGGCGGATCCGCGACCGGCTGGTCGATCCGTCGGGCAGCAGTCCCTGGCTCGACGCGATCGCGCGGCACGTGTGCCGTCGGTGGCGGGTGGCCGGCGCACGGCGGCGCAGCCAGGAGCTGAGCGCGGAGCTCCCGCCGGAGCACCCGTCGTTCACCGAGCGCGACGAGCTGTCCGACCTGCTGGAGAAGGAGGAGCTCGCCGACCTGCTCGACCGCGCGCTGGGGCTGCTCCCGGCCGAGACGCGCGTCGCGCTGGTCGCGCGCTACGCCGACGAGCTGGGCACGACCGACATCGCCCAGCGGTTGCGGCTCTCTCCCGAGGCGGTGTCGATGCGGCTGACCCGCGGCCGCGCCCGGATCCGACAGCTGCTCGAGACCGACCTCCGGGACGAGCCGGTGGCACAGGCCTGGGTCACGAGGCACGGGGTCGCGTGGCGCACGATCCGGGTCGCGTGCGCGATCTGTGGATCGGCCTCGTCCAGCATGCGGCGCGACCCTCGGGCAGGCGTGGTTCAGGCGAGGTGCGACCGCTGTGACCCCGGCGGCCTGTCGTCCTCGTGGTCGATGGACAACCCGGCGCTGCGTCCGCACCTGACGGCGGTCAGTCGTCCGAGTGCCGTGCTCGCGCGGATGGCCGCGTGGTCGCACGCGTGGTGGCCGGACGCCATCGCGGCGGGGCGGGCCTCCTGCACACGCTGCGGAGCATCCGTCGACGTCCGCACCTACGACCGGCCCTACGAGGACCCACGCGTGGGTCGGGGATGGCACGCTTCCTGTACAGCGTGCGGAGAGGTGCTCTCGACGTCCTTGCTCGGCCTGGCGCTGACGTGCCCCGAGACGCGGGCGCTGCGGGCCCGCCGCCCACGAGCCCACGCCGTACCGACGGGACGGACCGACTATGCGGGACGTCCTGCCTTGGTCATCGGCGTGCGGGACGAGGCGTCGGGTGACCGGGTCGAGCTGCTCGTCGACGACGCGACCGTACGCCCGCTGGGCGTCGTCGCGTCGGTGTGATCGGGGTACTCCGCCACCGCGACTTCGCCCTTCTCTTCTGGGGTGGTCTCGTCTCGGTGGCGGGCGACTGGCTGCTGTTCGCGGTGCTCCCGTACGTCGTGTACGTCCGCACCGGCTCGACCGTCGCCACGGCCGGGATGACCGTCGCCGAGCTCGCGCCGGGCATCGTGCTCGGCTCGATCGCCGGCGTCCTGGTCGACCGCTGGGACCGGCGCCGGCTGCTGGTCGCCGTGAACCTGCAGCAGGGCCTGGTCGTCCTCGGCCTCCTCGGCTTCGTCGCCGACGAGTCGTTCTTACCGGTCGTGTACGCCGTGGCGGCCGCCCAGTCGGCGCTGTCGGCGTTCTCGATGCCCGCCGAGAACTCCCTGCTGCCCACGCTGGTCGGCTCCGACGAGCTGGTCGCGGCGAACGCCCTCAACGCGCTGAACAACCGCGTCGGCAGGCTCGGCGGACTCGCGCTCGGTCCTGTCGTCTACGCCGTCGGTGGGCTCGGGGCGGTGACGGTCGCCGACGCCGGCTCGTTCGTGGTGGCAGCCGTCCTGGTGGCGCTGATGAGGACCCGAGGCGCCGTGCCCGCGGACACTGGGGAAGCCGGACGGTTCTTCGTCGAGTGGCGAGAGGGGATCAGACTCGTCCGGGGGGAGCGGCCGATCGCGGTCCTGTTCGTGGTCTTCGCGCTGATGACCTTCGGCGGGACGATGCTCGACCCGCTGCAGGCCGCCTGGGTCCGCGACGTGCTGGGAGGCGGGCCCGGAGTGTATGCGTTGCTGAAGACGGTCCACTCCGCGTCCGGGATCGCCGGGTCGCTCGTCGTCGGCTCGGTCGGTGCGCGGTTGTCACCGCGCCTGCTCTGCGGCGGCGGCTCGGTCGTCGCCGCGGTCATGCTGCTCGTCCGGTTCAACGTCCCGGTCGTGGCGGTGGCCGTGACACTCAGTGCCGTCGCGGGAGCAGTCGCCGTGGGGTCGTCGGTCGGTGTCGACACCTTGGCTCAGCAGCGGGTGCCGGAGCCGTACCGCGGCCGCGTCTTCGGCACACTCCAGGCCACGATCTGGTTGGCCAGCCTGCTCGGAGCCGTGGTCGGCGGCATCGGAGCCGAGTGGCTCGGCGTGGTCGGGATGCTCGACGTGGCATCGGGGCTGGTCGGCCTGGCGGGCGTCGTCGTGCTCCTGGCACTGCCTGCTCGGGCGGGGAACGGGTCGGGTTGACCCCGATACCCTGCGGCGCATGTCCACCGAAGGCAGCACCAAGGCGGTCGTCGCGGCACTCCTGGCGAACACCGGGATCGCCGTCACCAAGTTCCTGGCGTTCCTGCTCACGGGTGCGTCGTCGCTGCTGGCCGAGGCGATCCACTCGGTCGCCGACTCGGGGAACCAGGGACTGCTCCTCCTCGGGGGACGCCGCGCCGGGCGACGCCCGACCGAGGAGCACCCGTTCGGCTACGGGCGTGAGCGCTACGTCTACGCGTTCGTCGTCTCGATCGTGCTGTTCAGCGTCGGCGGGCTGTTCGCGCTGTACGAGGCCTACCACAAGGCGCACGAGCTCCACGTCACCCACGGCCACCCCGACGACTCGCTCCTCGACAGCCGGTGGGCGTGGGTGCCGATCGTCGTGCTGGTCGCGGCGATCGTGATGGAGAGCGTCTCGTTCCGCACCGCCATCCGCGAGACCGACCGGGTGAGGGGAGGGGCGTCGTACGTCGAGTTCGTCCGCCGCGCCAAGGAGCCGGAGCTGCCGGTGATCCTGCTCGAGGACTTCGCCGCGCTGTGCGGCCTGGTGTTCGCGCTCCTCGGGGTGGGGCTCTCGCTGCTCGCGAGCAACCTGTGGTTCGACGTGATCGGGACGGCCCTGATCGGCATGCTGCTCGTGGCCGTGGCCGTGATCCTCGCGATCGAGACCAAGAGCCTGCTGATCGGGGAGTCGGCCTCGGCCGTTGCCGAACGCCGGATCGTCGCGGCCCTCGCCGGCACCGACGGGATCGAGCGCGTCGTCCACCTCAAGACCATGCACCTGGGTCCCGACGAGCTCCTCGTCGCCGCCAAGATCGCCGTACCCGCCGCCGACTCCGCGGCCGATGTCGCCGCCGCGATCAACGCCGCCGAGACCTCGATCCGCTCCGC
>JAICSK010000116.1 GCA_025936915.1 Nocardioides sp.
CCACCCGCCGGAGGAACATGTGCACCAGCGACCGTGGGCGCTTGTCGATCACCACGGGGTCGATGCTCACCCGTACGCTCCCTCGTCCGCCGATGAGGACAACTCTAGTGATCCGAGGCCGTCAGTCCTGGACCGCCTTGCCGATGGCGATGCACCGGGTGATCCAGTCGCGCTCCCCCTCGTGCAGCGACCGTCCGGCTGCCTGGGCGTCCTGGACCGACCAGTTGGCGTTGAGGATCATCCGGACGACGACCCAGTCGCGCGCCCGGGCCTCGTGGAGGCCGGCTGCGTCGACCAGCGTATGGAAGCGACGCCGTACGCCGGCCCGGAGGTCGTCGGCCATCTCCTCCCAGCGGTTCCACAGCATCGGCGCGGGCTCGTAGTGCGCGTCGCCCGACATCGGCTTGGGGTCGATCACGATCCACGGCTCGCGGTCGGCGGCGAGCACGTTCTCGTAGTGCAGGTCGCCGTGGATGATCACGCCGACGCTCGCGGGGTCGGCAACCAGGTCGCGACCCAGCGACAGCGTCTGCTCGACCATGCGGCGCGGGATCGGGATGTCGCGCGGCTGACCCGCGAGGTCGTCCAGCCACCTCTCGACGTACGACGTCACGGCGGTCAGCTGCGGGAGCGCCGGACGGTGCAGCCGCGGGTAGAGGCCGGCGACGATCTCGCACGCCTCGAGGTCCCACATCTCGGTGAGGTCGCGGCGGTGCAGCCGCTCGAGCAGGAGCGCCCGCCGGTGCGGATCTGCCCGGAGCAGCCGGACGACGCCGTCACCGTGCCAGTGCTGGAGCGCGAGGGCCTCGTGCTCCGACTCCGAGTCGCCGTCGAAGCTGACCTTGAGCACCGCCGCCTCGCCCTGGGCGGTGTGTACCGGGGCGACCAGGGAGCAGAAGCCGTGCCAGAGGTCGTCGCCGTCGCGGGTCAGCTCCCACTCGGCGACGATGTCGGAGAAGAGCCGCGGGAGGCGGTCGAGCCACGCCGCCCAGTCCTGCCCGAGCTCGCGCTGCTCCTCCAGACCCTCCGGCAGCACGATGGTCACGCGTGCCATCGTGGCACGAGGGTCGGTGACCACCCCTACGGTGGTGCCGTGGCGGCGTACGACTGGGACGACCTCCGAGGCCTCAGCCTGGCCCGGCAGTTCCCCGAGGTGAGAGGTCTCGATGCCGCCGCCGCCACCGAGACCGTACGCCTGATCGGGCCGATCCAGTCGCAGACCGCCCGCTCGCCGTACGTCGGGCTGGGCGCGCGCCGCCCGGGCGTCACCCACGAGGCGATCACCGACGCCTACGAGTCGCATGCGATCGTGCGTGGCAGCACCATCCGCGGCACGGTCCACACCTCGACCGCCGCCCACCACGCACTCCTCGACGCGACCACCCGGGTCGGTCAGCGCGGGGTCTGGACCCGTCACCTGCCACTCGGACACTCCGACGTGGAGCAGCTCTGGAAGGCCACCGAGGAGTTCGCGGCCGACGCCTGGCGCAGCCCGGACGAGCTCCTCGACCACCTCCGCGCGTGGCTCGCCGCCCACGACGAGACGATCCCCGACGCGGTCGACCGCGGGCTGGGTCGCTACCTGACGTTCGGTCACGGCGGCCTGCTGCGGCGTCCGCTCGCCGGCCCCTGGTCCGGGCAGGGTGCCGCGGGCTATCGCACGGCTGCGTCGGTGCTGACCGAGCTTGCGGTCCCCGATGACCCGTTGGTCGAGGCGGTGAGACTCCACGTGGCGTCGTACGGGCCGAGCAGTCGCCGCGACGTCGCCTGGTGGTCGGGGCTCGGCCTGCGCCAGGTCGACGAGCTCCTCGGCCGGCTCGACCTGACCTGGAACGACGGTCCGGACGGTCAGGCGTACGCCGACGTCCCCGGCTCGGCGCCCCCGCGCGAGGTGCCGGGTGTGCGGCTGCTCCCGGAGTTCGACGCGGTGCTGTGCGGCTACGACCCGAAGGCGCGCGACCGCTTCGTCACGCCGGCCGACCACGAGCGCATGTGGAACAAGAGCAACGGCTTCATGCTCGCGCCGCTGCTCGTCGACGGCAGGATCGGCGGCTACTGGCGGATCGAGGGCACCGGGCGTTCGAAGGCGGTCGCCGTGTCGTCGTTCGCCGGTGCTCGCAAGCCGCGCAAGGCCGAGCTCGACGCTCCTGTCGCGGCGCTGTCGGCGGCTCTGGACATCTCCCTCTCGAGCGTGACGGTCGCCCGGGCATGACCACGCGCACCCTCGTCCTGCTCCGGCACGGGAAGTCCGACTGGTCCGGTGGCGAGCCCGATCGACTGCGACCCCTCGCGCAGCGAGGACGCCGCCAGGCGCCGGAGGCCGGCCGCTGGCTCGCGGAGCACCTCCCGCACCTCGACCTCGCCCTGGTCTCACCGGCCGAGCGCGCCGCACGCACCTGGGAGCTGGCGGCGGCCGAGCTCGACCATCCGCCCCCGACACGGCTCGACGACCGGGTGTACGCCGCGTCCGCGAACGAGCTCCTGCGGGTCATCCATGAGCTGGCCGATGACACACACTCGGTCGTCCTGGTCGGCCACAACCCGGGTCTCGAGGACCTCACCGAGCTCCTGCTCGGGCAGTGGGTGCCGATGCCGACCTCGGCGCTCGCGGTCATCCGGCTGGGCGGAGCCTGGACCGAGGTGGGTACCGCCTCTGCCGAGCTCCTCGCGAGAGGACGGCCGCCGCGCTGAGTGGTGGGAGCCATCCGGTTGGTGGCCGGCGGGGCGTGGACCCACGCCCTCGCGGATACACCCATGGGCTGCCCATCAATGACGTGGACGAGTCAGATGACTCATCCAGGCACTCCTCGCACGCTGCCTGCGTGGCCGTCGCCGGCGAGCCGCACCGGCCGGCCACCCTGCCGTGGCGTGACCGTGCCGGTGAGCCAGACGTCGGGCGGCAGGTGCGGCTTGCCGGGCACGGCGTACGTCGCCTCGGAGACGTCCTCGAGCGCGTCCGCGGCGAGGCGTCGCCAGAAGGCCGCGGCGCGGGGGTTCTCGTTCTGGAACGGCACCAGCCACGGCCCCGGGTGACGGATGAGGACCTCGCGGGCGAACGCCGCCGCGATGCCGCGACCACGCGACGAGCGGGTCACGAAGAACTCCCCCATCGTCCGGCGGTCCCTCCGAACGCCCAGCCGCACCAGCGCGAAGCCGCACGGCACGTCGCCGAGCCGCGCGAGGTAGGCGATGCGGTGGTCGTCGCCCCGATACGCCGGGAGTCGGCCCGCGTTGAAGAACCCGTGGGCGTCGGGCGCGCTGTGCCGGAACTCCGACAGGTCGTGCTGGTAGAGCTGCCACAACCGCTCGAGGGCCGGCCAGTCGTCGTCGGCCGCGACGTCGGCCCGGAGCGGCCACACCGCCTCGGTGACCCGGTCGCCGATCCCCTCCGGCAACAGGCCGAGCAGCGGCAGCTCCCCGGCCGTGGCCCACAGGGCCTGCTGGTCGCGCGCCTCGGGATCACCGTCGGGCGCTTCGACCATGACGTACGACGCCGCCACCCCGTCATGGTCGCGCTCGAAGAGACGCCGTACGGCCGTGCCCGTCAGCGACCACCCGTCGGCCAGCTCGCGCACGACCGCCTGCTCCGGTGTCTCGCCGGGCGCGACGGCAACGCCCGGGAGCACGGCGTACCGCCCCTTGTGCCCGGCGACGACCAGCAGCTTGTGGCCGCGTACGACGACGGCGACCGCCCGCGCGGTCACTTCCTGCCGGACTTCTCGCCCGCCGCGCCGGTCGAGAGAGCGGCGATGAAGGCCTCCTGCGGCACCTCGACCCGGCCGACCATCTTCATCCGCTTCTTGCCCTCCTTCTGCTTCTCCAGCAGCTTGCGCTTGCGGGTGATGTCTCCGCCGTAGCACTTGGCGAGCACGTCCTTGCGCAGTGCTCGGATGTTCTCACGGGCGATCACCCGCGCCCCGATCGCGGCCTGGATCGGCACCTCGAACTGCTGCCGCGGGATCAGCTCCTTGAGCTTCCCGGCCAGCATCACGCCGTAGGAATACGCCTCGTCGCGGTGGACGATCGCGGAGAACGCGTCGACCGGCTCACTCTGGAGCAGGATGTCGACCTTGACCAGGTCGGCGGTCTGCTCCCCGGCGAGCTCGTAGTCGAGCGACGCATAACCCTTGGTCCGCGACTTCAGCTGGTCGAAGAAGTCGAACACGATCTCGCCCATCGGCAGGGTGTAGCGCATCTCGACCCGGTCGGCGGAGAGGTAGTCCATGCCCAGCAGGGAGCCGCGCTTGGTCTGGCAGAGCTCCATGATCGTCCCGATGTAGTCGCTGGGGGCGAGGATGGTGGCCCGGACGACCGGCTCGCGGACCTCGGCGATCTTGCCGTCCGGGTACTCGCTGGGGTTGGTGACCGTGTGGACCGTGCCGTCCTCCATCACCACCTCGTAGACGACGTTGGGAGCCGTCGAGATCAGGTCGAGGTCGGACTCACGCTCGAGCCGCTCGCGGACGATGTCCATGTGGAGGAGGCCCAGGAACCCGCAGCGGAAGCCGAAGCCGAGTGCCCCGGAGGTCTCGGGCTCGTAGGTGAGCGCGGCGTCGTTGAGCTGGAGCTTGTCGAGCGCCTCGCGGAGGTCGGGGTAGTCGTCGCCGTCGATCGGGTACAGCCCGGCGAACACCATGGGGTTGGGGTGCTGGTAGCCACCCAACGGCGTGGTGGCCCCGTGGTGCTGGCTGGTCACGGTGTCGCCCACGCGTGACTGGCGCACGTCCTTCACGCCGGTGATCAGGTAGCCCACCTCGCCGACACCCAGGTCGCCGGCCTTGACCGGCTCGGGACTGATCACGCCGACCTCGAGCATCTCGTGGACCGCGCCGGTCGACATCATCTTGATCCGGTCGCGGTGGCTGAGCTTGCCGTCCATCACCCGCACGTAGGTGACCACACCGCGGTAGGTGTCGTACACCGAGTCGAAGATCAGGGCGCGCGGCGGCGCGTCCGCGTCGCCGACCGGCGGCGGCGTCTGCTTGACGATCTCGTTGAGCACGGCCGGGACGCCTTCACCGGTCTTCGCACTGACCCGCAGCACGTCAGCCGGGTCGCAGCCGATGACGTGGGCGAGCTCCTCGGCGTACTTCTCGGGGTTGGCGCTGGGCAGGTCGATCTTGTTCAGCACGGGGATGACGTGGAGGTCGGCGCCGAGCGCGAGGTAGAGGTTGGCCAGCGTCTGCGCCTCGATGCCCTGGGCGGCGTCGACGAGGAGCACGGCGGCCTCGCACGCCGCGAGCGACCGCGACACCTCGTAGGTGAAGTCGACGTGGCCCGGGGTGTCGATCATGTTGAGCACGTAGGTGCCGGGCTCGGCGCCCTGCTCGTTGCCCGCCGGGACGGTCCACGGCATCCGGACGGCCTGGCTCTTGATGGTGATGCCGCGCTCGCGCTCGATGTCCATCCGGTCGAGGTACTGCGCGCGTGCGCTCCGCTCGTCGAGGACGCCGGTCAGCTGCAGCATCCGGTCGGCCAGCGTCGACTTGCCGTGGTCGATGTGGGCGATGATGCAGAAGTTCCGGAGGACCGCGGGGTCGGTACGACCCGGCGCGGGCGCGGAGGGGATGGGCACGGCACACCTTCGCAGGAGCGGGTGGAGTCGGTCGCGGCAATTCTTTCACGCGAGGCGGCCGCGTCCGGATTCGTCGTACGCCGTCTCCGGGCGTGCGCGTGTCCACGAGCCCACGCACGATGCGCGGCGAGAAGGCCCTACCACCCTGGGCCCTCTCGCCGCGTGCATCCCCCCGTGTCCCCGCTTCATCCGCTGGCCGGTCCCCCCGGCCGGCCTGCGGAGGCTCTCGATCCGGGAGACACTCTGCCTCCGTACCCCGGACTCGGTCTGTCAACCGGATGACACAACCCGAACGCCGGCGACCTCAGCCGGAGATGCTGTTGATGCTGGCGGCCTGGAGCACGGCCTTGACCTGGAACGGCGTCAGCCAGGGGTGCTTGCTGCGCATCAGCGCGACCATCCCGGTGACGTGTGGCGCGGCGAAGCTGTTGCCGGTCGCGGTGATCGACCCGTGGTCGGCCCAGGCCACGTCGACGTCGATCCCGCGGGCCCCGAACTCGACCGGCGGATGGGCGTTGTAGGCGAGCGCCATCTCCTCGTGGCCGGGGCGGGCGGCCACCGAGACGACCGAGGCGTACTGCGAGGGGTACGTCGGGCCCGGCAGGTTGTTGGCCGCGCAGACCAGGACGGTCCCGGAGAAGTAGGCCTCGTCGGCGATCTCGTGCAGCGGCCCGAACATCGTGTCGGACTTGCTCGAGAGAGACAGGTTGGCGACGTGCATGCCGTGGTCGACGCTCCACGCGACGCCGGCGTGCAGCAGGGCACCGCGGCCCTTCAGGTTGGCCCCGAGCACCCGGACGGAGTGGATCTCGACGTCCGGCGCGAGCGCCCGGATGATCGCCGCGCAGGCCGTGCCGTGGCCGACGAGGTCCTCGTGCGCGCCCTCCCGCTCGACGTACCCGAGCTCGGCGGCGGGATCGAGCTCGAACGCGATCGCGCCGGCGATCCCGCCGACGCGAGGATGCCCGGCGTCCACACCGCTGTCGACGACCGCGACCTTGACCCCGGCGCCGGTGGCGCCGCCGAAGGCCCACGCGCGGACGTCGGCGATCGGCAGCCCGACGACGTCCTGGAGCGAACCCCGGTCGAAGGCACCCGACCAGGCCGGGGCGTTGCTCACGCCGACCCGCCGTGGTCGGAGCCCTGCCAGGACTCCACCAGGCGGAGCACGTCGCTGCCGAGTCCGGCCAACGGGCGCTCCTGCGGGTCGCCCCCGGAAGTGGCCGTGGCGACCAGTGCCATCAGTCCGGCCATCGTCCCGAGCACGTTCAGGGTCCAGTCGCTGGCCTCCTCGACGTCGGGATCGAGAACCGAGGCGACGCCGAGCACCTCCCCTGCCGCGTCGATCATCGGCGCGGCGTAGATCGCGTTCGGCACGTAGTGCGTCGACTCGGCCACGTCGCGGGCGAACCGCGCATCGCTCTGGACGTCGCGGACGGCGATGGGCTGACCGGACATGGCGGCCCAGCCGGCGATGCCGCGACTGACCGGGATGGTCACCCCGACGATCGCGTCCGCCCCCTCCCCGTCGGAGGCGACGAACTCCAGGGTCGCGCCGTCGTCGTCGACCAGGGCGATCGAGCACGCGGCGGCACCGAACAGGGCGCGCGTGGCCTCGACACAGCGGCCGAGTGCGGGGTCGACCCCGGGAGCAGTCGTCATGGCGCAACCGTACTGATTGACTGACGGACGTGAGGGTGCCCCAGGTTCTGAAGTCGCTCCCCGATGCGGACGCCAAGCTCCTGCTCCGGGCGGGCAAGGTCAACACCTACGGCCGGCGCGACATGGTCGTGCAGGAGGGCGATGTCGCCGACTCGTTCCACATCGTGCTCGACGGCCGGGCCGCGGTCCGGGTGACCACGCCGTCCGGTGAGAGTGCGATCGTCAACATCCTCGGTCCGGACGAGCACTTCGGTGAGGTGTCGCTGCTGGGGCGGGAGGATCCACGTCGGACGGCCAGCATCGTCGCGCTCGAGCCGGTGCGCACGCTCAGCATCCCGGCCGCGGTGTTCCGGGACCTCCGTGACCGCAATCCGCGCCTGGAACAGCTCGTCTCGAGCATCCTGGCCCGGAGGGTCGACGAGCTCTCCGCCCAGGTCGTGGAGGCGATGTACGACAGCCTCGAGCGGCGCGTCGTACGCCGGCTCTCGGCGCTGGCGGGGATCTACCGCACCTCGTCGCCCGAGGTGACGATCCCGCTGACCCAGGACGAGCTCAGCCAGCTCGTCGGCGGCGCGCGTCCGTCGGTCAACCAGGTGCTCCAGCGCATCGTCGACGACGGGGTGATCGAGCTCCGCCGTGGCCGGATCATCGTCCACGACCTCCGGGCGCTGGAACGACTCGCCGCCTGAACCTCGCCGAAGACTCCCCACAGGACCGATGCCGATCTACGATCCGGTCATGTCACGACTGCACGGCAGGCTCGCGGCGGTGACGGGGGCCGTCCCGCTGCTCCTGCTCGCGCTCGTCGGACCGTCGTACGCCGCGGGCGGGAGCCTCCAGCAGTGCATGGACCAGGCCGTGAACCACAACGGTGAGCCACCCACCTGCACCAAGGTGAACGGCCAGTGGGTGGCTTCCTGGCCGGACGACGGGGGACTCGCCGGCGGGCCGGGTGGCGGCATCCCCGGCGGGTTCGTGGCCCTGTTCGTGCTCGCGCTGTTCGTCGGCATCGGGATCACGATCTGGAAGGTGTCGACGGCCCGCCAGCTGGCCCGGCAGTCGGGGATGGACCCGAACGTCGCGACCGGGATCACGCTGCTCACCGACAACGGGCTCGATGCGACCTACGTCGCCTCGAGCCTGCGCGGGCGGACCCAGCCCGACGCAGCTGCTCCCGCGACACCGGCCGCACCGCCACAGACGGCGTCGTCACGACTGGAGGCGCTGAAGACCCTGCTCGACGGGGGCATGGTCACTCAGCAGGAGTACGACGAGCGCCGCAAGGCGATCATCGACTCGGTGTGACCGTCCGGCCGGCGAAGGCCGCGATCCGCTGGTAGGCGTCCGCTCCGTCCGGTGCGGGCTGCTCCGGGCGGAACACCTCGCCGCGGTTGTCGGCGGTGAGGTTGGCCTGCATGTAGACGAGTCCGCGTTCGGCGACTTCGGCATCGAGATCGGCGGTCGGCCGGCCCAGGGCGGTCGCGAGGTCGTAGGTGTGGACCGCGATCTCCGCCGACTGCCAGTCGGGTCCGGTCGGGGCGCCGCCGGCTCCTTCCCACGCCTCCATCAGCTGGTCGGCCGCGCCGCGGAACACCGTCGCGCGGTCGTCGCCGACGTGCGGCGTCGGGGCCGACCAGTCGACCTCCTCGCCGCGCACCATCTGCGCGAACTTGCGTGGCGCGGCGACCAGGTGGTCGACCAGCTCGGCGGTGGTCCAGTCGTGGCAGGGCGTCGGCGCGTCGAGGTCGGCCCCCTCGACCGAGCCGAGCAGCGCCTCGGCCTGGTCGAGCCCGCGGGCGAGCACGGCGAGCGCGGTGTCGCGGTCGGTCATCCGTTCACCGTACGCCGCGTCCCGCGCCCGGCGTCGACTGCGTGAGGATGACGCCGTGGCCTCCATCCCGACGACCATCCCCCACGGCCGGACCGCGCGCCGGCTCGAGTGGGCGCACCTGCCACCCGGCGTACGGGCCCAGATCGAGGAGAGATGCGGCTCCCCGGTCGTCGAGGCGGCATCCCAGCGCGGTGGGTTCACCCCCGGGTTCGCGTCGGTGCTCACCTGTGCGGACGGCTCGCGGCACTTCGTGAAGGCGGCCTCGAACGCGGCTCAACGCCCGTTCGCCGAGTCCTATCGCGAGGAGGCGCGCAAGCTGCGGGCGCTCCCGGACACGGTCCCGGCGCCCCGGCTGCTCTGGACGATCGACACCGACTGGCTGGTGCTCGGGATCGAGTACGTCGACGCCCGTGCCCCTCGACGTCCCTGGCGGGCGGACGAGCTCGACCGGTGTCTGGACGCACTGGAGACCGTTGCCGAGGTGCTCACCCCGGCACCCGAGGGGCTCGACCTCACTCCGGGCACCGAGGAGTTCGCCGCCTGGCCGGCGTACTGGGACACGGTGCGGTCGCGTCAGGCGCTCCCGCACGCCGACGAGGCGGCCGACCTGGCGACGGGGTTCGCCGGCGTGATCGGAGGGGACACCCTGGTCCACGTCGACGTCCGCGACGACAACACACTGCTGACCGCCGACGGGCGCGCGCTCTTCTGCGACTGGAACTGGCCGATCGCGGGAGCTCGCTGGCTGGACTCCCTCTTCATGCTGATCGGACCCCGAGGGGACGGCCTCGACGTCGAGGCAGTCATCGCGACCCGTCTCCTGCTGCACGACGTGCCGGCCGAGCACATCGACCGGATGCTGGCCCTGATCACCGGCTACTTCCTGGTCAGTGCCGCCGAACCCGTACCGCCGACGTCGCCCCACATCCGCGACGCCCAGCGATGGCAGGGCGAGGTCGTCTGGGACTGGCTGAGCGAACGGCGGGGCTGGCGGTGACCCGCCCGCCCGCTGTCGGCGTACGCCTGCCCTACTCCGGCGTGCCGGCCCGGGTGCGGCAGTGGGTGGATGAGTCGCTGGGCTCGCCGGTCGTGTCGTGGGAGGAGCAGCTCGGTGGCATGTCCCCCGGCTGCGCGACCCGGGTGGTGTCGGCCGACGGCCGCCGGGCCTTCGTCAAGGCGGTGGGGTCCGAGCTCAACCCCGACTCCCCGGTGCTGTTCCGCCGGGAGATCGAGGTGCTCGCGATGATCGGCACCAACCCACTGTGGGCCTCGATGCGGGCGGCGTACGACGAGGACGACTGGGTCGCCCTCCTGCTCGAGGACGTGCCCGGCGGCCACCCGGATCTCGCCGACGCGGAGCAGATGGCCGAGCTGTTGGCGGCGACAGATCGGCTCTCGACGGCCCTCGCGGACGTGGACATCCCTCCCCGTCCGACCGCGACCGACATCGGACTGCCCGGTCTGATCGACGCAAGGGCGCGCTTTCGCGAGTGGAGCCGGGCTGTCGAGCATCTCGACGAGCTCGCCGACGACCTGTTGCCCGCGTCGTTGGGTACCCGGCCGGCGCTCCTCCGCGAGCTCGTGGCGCCTCTGGCCGAGTCGGATGCCACCCAGCTGCTGCACTGGGACATCCGCGTCGACAACCTGCTGCGACCCGAACCCGGACGGATCGTCTTCGTCGACTGGGGGGCCGCCGCCGTGGGACCACGCTGGGTCGACCCGCTGCTGGCGCGCCTCGAACGCGTCGACGACCCCTGGTTCGACGCCTCGCTCGCCGGGTCGCCCTTCTTGGCGGACGTCGACGACGACCTCGTGACGGGCTGGCTCGTGGCGTTCGGGTGCTACCTCGCCTGGCGCTCGACCCGGGGCACGCCAGACATCGGGTTGCCCACCCTCAACGAGTTCCGGCGTACCGAGTCGCGCCGGCTCCTCAGCGGCGTCGCCCGCCGGTTGGGCTGATGCCCGGGAACCACGAAGGCGCCGACCCGGTGGGTCGACGCCTCGGCAGTTGAGCGGCGGTCAGAGGGACGCGGCGCGCTTCATGATGGCCGACTTGCGGTTGGCGGCCTGGTTCTTGTGGATGACGCCCTTGGAAACGGCCTTGTCCAGCTTGCGGGACGCGACCCGGCTGGCCTCGATCGCGGCGTCCTTGTCGCCGGCGTCGGCCGCCTGACGGAACTTGCGGACGAGGGTCTTCAACTCGGACTTCACAGCCTTGTTGCGCTGATGACGCTTCTCGTTCTGCTTGTTCCGCTTGATCTGGGACTTGATGTTCGCCACTGATGAGCCTTCGGTCGGGTTGCTGGTAGGTGGTGCACGAAGAAGGGTGGGCGGCACGAACCGGCCGCACACGCGAGGGTCAAAGTTACCAGCGGGCCGCTGACCTGCCCAAATCCGGATCTCCCGCTCACGCCCGGTCGCGGAGGCCGGTGACCGTCAGCACCATCCGTTCCAGGGTGTACGACGCGTCGCTGGCCGCACCCTTGATGTCGGCGTCGGCCTGGGCGATGGTGCGGATCGCCCGCGCGATCGCCGCCTCGGACCAGCCGCGCGACTGGTCGCGGATCGTTCGCACCTTCCACGGGGGCACGCCCACCTCACGAGCGAGGTCGGCCTCCTTCATCCCACGGGGAGCCGAGAGATAACGGGCGATGCCCCGCGCCGAACCGGCGAACGCCGAGGTGACCAGGACCGGGGCCGTGCCGCCGTCGATGGCCCAGCGAAGCTCCTCGAGCGCCGGTCGACGGCGACCCCAGAACGCGGCGTCGGCGACCGCGAACGACTTCGCCTCGGCCCGGCCCCCGAAGTAGCGCTTGACCTTCTCCTCGGTCAGCGCCTCGCCCGGGAAGTCGTTGGCCAGCTGGTCGGCCGCGGCCGAGAGTGAGCGGAGATCCTGGCCGACCGCCTGGACCAGGGCCGCCGCCGCGTCCTGCTCGATGCTCGCGCCGTGCGCCCGCACCTCGGCGGCGACGAACCCGGGGTACTCCGAGGCCCGCAGCTCCTCCGACTTGACCTCCGTCACCGAGGAGAGCTTGCGCAGCTTGGTCAGCATCCCCGAGCCCTTCGGACCACCACCGTGCACGAGCACGAG
>JAICSK010000090.1 GCA_025936915.1 Nocardioides sp.
CGCGGTGCTCCACGACGGGTCTCGCCACCGGGAAGCACCATCTCTCCGCGACCTACTACCCGGCCGCGGGGACCATCGTCGACACGAGCGCCGCGCCCACGTTCAGGCTGGTCAGGGGCAGGGTTCCGCACGGCCTGACGCTGACCCGGAAGCCCGGCACGGTCACGCTCACCGGCGCCCCACGGCGTCGGGTGTGGGCCGTCACGTCCTGAGGTTGAAGGCCTTCAACCCGATGGGCCACGTCACCCAGACCCTCGCGGTCGTGGTCAGGCGCGGCTGACTCCTCAGCACTCATGCAGCGCGCATGACGGGTGCGGCGCAGGGTACAGAGCCCGGACCTGCCGGTGGCGGCAGCACGGCGCTGAGTGGCATGAGGCTGAGTGGCACGAGGAGGAGACATGGCGAGCGGTGTCGAGACCGGGCAGATCACCACCGACATCCCGGCCCGGCTGGATCGGCTGCCCTGGGCCCGCTGGCACTGGCTGATCGTGGTCGGCCTCGGGACCGTGTGGATCCTGGACGGTCTCGAGGTGACCATCGTCGGCTCGATGACCGACGCGCTGAAGCCCGACAGCACCGGGATCGGGCTCAGCAGCTGGGGCGTGGGCTTCGCCGGCGCGATCTACGTCGCCGGCGCCTGCCTCGGCGCGCTCTTCTTCGGGCAGCTCACCGACAGGTTCGGCCGGAAGCGGCTGTTCATGGTGACCCTCGGCGTCTACCTGATCGGCACCGTGCTCACGGCGTTCTCGATGAACCCGATGTGGTACTACGCCTGCCGGTTCGTCACCGGCACCGGCATCGGCGGGGAGTACGCCGCCATCAACTCCGCGATCGACGAGCTGATCCCGGCCCGCTACCGGGGCCGCGTCGACATCGCCATCAACGGCTCGTTCTGGGTCGGGGCCGCCGGCGGCTCACTGCTGACGATCCCGCTGCTCGACCCGACGGTGATCGACGCGTCGTACGGCTGGCGGCTCGCCTTCGGCCTCGGCGCGATCCTGGCCCTCGGCGTGCTCTTCGTGCGACGCAACGTTCCCGAGAGCCCCCGCTGGCTGTTCATCCACGGCCGGGAGGACGAGGGCGAGGAGATCGTGCGCGACATCGAGCGCACCGTCAGCGACGAGACCGGTCGCGACCTGCCGAGCGTCCGGAACTCGATCACCGTGCGCCAGCGGCACACGATCCCGTTGCCGCTCATCGCCCGGACGGTGTTCACGATGTATCCCAAACGTACGGTGCTCTGCCTCTCGCTGTTCGCGGGCCAGGCGTTCCTCTACAACGCGTTCTTCTTCACCTACGGCGACACCCTGAGCACGTTCTTCGGCGTCTCGCAGGCGGGCTACTACCTCGCGGTCTTCGCCGCCAGCAACTTCCTGGGCGCGCTGCTGCTCAGCCCGCTCTTCGACCGGGTCGGCCGGGTCATCATGATCACCGGCACCTACGTCGTCTCCGGCGTGCTGCTCGGGATCACCGGCTTCATGCTGGGGAGCCTGAACGCGACGACGCTGACCCTGATGGGCGCGATCATCTTCTTCTTCGCCTCGGCCGGCGCGAGCGCGGCGTACCTGACGGCCAGCGAGGTCTTCCCGATGGAGACGCGGGCGCTGTGCATCGCGTTCTTCTACGCGATCGGCACCGCCATCGGCGGGATCACCGGGCCGCTGCTGTTCGGCAAGCTGCTGTCCGACGCCGGCGCCAGCAAGGACATCACCACGATCGCGCTCGGCTACTTCATCGGGGCGGTGCTGATGATCGGCGGCGGCATCGTGGAGGCCTTCCTCGGCGTCAGGGCCGAGGGCCGGTCGCTGGAGGACATTGCAAAGCCGCTGACCGCCGAGGACGCCGAGAGCGGCGGACAGCAACCGGCGACGGCGCACGCCTGACCGTCGGACCACCACAGGAGGAGCGAGCAGATGCCGATGCCCCCGCCGAAGGCCACCACCGAGAGCCCTCGCGACCGTCAGGTGTTCCATGAGATGGGCCAGATCGTGCGGGCCCTCGAGCAGCAGGGGCCGCAGCCGGTGGACGAGCTCTCCCGGCTGGTCGGCGCGCCGTACTGGGAGGCCGGACGCTTCGACCGGGCGGTCACCTCGGCGGTTGCCGACGGCCTGGTCGTCCAGAATGCGGACGGCCTGCTGCAAGCGGTCTGACTTGTCCGCGGAACCGCCTCTGACCTGCGCAGACGCCGGTGGACACGGAGGGGCTCCTCATCCCGTGGGTGAAACTTTCACGCCCCAAGGGGTGTTTTCGCGTCAGAACGGGGAATGGTAAACCGGAACCAGTGGTCGAGACCCCCTGCCACGGATGAGCAGCACCCTTACCCCGAAAGGTGCGTGTTTTCGTGGTCACCCTCGCGACTGAATCACCCCCGCGACATCCCGACCCGGCGGAGCCCGACCTCTCCGAGCTGCCCCGGCGCGAGGCGACGGAGCGCCTGCTGAGCCTGGCCGCCACGGCCGAGACCGAGGCGGAGCGACGTGCGATCGAGGACCGCCTCGTCGAGACCAACATGCAGATCGCGGTCGACGTGGCCCGCCGGTACCGGTCGCGTGGCGTCGCCGTCGAGGACCTCGAACAGGTCGCCTACCTCGGCCTGGTCAAGGCGGCCCGCGGGTTCGACCCCGACCGGGCCAACGACTTCCTCAGCTACGCCGTGCCGACGATCCGCGGAGAGGTGCGCCGCTACTTCCGTGACCACGGGTGGACCGTCCGGCCCCCCCGCTCCGTGCAGCAGGCCCAGGCACGGATCACGTCGGTGGAGTCCGACCTCTGTCAGGAGCTCGGCCGCGCGCCCCGGCCCACCGAGATCGCCGACCGGCTCGGTCTCGACCTGGACCTCGTGGTCGAGGCACTGGCGGCCAACGGTTGCTTCGCCCCGACGTCCCTGGACTCCGCCCAGGGCGAGCACGAGGCGGGCATCGGCGAGCGCCTCGGTGACGATGACTCGTCGTTCGACGGTGCCGAGGCGCGGGTCGCGCTGAAGCCCTTGCTGGCCCACCTCGACCGCCGCGAGCGGATCATGCTCGAGATGCGCTTCTTCAAGGGCGCCACCCAGTCCGAGATCGGTGAGGTGCTCGGCATCACCCAGATGCAGGTGTCACGGCTGCTGTCCGGGCTGCTCGCACGGTTGCGCGACGAGCTGGGCTCGGTCACCTGAGCCGACCGGACATGGCGGAGGACGAGTCCACCTCGACCGTGCTCGTGGCCGGTACGGCCAACCTCCTGATCGCCGCGGCCAAGCTCGTCGCCGGCATCGCGTCTGGCTCCTCCGCGATGCTGTCGGAGGCGGCGCACTCCGTCGGGGACACCATGAACCAGGTGTTCCTGATGGCAGCCCTGCGGCGCAGCCGGAAGCCGGCCGACGAGGTGCACCCGTTCGGCTACGGGATGGAGCGGTACTTCTGGTCGCTGCTGGCGGCCGTCGGCATCTTCGTGCTCGGCGCCGGCTTCTCGGCGTACGAGGGGATCACCGCTCTCGCCTCGGGCGGGACGCCGGGCTCCGCGACGTGGGCGTTCGTCGTCCTGGCCGTGTCGTTCGTGTTCGAGGGCAGCTCGTTCGCGAAGGCCGTGCTGCAGCTTCGCCGGAACGCCGGGTCCGCCGGCTCCCCGATGCTCCAGCACCTGAGGCACGACGCGGACCCGGCCCTGCGTGCGGTGGTGTGGGAGGACGGCATCGCACTCGTCGGTCTGGTCCTGGCGGCGCTCGGTCTGTGGCTCGACGAGCTGACCGGGGGGCGCACCTTCGACGGCCTCGCCTCCCTTGCCATCGCGCTCCTGCTGGTGGCCGTGGCCTACGGCCTCGGCCGGCAGAACCAGCAGTACCTGATCGGCAAGGCCGCCCCTCCGGCACTGCGCGACGGCATCAGCGAGGCGATCCGTGGCGCCGAGAGCGTCGACGCCGTGCTCGAGCTGCTGACCATGCGGCTCTCGCCCGAACAGGTGCTGGTGGCCGCGCGGGTGGATCTCGCCGACGACCTGACCCCGGAGGAGATCGAGCTCGCCGCCGACCAGGTCGACTCGCTGGTGCGCGAGCGGTTCCCCGAGGTGCGGCACGTCTTCCTGGACCCGACGCCGGACAGGGCCGAGATCCGGGCCGAGGACAGGGCCGAGGATCGTGCTCGTTAACCTGGCCCGGTGACGCCGGACGAGGTCGCCCAGGCCGACGCGGAGCGCAGCGCCGAGGCGATGTGGGCCGGCGACCGGGCCAGCCAAGGCCTCGGGATCAGCCTGGACTCCGTCGGCCCGGGTACGGCGACGCTGTCGATGACCGTGCGCGACGACATGGTCAACGGACACGCGATCGGGCACGGGGGTTTCACCTTCGCCCTGGCCGACAGTGCGTTCGCCTTCGCCTGCAACTCCTACAACCGGGCGACGGTCGCGGCGAGCTGCGAGATCCGTTTCCGGCGGCCGACCCATCTCGGCGACCGGCTGGTGGCGACGGCGACCGAGCGCCAACGTGAGGGCCGCGACGGGGTGTACGACGTGGAGGTCACCGCCGACGACGAGCTGGTGGCGGTGTTCGTCGGGCGGTGCAAGGAGATCGGCGGCACCCTGTACTGATCTCGGGGCGGGGCACCCGTCGGCCGCAGAGCCTTCCGGTTCGTCGAGCCGCCTCCGCGACCTCCGGATGCGAGCCGACTGGACAGGCGTCCTAGATTCGCCGCATGAGCGGCGAGATCCCGACGTACGACCGTGCGGAGCTCGAGGCGCTGCAGCTCCGACGGCTGCGGGACACCCTGACCCGCGTGCACGCGCACGTCCCGCACTACCGACAGGCGTTCGCCGACGCCGGGGTCGAGCCCGGCGACCTGACCTCGCTCGCCGACCTGGTCCGCTTCCCGTTCACCACCAAGGCGGACCTGCGGGAGAACTACCCGTTCGGGATGTTCGCGGTGCCGCGTGAGCAGGTCAACCGCGTCCATGCCAGCAGCGGTACGACGGGCCGGCCGACGGTGGTGGGCTACACCGCGGACGACCTCGACACCTGGGCCGAGCTGATGGCCCGGTCGATCCGGGCGGCGGGTGGCCGGCCGGGTGACGTCGTGCACGTGGCGTACGGCTACGGCCTGTTCACCGGCGGCCTCGGCGCCCACTACGGCGCGGAGCGGCTGGGTTGCACCGTGATCCCGGTCAGCGGCGGCATGACCGAGCGGCAGGCCCAGCTGATCGTCGACTTCCGGCCGCGGATCATCATGGTGACCCCGTCGTACTTCCTGGCGATCCTCGACGAGCTCGAGGCCCAGGGCGTGGACCCGAAGGACACCAGCCTCGAGATCGGGATCTTCGGTGCCGAGCCGTGGACCGACGAGATGCGGCGCGCGGTCGAGGCGCGGACCAACCTCCGCGCCGTCGACATCTACGGCCTGAGCGAGGTGATGGGCCCCGGGGTCAGCCAGGAGTCGGGCGAGACGCAGGACGGGCTGCACATCTGGGAGGACCACTTCCTGCCGGAGATCGTCGACCCGCTGACGCTGCAGCCCGTCGCCGAGGGCGACGAAGGCGAGCTGGTGTTCACCAGCCTGACCAAGCAGGCGATGCCGGTGATCCGCTACCGCACCCGCGACCTGACCCGCCTGCTGCCGGGGACGGCGTATCCGACCTTCAGGCGGATGCAGAAGGTCACCGGCCGCACCGACGACATGATGATCGTGCGTGGCGTGAACGTCTTCCCGACCCAGGTCGAGGAGCAGATCCTGGCCGTCGAGGGACTGGCTCCGCACTACACCTGCGTCCTCACCCGCCCCGGCAACCTCGACGAGCTGACGGTCAGGGTCGAGTCTCTGACCGACCTGGCGGGCCCGTCGTCCGACCACGCGACCAGGCTGGGAGACGCCCTCGCCGAGCGGATCAAGAACCGGATCGGCCTCACCGTCCGGGTCGAGGTGCTCGCCCCCCACAGCCTCGAACGGTCGACCGGCAAGGCTCGGCGGATCGACGACCGCCGCGCCCGCTGATCAGCCTCCGGTCGCGGTCAGCGCGCCGACGGCGGGAGCCCCGACCGGGTACACAGGTTCTTGCCGATCTGGTCGGTCCTGTCCTCGCGGATCAGCTGGAACATCTGCTTGGACCGCGTCGGGTCGAGGGTCACGGCGAGATTGCTGATCGGGACGACGCAGGTGAGCTTCGCGTGGGTCATGCCCCAGGCGAACCTGCCCATCCCGATCACGCTGAGGTCCTTGTCGACCGTCAGGCTGTCGGCCCCGGACATGTTGAGGTTCCAGTAGCGGAACGGGTTGAGGAACGTCCACGGTGACAACGCCTTGTGGCCGACGGCGTTGACGACCTCACGCTGCTGACCTCCGCGGGCGATGTCGCCGAGCTTCGGGTCGGCGTGCCGCGATCGCGCGTAGGCCAGCGCGACCCGGCCGTTGGCGTGCTGGCAGCCCTTCTTCACGTGCAGGTTGGCCAGCGGGTCGTTCATGGTGTGGCTCGGGCAGATCGTGATGCCGCCCACCGCGTCGACGACGTTCACGAACCCGCCGAACCCGATCTCGACGTAGTGGTCGATGTGGATTCCGGTGAGGTTCTCGACCGTCTGGATCAGCAGCTTGGGGCCGCCGTAGGCGAACGCCGCATTGATCTTCGTGGTGCCGTGGCCCGGGATCGCGACCTGGCTGTCGCGCGGGATCGACATCAGCAGCGTCGGGCCGGAGCCGTCGTGCATCAGCATGATGGTGTCGGTGCGCTGCCCGGAGTCGTTGCCGGTGTGCAGCTCCTTGCGCTGCGCCGCCGAGAGCCCCTTGCGCGAGTCGCTGCCCACGATCAGGTAGTTGGTGCCCGGCGTGTCGGCGGGTCGGTGGCCCGAGGGGAACGCGTTGACCCGGGAGACGTTGTTCCAGGCGAAGAACGGCACCGCGATCAGGTACACCAGCCACAGCACCAGCAGCAGCCAGAGGTAGCGCAGCCGAAACCGACCCAACCGCGGCCGCCAGCGTCGTACCCGGTCGAGGAAGCCTCCGTGGGCGCGCCCGGTCGGCGGGGGAGGTGTCGGGGTCTGCCGGGGCGAGCGTTTGCCGGGGGTGGCGGGCGGCTTCCGCGAGACGGTCGGCATCACCCGGGTCTCGTCGGGCTTCGGGTCGCGGGCCGGCTGTCGGGGCACCGGTCGGGTGGCGTCAGGATCCTGCCCGTGCGGGTCGCCCTCCTGCTGGCCGCTGTGGCGGCCGCCGCGCGAGCCGCCGTACAGCCAGTCGTCGGACATGCTCGCGAGGCTACCGGCCGGCGGTCAATGGACCGGATTCGGCGCGTCGGTACGCCGTGTGGCCGGTGTGACTGGTGATACTGGCGGGGCTACTTCCCCAGCACAGAGAGACGTCATGCCCATGGGGCTGCCTCCCCGAGGATCTGACGGGTCCACCCCCGGGCTGCTCGACCCCGCCCATCCGCTCAACCAGAGGGCGAGCGCCGGAGACCGCGCGGCGCGGGTGCGCTACCGACGAGCCCTGATGCTGATGGTGATGACGCTGATGGTGCCCGGCTCCGCGCAGCTGGTCGCCGGTGACCGACGCGTGGGCCGGATCGCCACCCGCGTCTGGACCGCTCTCGTGCTCGGGACCGTGGTCGGCCTCGCGATGGGCGCGTTCCACCACGAGTACGTCTTCTGGTTCGTCACCGACACCACCGCGCTCGCCGTCTTCCGGCTCGCGCTGATGGCGGTCGCGATCTGCTGGGCGCTGCTCTTCCTCGACGCCTGGCGGATCGGGCAGCCGTTGTCCCTCTCGATGGGCCACCGCCGGGCCGTGGTCGGCCTCAACGGGATCCTGTGCTTCTCGGTCGCCGGCACGCTGCTGTTCGGCGCGCACCTGGTCGGCGTACAACGCGACTTCATCCTCACCATGTTCTCCGGCGACACCGTGCACGGCGCGAACGACGGCCGCTACAACGTGTTGCTGGTCGGCGGCGACTCCGGCGCCGGCCGGTGGGGGCTGCGCACCGACTCGATGACGGTCGCCAGCATCGACGCGTCGACCGGCCGCACCGTGCTGATCGGCCTGCCCCGCAACATGACCAACTTCCCGTTCGCCAAGGGATCGGTGATGCACAAGGCGTGGCCGCACGGCTTCGACTGCGGCTACCCCAACTGCGAGCTGAACGGCGTGAACACCTGGGTCGGCGACCACCTCAACCTCTTCAAGGGCGTCAAGGACCCGGGCATGGAGGCGACGATCTCGGCGGTCGAGGGGATCACCGGGCTGAAGATCAACTACTGGGCCTTCGTCAACCTGGCCGGCTTCCGCGACCTCGTCGACGCCGTCGGCGGCGTCACGCTCAACGTGCGGCAGCCGATCCCGGTCGGAGGCCTCGGCGCCGACGTGACCGGCTACATCAAGCCGGGCATCCGCAAGCTGAACGGCTTCGACACCCTGTGGTTCGCGCGTTCACGCGACAGCTCCGACGACTACTCGCGGATGGCCCGGCAGAAGTGCGTGATGAACGCGATGCTCCACCAGGTCAGCCCCCAGACCGTGCTCACCAACTTCGAGAAGATCGCCAAGGCATCGTCGCAGATGATCTCCACCGACATCCCGGCCAGTGAGGTCGACCGGTTCATGGAGCTCGCCCTCAAGGCGAAGGCCCAGCCGGTCTCGACCCTGTCGCTGGTGCCGCCGCTGATCAACACCGGCGACCCCGACATCGGGCTGATCCAGCGGAAGGTGAAGGGGGCCATCTCCGCCTCCGAGCGCCCGCCGGCGACGTCCACGCATCGCCACAAGAAGCCGTCGGCGGTCACAGGTGGGTCCATCGGAACGCTCAGGACCGGGTACGCCGCCAACGACTCGAGCAACCTCGCGGCGTCCTGCTGACCGGTGCTCAGGGAGCCGCGACCGGTCGTACCTCGACGCCGCTCGACGGCGCGGAGGCCTCCGGGAGGTCGCCCGCGATCCGAACGGCCTCGTCGAGGTCCGGCGCCTCGATCAGGTAGAAGCCTCCGAGCACCGTCGTACCGGCGAGGAACGCGCCAGAACTGACCTGGGCGCTGCCGTCGGTGCCGGCCCGCACGCACCGACCGTTGCGCGGCCGCTCGAGCTCGCCGCCGGCGAGCACGGTCTCGCCGCGCCGAGCGTGGAACGCCCGATGCCCGGCCGCGTTCGCGAGGGCCTGCTCCTCGCCCCAGGAGTCCCACACGTTCTCGTCGCCGTAGATCATCACCAGGTAGGTCGTCATCGGTCGCCTCCTCCTTCATCGGTCTGTTCCCTTGCTCCCGTGTCGTCCGAGCGAGCCGCGGATCGACGTTCGCGCTGGTAGACCATGGCGACACAGCCGGACGGGAACGGGGTGCAGGAGAGCAGTCGGAGCGGCCGACCCGCCCGGATGGCCTCGAACAACGACGTCCCACGTGCCGCGGCGTACGGATAGACGATCAGGCGGTACTCGTCCACCAGGTCGGCCGCGGCCAGTGCGCGCGCGAAGACGGCCCCGCCGTGCGCGAGGATCTCGCCCTCACCCTCCGCCTGCAGGGCCTTGATCTCCTCCTCGAGGTCGCCGCTGACGATCCGTGAGTCAGCCCACGTGGTGGTGGTCATCGTGCGGGAGAAGCCGACCTTGGGGATGCTGTTCATCACCTCGGAGAACACACCTGTGTTCGTGGGCCAGAACGCAGACATGTCGCGGAACGTCCTGGCGCCCATGATGTGCACGCCCGCCCTCCACAACGACTCCACCATCCAGGTGCTGCGCACGTCGTCCGGAATGGATTCCGTCCAGCTGTCGAACTCCGTGCCCTCCTCGCAGATCCGGCCGTCGACGGACAGCCCCGATATCTGCAGCACCACTGGTCTCTTCCCGTGCATGGACACACCTCCTCGTCGCGGCGCCGCGCGACGCCGTCACCCCCCTGACGAACGGCGACGGCCCCGCGAGGACATCGGGGCCGTCCGAACCGTCTGCTTGGCTATCGGAATGGACCTCGAGTTCTCCGGGCCGATGTACGAGTGGCGCGGCCCCGCGCCGTACCACTTCATCGCCGTGCCCGACGACGAGGCCGAGCAGATCCAGGAGACCGCGGCGTTCGTCACCTATGGCTGGGGGATGATCCCGGTCCGGGGTCGGATCGGGACGACCGAGTTCACGACGTCGCTGTGGCCCAAGGACGGCGGGTACGTCGTACCGATCAAGGACGCAGTCCGGAAGCCGGAGCGACTCGAGCTCGGCGACGAGGTGACCGTGCGGTTGACCATCGACATCTGAGGACCCCGCTGGTCGAGGATCGTCGGCCGGACCCCGCTGGTCGGCCGTCACGAGACCCGTTGCGGCGGGTGGGGTCTTTGGCTCTGGAAGAGGGAGAGGCCCGCTCCGTCAGGGTGAGCCGTTGGACGTGGGCCGGGCCAAACGGCCGGTCACCCCCGCGATCTGGACCGCGCTGGTGATCCGGGACCGGCACTGTGCCTTCCCCGGGCTGTGACCGGCCACCGATGATGTGCCACGCCCACCACATCCTCCACTGGACATCCGGCGGCAAAACCAAGCTCGCGAACCTCGTCCTGTTGTGCGGTCATCACCACCGGGTCATCCGCGACACCCCCCGGAAAGTCAGACCCGATCCCGACGACCACAGACCCGAATTCAGGCCACCACCCAAACCAGGTGTCGAAACCCGCTGGATCCGATATCGACCCCACCCGCCTGTCGGTCCGACCACCTCCGGAAGGTCACTAGAGTCTCTGGGGTGCCAGCCCGTGACCGCCGCGTCGTCGCCGTCGTGGTCACCCACAACCGTCTCGAGCTGCTGCAGCGCCTGGTGAAGGTGCTCAGCGAGGTGCCGCGACTCGACGAGGTACTGGTGGTCGACAACGCCTCCAGCGACGGCACGACCGAGTGGCTCGCCGCCCTCGACGCAGACGGCGTGCTGACGCGCACGCTCGAACACAACACCGGCGGCGCCGGCGGTTTTCACGAGGGCCTGGCCTGGGCCGTCGAGCGCGGAGCGGACCTGGTCTGGCTGATGGACGACGACGGCACGCCCGAACCGGGCTGCCTCGAAGCGCTGCTCGCCCATGCCGGCGAGCTCGACTTCTGGGGTCCGGTGGTGGTCGACGAGGCAGACACCGAGCGCCTGGTGTTCCCCATCCGGCTCCCGGGCGGGACGCGGGTCGTGCATGCCATGGCCGACGTACGACGGGCCGCGGGCGACGGACTGATCCGCGGCATCGTGATCCCGTTCAACGGCGTGCTCGTCACCAGCGAGCTCGTCCGACGGATCGGTCTACCGCGGGCGGAGTTCTTCATCTGGGGCGACGACCACGAGTACCGCCTCCGCGCCGAACGCGCCGGCGCGCGCGTCGCGACCGTCGTCGACGCACGGGTGCAGCACCCGTCGGTCGGCAACCTCGGCACGCCCATGGCCTTCGGGCGTACGACGTACAACGACACCCCGAGCGACCTGAAGCACTACTGCATGGCGCGCAACAACCTGCTCAACCTTCGCGAGTACGGCGGCCCGTTCCACGCCCTCGCCTTCGTCGCCAAGACGCTGTGGTTCTACACCTTCACCCGACGCGACCCGGGCCGGGTCCGGCTCAGCATCGGCGCCTGGCGCGACGCCCTGCGCGGCGACTTCACCGGTCACGAGAAGCTCCTGCGATGAACGAGACGGTCGCCGTCGTCGTCGTCACCTTCAACCGTGCCGACCTGCTCGGCCTGGTCCTCGACGGGCTCGCGGCCCAGACCCGCACGCCGGACGCGGTGATCGTGGTCGACAACGCGAGCACCGACCACACCCGCGAGATCCTCGACGCCCACCAGGACCTCGCCCTGCAGCGGATCCACCTCGACCAGAACACCGGTGGCGCGGGCGGCTTCCGCGCCGGCGTCGCGGCGGCGTACGACCAGGGCTTCGACCGCATCTGGCTCGTCGACGACGACGTCGTCCCCGCGCGCGACTGCCTGGAGATCCTGATGGCCCAGGACGAGGCCTGCCTGATGTGCGTGCGCGAGGACCTCCGCGGACGCCTGGTCGAGAAGGCGGCCGTCCACTTCGACCTCACCCGGCCCTGGTCGATCCGACCCAAGCGTGCCAGCGTCGAGACGGTGTACGGCGAGCGCGCGGCGATGCCCGCACGCGTCCAGCTCGACGTGGTGGCGTTCGAGGGATTCCTGGTACGTCGTGAGGTCGTCGCCGCCGTGGGCCTGCCCGACGACTCGTTCTTCATCTTCTACGACGACGTCGACTTCGCCCTGCGCGCGCGTCGCGCCGGCTACCGGATCTGGGCGATCCGGGACGCCGTCCTCGTCCGCCAGCTCGCCTTCGACCAGCAGCTCGCGCTGGACACCTGGAAGGGCTACTACATGTACCGCAACCTGTTCGCGGTGCACTTCCGCTACGGCGCAAACCCGCTGGTCCGGGCGAAGCCCTACGCGATCGCCACGGCGGTCGCGGCGCTCAGTCCGCTTCGCGGGGGGCGGGCCGAGGCGAGCAACGTCATGCGCGCGGTCCGCGACGCCCGTGCGATGAAGAAGCTGCCCGCGCGCTCGATTCCCGGTTCGGGCACCCCTGCTCGGTAGACTGGCGGACCTCGACCGATCAGGAGTCTGACCTTGTCCCAGCCCGACCTCGTCGTCGTCGGGTCCGGTTTCTTCGGCCTCACCATCGCAGAACGGTGTGCCAACGAGCTGGGCCTGAACGTGCTCGTCCTCGAGCGACGCCGACACCTCGGCGGCAACGCCTACAGCGAGGCCGACCCCGAGACCGGGATCGAGGTGCACGTGTACGGCGCACACCTCTTCCACACCTCCAACGAGCGGGTGTGGGAGTACGTCAACCGGTTCACGTCGTTCACCCACTACCAGCACCGCGTCTTCGGCCAGTACGACGGGCAGGTCTACTCGCTGCCGATGAACCTCGGCCTGATCAACCAGTTCTTCGGCCGCAGCCACACCCCCGACGAGGCACGCGAGCTGATCGCCAAGCAGGCCAGCGAGTTCGCCACCGAGGACGCGACCAACCTCGAGGAGAAGGCGATCAGCCTGATCGGCCGCCCGCTGTACGAGGCGTTCATCAAGGGCTACACCGCCAAGCAGTGGCAGACCGACCCCCAGCAGCTGAGCGCCGACATCATCACCCGGCTCCCGGTCCGCTACAACTTCGACAACCGGTGGTTCAACGACACCCACGAGGGCCTCCCGGTCGACGGCTACACCGCCTGGCTGACCCGGATGGCCGACCACCCGAACATCGAGATCCGGCTGAACACCGACTTCTTCGACCCGGCCAACGGGACGCGCGAGGCTTACACGGGCACGGTCCCGATCGTCTACACCGGTCCCGTCGACGAGTACTTCGGCCACAGCGAGGGCCGGCTCTCGTGGCGCACGGTCGACCTCGAGGCCGAGGTGAAGCACGTGGACGACTTCCAGGGCTGCGCGGTGATGAACTACAACGACCAGGACGTGCCCTGGACCCGCATCCACGAGTTCAAGCACTTCCACCCCGAGCGCACCTACCTCCCCGGCAAGACCGTGATCGTGCACGAGTACAGCCGGTTCGCCGAGGAGGGCGACGAGCCGTACTACCCGATCAACACCGCCGACGACCGCGCCAAGCTGCTGAAGTACCGCGAGCTGGCCAAGAAGGAGCCCATGGTGCTCTTCGGCGGTCGCCTCGGCACCTACAAGTACCTCGACATGCACATGGCGATCGGGTCGGCCCTGTCCATGTACGACAACAAGCTACGGCCGCACTTCGCCGACGGGGCGGAGCTGACGTCCGGAGGAGTCGACGAGTCATGACCACCCGCCTGCTGCAGCGACAGATCCTGCCGATCGACCGCGACACCGACGTGATGGCGTTGTACGTCGATCCCGAGGAGGCGCGCCTCGACGCCGACAAGTACCAGGTCGGGGGCAACCGCGCGGCCAAGGAGCTCAACCAGGCGGCGATCCGCCAGGCGACATCCACCGGTGCCAGCGTCCACCCCGACCAGATCGAGTCGCGCACGGCGCTGCGGGTCAACCAGGGCCAGCGGCTCTCGTTCGGCACCTACTTCAACGCGTTCCCCGCGTCGTACTGGCGCCGCTGGACCTCCATCACCGACGTGACCCTCACCGTGACCGTCCGCGGCAAGGGCTCGAGCGTCACCGTCTACAAGTCGATGGCCAACGGCCGCTCCCAGCGGGTCGCGTCGGCGACGACGGAGCCCGACGGCTCGGGCGTGTTCACCTTCGAGCTGAGCCTCACGCCGTTCGTGGACGGCGGCTGGTACTGGTACGACGTGGTCGGCGGCGACGAGGACGCCGTCGTCCGGTCGGCCGAGTGGACCGCCGAGGTCCCCGACGACAAGGCCCGGCACGGCACCACCGACATCGCCATCACGACGATGAACCGGCCCGACTTCTGCGCCAAGCTGCTCTCGCAGATCGGCGACGACGAGGACCTCGCGCCCTACCTCGACACGGTCTACGTGATGGAGCAGGGCACCGAGCCGGTGACCGGCTCGGAGTTCTTCCCGGCCGCCGAGAAGGCGCTGGGGGACCGGCTCCACGTGATCGTGCAGGGCAACCTCGGCGGGTCGGGCGGCTACGCCCGCGGCCAGATGGAGTCGCTGCGCAAGGGCACCGCGACGTACGCGCTGATGATGGACGACGACGTCGTCTGCGAGCCCGAGGGCATCATCCGCGCGGTCACCTTCGGCGACCTGGCCAAGCGGCCGACCATCGTCGGCGGCCACATGTTCAGCCTCTACTCCCGCTCCCGGCTGCACAGCTTCGGCGAGATCATCCATCCCTGGCGCTTCTGGTGGATGACCCCCCTCGACTCCTACCCCGAGTGGGACCTGGCCGCCCGCAACCTGCGGTCCTCACGCTGGCTGCACAAGCGGCAGGACGTCGACTTCAACGGCTGGTTCATGTGCC
>JAICSK010000069.1 GCA_025936915.1 Nocardioides sp.
AGACCGCCGGATCGCCGGTGACCGCGGCGGTGACCCCGCCGACCGCGGACTTGATCTGACGGTGCCAGTGGACGTCGGAGTCGTCGAGCATGGCGTTACGGCGGCCGCGGACCTGGCCGTCCTGCGACACCTCGCACTTGAGGAACACGTTGACCAGCCGGCCGTCGAGGTCGGAGGTGCGCGGTCTCTCGGGGAGGTCGAGGCCGGCGTCGCGGATCGCCTCCCAGATGCCGTCGGAGTCGAGGGCGTCCTTCATCACCGAGTGCCCGATCCGGTAGCGACCCCCGACTCCGGTCGCGTTCCCCACGACCACCACCTGGGCCTGGTCGAGCTCGACCCCTGACGAGCACGAGGCCACCGACGAGAACAGCTCCCGGTTGTGCATCACCTCGTCGTCATCGGGCATCTCGATCTCACCCAGGGCGACCGCGATGCCGAGCGCCGTACAGCCGTTGGAGAGGTCCATCGACTCATGGGTGTGCTCGGTCCACACCGTCTGCCCGCGCTGCTTGGCGTCCCGGATCGTGTGGATGGTCAGCAGCGGGGTCTTGGTCTGCACGTAGTGGACGTCGGCGGGGTCGGTGATGCCGGCGCGCTCCATCGCGACCTTCACGGCCGAGGCGACCTTCTCGATCATCCCGCGCCGGCCGATCTCCTCGGGCAGCAGCGGCGCGCTCATCGCGAACCCGACGGTCAGCCGCGGCTCGTCCGACGGTACGACGTCCGCCTCCGGCACCGTCGCGAAGATCGTCGCGTGGGGGCTGATCACGCCGTCGGTGCCGCCGGACCACACGATCGGGATCTCCTTCACCCCCGCCGGGTCGGCGCCCTTGGCGACCAGCGCCTCGCGGAAGGCACGGTCGGCGATGATCCGGGTGTAGTCGTTGACGCCGCCGTTGCCCTCGGTCTTGCCGATGATGGCGATCACCCGGTCGGCGTGGATCACGCCGTCGTCGACGAGCTTGGTCAGCTCGGACGCGTCGGAGACGGAGTGGATCGGGACCTTGCGCACCTCGATGGCGGACGGCTTCGACATGCAGCCGATCCAAGCAGATCCAGGACTCAGTCCGGTACGACGACCGTCCCGGCGTACCCCACGTCGGTCACGGCGTCGACGATCCGGTCGAGGCTGGTGATCACCCCGGGAAGGTCGGTGCCCTGTACGAACCGGCACACGGCGTCCACCTTCGGCCCCATCGACCCGCTCGCGAAGTGCCCCTCCTCCATGTACTGCTGCATCTGCGCGAGCGTCACCTTGCCGATCGGCTCAGCCTCGGGGGTGCCGTACCGCAGCACCGCCTGCGGTACATCGGTCGCCACGACCAGCACGTCCGCCCCGACCAGGACGCCGAGCAGCGCGGCTCCCAGATCCTTGTCGATCACCGCCTCGACGCCCGACAGCGACCCGTCCGCCCGGCGTACGACGGGGATCCCGCCCCCGCCGTTGGCGACGACCACGAACCCGGCCCGGATCAGCTCCAGCACCGCCGGGGCGTCGAGGATGTCCAACGGCTCGGGCGAGGCGACCACGCGCCGCCAGCCCTTCTCGCCGCGGTCCTCCCACACCTCGCCGTGCTCGATCAGCACCTGCGCCTCGTCGGCCGGCAGGAAGCGACCGATCGGCTTGGTCGGCTTGACGAAGCCGGGGTCGTGGGGATCGACCAGGGCACGGGTCACGACGGTCGCGCTCCGCTTCTCCAGACCCCTCGACGCGAGGGCGGCGTCCAGCGCATCCATCAGCACGAACCCGAGGGTCGCCTGGGTCTGCGCCCCGCACCAGTCCAGCGGCACCGGGGGTACGACGGCGGCGGCCAGCTCGTTCTTGACCAGGAGGTTGCCCACCTGCGGCCCGTTGCCGTGGGTGATCACCACCTCGACGTCGTGGGCGATCAGCTCGGCGACGGCATCCATCGCCACCTCGGCCGCGGCGATCTGGTCGTCGGGGCGCGCCCGCCCCTCGGCGTTCGTCATGGCGTTGCCGCCCAGCGCCAGCATCACTCGCACAGGCCGACGGTAGTGGTCGGCACGCACGAATCCCGGGAGGTGGCCTCACCACGCCCAGCGGACCCCCACGATGCCCGGGCCGAAGCCCCGCACCAGCACGTGTGCCGCGTGCCCCTCCCCGAGCTCGAGCTTCTCGGTCTGCTCGTGGTCGCCCACGATCGTGTACCGCTCGACGTGCGCGGGCATCCCGTCGGCGTGGAAGCGCACCCAGACCAGGAGCTCGGTCAGCCGCCGCGCGGCGTAGTGGTCGAGGCAGGTCTCGTCGTCGGGGTCGGCGAGCTCGATGGTGAGCTCGTACGGGTACAGCTCACCCTTGGTCAGCGACCGGTCGAGCACCAGCTCACTGGCGTAGACGCCGGTCCCGGCGTGCATCGCCACCCGCCCGATCGAGCAGCCCGCGACCGGGACGAACCGCGGCAGCCGTCCCTGCTCGTCGGTGGTCAGGATCAGCGGGGTACGACGTGCACCGTCTCGTCGCGCCTGCATCACCGCCCGCACTCGGAACTCCCGGATCATCCCGTCGGCGTCCACGTCGACGGTCAGGTGGCGCACCTGCTCGACCAGCTCGTCGTACAGCCCTTCGAAGCCGAGCTGCTCGAGGGCGGGCTCGATGCCCGGGTTCTCGGCGAACATCTCGTGCAACGTGCGCTCCGCCGGGCGGGGCCCGGGGCGGCGCGACGGGCCCAGCCGAGCGACCAGGGAGCCCGGGGCGACCCGGAGCAGCCGCTCGATCTCGACCAGCGCATCGCGCGACGTCCCGCGCTCCGGCTGGCTGCGCCCGGAACGCCAGTAGCTGAGCGCGGCCGGGCTCACCGGGTGTCCCCGCTCGACCAGTCGCCGGTGCAGCCACGCCAGGCTCACCCCTCGCCTCGACACCGCGTCCGCGAACGCGTCGGCGAATCCAGGATCCCCCATCGGACCTGAGCCCTCCTCCCGATACGCGGGGCGCCTCACCCCCCAGGTGGACGAGGACATGACAACGCGGATCGGCGCATCACACAACCGACTCGCACGATAAGTGACGGAGGACCGCTTACGCTGCGCGTGCGGGTCCCCGGGCAGTGGCCGGGGTCGCCCGCCGAGATGCCGGGTACCGGGGGGTCCCGGCATCTCTCCCCTCACCTCCGCTCCGGTGCGCCAGCGCGGGCCGACGAGGGTCAGCGCGTGTCGTCCAGCAGGTCGACGTCGGCGTACGGCGTGCCGCCCGCCAGACGGGCATAGCCGGGGCCGCGGTCGAAGAACGCCTCCGTCGCCCGCGCCCGGCCACCACGCTCGGTCGCCGTCGCAGCCACGTCGTACCCCAGGTCGTCGGCGTCCACGGTGCCGGTGAGCACCACGCCGTAGTCGGCGAGAGCGGCCTCGGGGGAGACCTTGCGCCACACGACGTCGCGGACCACCAGGTCGGGGTCGCGCTCGAGCGGATCGCCCCACCCGCCGCCGCCGGTGGTGCGGATGCGGATCACCTCACCGGCGGCCACCGGCTCGGCGTCGGCCAGCGCGTCGACCTCGCGCTCGCCCGGCCCGCCCGGGTCGATCGTGACCTGGAACGGGCGCCCGGCCCTCCCGCCCTTCACGCCCCAGCACGACAGGATCGACCGGTCGGCGATCGACATGAAGTGCGCGTCCTTGAGCATCCGGATCTGCTTCTCGTAGCCCAGTCCCCCGCGGAACCGGCCGGCTCCTCCGCTGTCGACGGCGAGCGACAGACTCTCGACCCGGAACGGGAAGCGGGCCTCGGTGAACTCCGTCGGCAGGTTGCGCGAGTCGGGGACCACGTGGATCGTGTCCTCGCCGTCGGCGTAGTAGCGGCCGCCGGAGCCGCCACCCAGCACCTCGCGCATCAGGTAGGGGCGGCCCTCGGCGTCCTCGCCGTACACGCCGGTGTAGCGGATCGTCTCCTGGTCGGCCGGCATCCGTCCGTCGACCGCCTTGGCGAGCACGCCGGCCAGCACGCCCAGCAGCCGCAGGATCACGAAGGTGCGGGCATTGGTCGGCGCGGGGAAGACCGGGGTCAACAGCGTGCCGGGCTCGGGGAACCGCATCTCGATCAGGGGTACGACGCCCTCGTTGACGTCGAGCTCGGCCATCCGCTCCGGGGTGTCGGCGAGGTTGCGCAGGATCGGGGCCAGCCACTTCTTCAGGAAGACGCCGTCGCTGTAGTCGCCGCAGTGGTTGATCGGGCCCTTGGCCTGCGGGCCGGTGCCGTCGAAGTCGAGGACCAGCCGCTCGCCGTCCGGGTCGTCAGCAGCGGTGTGGGTCAGCCTGATCCGCTGGGTGTGGAGCCGCGGCTGGTCGACGCCGTCGTGCTCGGCGTAGTCCTCCCAGACCCAGGAGCCGACCGGGATCTTGGCCAGGATCTCGCGGCGGTAGGTCTCGGTCGTCCGCTCCAGGATCGCGTCGAAGCAGGCCTCGACCTGGGGTACGCCGTACCGCTCGAAGAGCTCGCCGAGCCGGCGAGCGCCCATCAGGCAGGCGGAGCACTCGGCGTCGAGGTCGGCCGCCAGCGACTCGGGCATCCGGGAGTTGCGGGTCATGATCGACAGCGCCGCACGGTTGGGGACGCCGGCGTCCCAGAGCCGGATCGGCGGCACCATCAGGCCCTCCTCGAACACCGTCGTCGCCGCGCTCGGCATCGAGCCGGGGACGGCGCCGCCGATGTCGTCGTGGTGGCCGAACGCCTGCACGAACGCGACGACACGGCCGCGGGCGAACACGGGGACCGTCACGCACAGGTCCGGGAGATGCCCGATGCCGCCCTCGGAGCGGTAGACGTCGTTGTGGAAGAACACGTCGCCCGGGCGCATCTCCTCCAGCGGGAAGTCCCGCGCCACCGGGTGGACGAGTGCGGAGTAGGAGCGGCCGGTCAGCTTGCGCAGCAGCCGGTCGTGGATGCCCGCGCGGAAGTCGTGGGCGTCGCGGATCATCGGGCTGCGGCTCGTCCGCGCGATCGCGGTCTCGACCTCGGCCTCGACGCTGGCCAGCGAGCCCTGGACGATCTCGACCAGCACCGGGTCGGCGCTCGCGCCGGCATCCTCGGTCAGGTGACCGTAGGGGAACATCGTCGGAACTCGACGGCTCACGCTCGGGCCCCCTCGTGCCGACCGGTACGACGCACCAGCAGGTTGCCGAAGTCGTCGACGGTGGCGTCGAAGCCGGGATGGACGGGCACGGTCGAGCCGTACTCCTCGATGATCACGGGTCCGGTGAGGTTCGTCCCGGGCACGAGGTCGGCTCGCCGGCGGACCGGCGTGTCGACGTACCCCTGGTCCGCGTCGAAGCACACGGCTCTCGACATCGGGCCGTCCGCCTGTGGTGCCGCCGTCCGAGAACCTGGGGCGGCCGACCCGGTGAGACGGCGGATCCCGGGTCGCGTGATCGGGCCGATCCCGGAGACCCGCAGGTTGACCCACTCGACCTGCTGGCCGGGGTCACCGGCGAAGTCGTAACCGTAGAGGCCCCGGTGCTCGGCGTGGAACGCCGCGACCACTCCGTCGAGCGCACGACGGTCGAGGTCGCCGTCGGGCACCGGCACGCGCACCTCGAACGCCTGGCCGAAGTACCGCAGGTCCGCCGTTCGCCGGAACACGTGGTCCTCCTCGGCGAAGCCCTCCCGCAACAGCGCGTCTCGCGCCCGCGTCGTCAGCGCGTCGTACGCCGTGCGCAGGGCGTCGACGTCGAGCGCGGTGTCGAGCGAGACCTGGGTCTGCACGTAGTCGTTCTTCACGTCCACGGTCAGCAGCCCGAACGCCGACACGTTGCCAGGGTCGGGCGGCTGCAGCTCGGTCGGGATCCCGAGGACGTCCATCAGCCGACACAGCAGCAACGACCCCGACCCGCCGAACGTGGTCAGGGTGAAGTCGCGGACGTCGAGCCCCCGCTTGACCGTGACCTGGCGCAGGGCGTTGGCCTGGTTCCAGGCGGAGATCTCGAGGACCCCGACGGCGGCCGCCTCGGGTGACAGCCCGAGCTTGCCGGCCAGCCCTTCCACGCCCCGCCGGGCCGCGTCGACGTCGAGCGGGATCTCCCCGCCGAGCAGGTGCGGCGGGATCCGGCCGAGCACGACGTGTGCGTCGGTGATGGTCACCTCGGCGCCGCCCTTGGCGTAGCACAGCGGGCCCGGGTCGGCGCCCGCCGAGTGCGGCCCGACTCGGAGCGCCCCCTCCGGCGAGAGCCAGGCGATCGAGCCGCCTCCGGCTCCGACGGTGACCACGTCGATCATCGGGATCTTGCTCGGGAACGCACCGACCGAGCCCTCGGTGGTGAGCGTCGGCACGCCGTCGACCACCACCGACACGTCGGTCGACGTACCACCGCCGTCGCAGGTCAGGACCCGGTCGAAGCCGGCGACCCTCCCGATCAACGCCGCGCCCAGGGCACCGGCTGCCGGACCGCTCAGCACGGTCGTGATCGGCTGGTGCACGACCTCGTCGGCGCTGAGCACCCCGCCGTTGGACTTCATCACGTAGAACGGCACGCGCCGCTCGCCCGCGTCCCCGCTCACGTAGCCGGCGAGCCGGGCGCTGATGTTGCGGACGTACGCCGACAGCCGCGGCTTGACCGCCGCGTCGACCAGAGTGGTCATCGCCCGTTCGTACTCGCGGTACTCGCGGAGCACCTCGCTGCTGATGCTGACCACCGCCTGGGGGTGCTCCTCGGCCAGGATCTCCCGCATCCGCTCCTCGTGCGCCGGGTCGGCGTAGGCGTGCAGGAAGCAGACGCCCAGGGTGTCGACTCCTCGGTCGCGGAACCACCGCGCGACGGCCCGGGCACCGTCCTCGTCGAACGGGCGCACCTCGGCACCGGTGACGTCGAGGCGCCCGCCGACCGATCGGACCAGGTCGCGCGGCACGATCCGGGGCGGCTTGACCCAGAAGTAGGAGTTGCCGTACCCGTCGGGCACCGACTGTCGCGCGATCTCGAGCATCGCGTCGTACCCCTCGGTGGTGACGAAGCCGAGCCGGTCGACCTTGCCCTCGAGCAGCTGGTTGGTCGCCACGGTGGTGCCGTGACTGACGGCGGAGACGTCCTCGCCGCTCGCGCCCTCGAGCAGCCCCAGCACCTTCTCGATGCCGGCGAGGAACCCGTCGGCCGGGTTGGCCGGTGTGGACGGCGTCTTGGTGGTGACCACCTGTCCGGAGTCCTCGTCGAGGGCGACCACGTCGGTGAAGGTTCCGCCGGTGTCGATCCCGATCCTGATCCGGCGCGGCCTCTCCATGGGCAGATTCAAGCAGCCGCGGCTGTCGCGGTCGGCTCAGGCGTCCGGCGCCCGGTCGTTGTAGACCCCGGCCTGTTCCTGGCCGGTCAGCTTCTGGATCTCGGCCATCACGTGGTCGGTGATCTCGCGACGCGCCCGGCCGGCCGGGACCCCGTCGTACTTCCCGCGTACGTCGATGGGCTCGCCGAAGGACACGGTGACCCGGACCAGCCTCGGCCGGTTGGACCCGACCGGCTGCAGCTTGTCGGTGTCGCGCAGGCCGACCGGGACGATCGGAGCGCCGGAGGTGAGAGCGAGCTGGGCGACTCCGGTGCGGCCGCGGTAGAGCCGACCGTCGCGCGACCGCGTGCCCTCGGGGTAGATCCCGAACGCCCCACCGTCGGCGAGCACCGACAGCGCGGTGTCGAGGCTGGCCAGCGCGGCCTTGGAGTCGTCGCGGTCGACCGGCAGCGCGCCGAACGTCTCGAACCACTCCCGGACCAGCCGGCCCTTGATCCCGCGGCCCTCGAAGTAGTCGGACTTCGCCAGGAAGTTGACCGGTCGCGGCGTGACCGCGGGGATCAGGACGCTGTCGATGAAGCTCTGATGATTGCTGGCCAGGATCAGCGGACCGGTGCGGGGCACCTGCTCGAGGCCGTGGATGTGCGGCCGCCAGATCGCACGCAGCAGCGGCGGGACGATCCGGTGGGCGACGCCGTACAGCACCTGTCCATCTTGCCGCACGCGCGACGACGCCCGGCCGTCGCGTCACGCCTGCCGACGTCTCCACAGGTACGGCGTCGTGGTGGTCACCGCGACCAGGCCGGACCGCTCCAGGATGGGCCGGGACATCGCCGTGCAGTCGCTGTTGATGTAGCGCACGCCCTCGGCCAGCGCGGCCCGGGCGCGCGCGGCGGTGAGGGCGCGATAGACGCCCTGGCCCCGCCACTCTGGCAGGGTGGACCCGCCCCAGATCCCGGCGAACTCCGTGCCCTCCACCATGGCCAGGCGACCGGAACAGATCACCTGGCTTCCTGCGCCCGTCGCCGCCTCGGCGACCCAGAACTGCTCGCGTCCCTGCATCCGGTCGAGCCGTTCCAGCATCTCCTGGCCCGACGGACCGCCGCCGAAGATCCGCGCGGCCACCCCGCTCGCCTCGGTCACCAAGGCGTCACGGTCGGGCAGCTGGTCGACCCGGCGTACGGTCACCCCCGCCGGTAGCTCGACGTCGACGGCGAGGTGAGTCGCCTCACCGACCATCACCGTCTCGACCTCCTCGGGCTCGAGCCCGTGGGCGCGCAGCCGCTGGTCGAGGTCGGGCGGCCAGTCGTGGCCACGGGTCTTCCACTCGAACTCCTTGACCTGCGGGAACGACGAGAAGTACTCCACCGTCTCGGCGATCAGCCGGTCGACCGCGTCGGCCGACCCGAGTCCCTCCAGACTCTCGTAGCTGACGAAGGCGCCGTCGTTGAACAGTGCCCGCCACAGGGGCCCCACGTGATCCGAGCTCACCGCCCCTTGCACCTCGGCCGACCCGCGCAGCTGCGCGTCGTACGCCTCGAGCAGCTCGGCTCGTTCCTGGTCGGTGGCCTGGGATCCGTCGGGCATGGCTCTCCTCGTCGTTCACGGCCCTGTCATGCCTACGACGCCCAGCATTGCCCGAGTCGTCGACGCGGTGCGAGTGAAATACCGCCGCACGAGCCTGCACGAAGTCGAAGGGCCCCTGTCGGTATGAGCGACAAGGGCCCTTCGGGTTGGTGATCCGTCGGGCCTCGGCACGAGGCCGGGGTCCGGCGGTCCACCGCTTGACCGGTACTGGTGACGCTCCCGGTCGATCCAGCCGGCTGGCTCCGATCCCGGTGGGCTCGTCACCCGCCCACCGCGACCCCCGTCCAGCAAGCTGGCCGAGCGTCGTACAGATCGTCGTCTCCGACCGATCCCGCTCTCCCTTGCGGGTTCGCGTGGGAGAAGTTCTACGGCCCCGGCCCCCGCTGCCACAAGGGCTTTCGGGTCCCGATTTCTGGCGGCACCGATTTCCTCAGGGTGGTCCACAGGGTGCCCCGCTCCCATCCACAGATTCCCGGCGGATGTCCACAGGTTCGGGGTCTCGGTGTTGACGAGTGGTCCAGACCAGCTGGCCCATCCGGCTCGATCTCGAGAGGCCGAGAACGTCGGGTCATCAGCCGACCACGGCGGGGCCGAGCACCGCCACGCGAACCCCGGAAATAGGTGAAGGGCCCTCATAGGTATGAGCTACAAGGGCCCTTCGATGGTGACTTACCCTGCCCCGGCACAAGTCCGTGGCCCGGTAGGACACCGGGTGACCGGTACTGGTGACGCTCCCGGTCGATCCAGCCGGCTTCTCCGATCCCGGCGGCCCCGTCACCTGGCCACCGCAGCCCCTCGCCGGCAAGCCGCCGAGGCACTGTACGGATCTTCGTCTCCGACCGATCCCGCTCTCCCCGGAGGGAGTGCGTGGGAGAAGTTCTATGGGCTGAGGACCCGGTCGCACAAGGGGTTCGGGAACTTTTCCTTCACATACTTCGAGTTCCGGCGAGTCCTCCACAACGAGTGCCGGACTCGTCCACAGACAGCCCCCCTGATCTCCACAGAATCGCCGACCGGTTGTGGATCGTGGGCCTCGTTCGGGCCTCGGCGCTAAGCGGTCAGGCCGAGCCGTTCCACCGATCGGGCGACACCCAGCAGGCGCGCGTCGGCGCCGAACGGCGCCACGATCTGCACGCCGATCGGCAGCCCGTCGACCGTGTGTCCGGCCGGCACCGAGATGGCCGGGCACCCGGTGGCCGTGATCAGGTACGCCGACCGCATCCAGTCCAGATACGTCGCCATGGGTCGGCCGTTGATGTCCGGGGGGTACTCCTGGTCGGCCGGGAACGGCGGCACCTGCGACGTCGGCAGCACCAGCACGTCGTACTGGCCGAAGAAGATCCGCATCCGGTCCGACAGCAGCGTCCGCTGCTCGTAGGCACGGGCGACGTCGGCGCCCGTCAGGGCCTCGCCGGCGCGGATGTTGTCGGCCAGCGAGGGCTTGAACGCGCCCGGGTTCTCCGCAAGCAGCGCCCCGAAGGCGGCCTGGAACAGCCAGGCCCTGAGGGTGCGGAACGTGTCGTCCGCGACGGCCAGGTCGGGCTGGGCGAGGTCGACGTGCGACCCGGCCCCGGCCAGGGCGGCGCCGGCCTCCCCGACCGCCCGGCGTACGTCGTCGTCCACCTCGAGCAACCCGCCGAGGTCGGGGCTCAACGCCACCCGAAGCCGGCCGAGCGGCACCTCCGGCGGTGTGGCGAAGGCGGCGCCGGGTTCACCGAGAGCCGTGGGCACGCGCTCGTCGGGGCCGGCGATCACCGACAGCAGCAGCGCCACGTCGTCGACATCACGGCCGAGCGGGCCGCTGGTGGACGTCGTCTCCCAGAGGTTGGCGTTGGGCCACGACGGCACCCGGCCCAGCGACGGGCGCAGGCCGACCACGCCGCAGAACGACGCGGGGTTGCGCAGCGAGCCGCCCATGTCGGAGCCGTCGGCGAGCGGCACCATCCCCGCGCGCAGCGCGCACGCAGCTCCCCCGCTCGACCCACCGGCCGACCGCGTCGGGTCGACCGGGTTGAGGGTGGTGCCGAAGATCGGGTTGAAGGTGTGCGACCCGGCCGCGAACTCGGGCACGTTGGTCTTGCCGATCGTCACCGCACCCGCCGCGCGGATGCGCTCGACAACCAGCTCGTCGGTCTCCGGCACGTGGTCGGCGAACAGCGGCGAGCCGTACGTCGTACGCCAGCCGGCCACGTCGTGGGTGTCCTTGAAGGCGAACGGGAGGCCGTGCAGCGGGCCGAGGTCGGCGCCGCGGACGGTCGCCTCGTCGGCTGCCTCGGCCCCTTCCCGTGCGCGCTCCTCGTCGAGGCTCACGACGGCGTTCAGCTCCGGGTTGCGCTCCGCGATCCGGGCGAGATGCAGCTCGAGCAGCTCGCGAGCGGAGATCTGCTTGGCCCGGATAGCCGCCACCATGTCCCGGGCCGTCGAGTCGACGGTGAGCGTGGTCATGGCCGTCGTACCCCGGGGTTACTGGCCCTTCCCGGTCCTTGCTGGGGGTTGCAAAGGCCAGCAAGCACCGGTTCCCCCGCGTAGGCGGGGGAAGCGACGGTCACCGCCGCCGCCTGCCGAGAAGGGCGCCGAACACGACGCCGAGCAGCACCAGGCCGGCGCCGACGGCGACGCCGGTGAGGAAGTCCTGCTGAGAAGACGCGGGGCGCGGTGGGGCGGTGAACACCTGCCCGACCTCGCCGGTCGCCTCGGCGGTGGGCTGGGTGGACCCCGGCGCTGCCACGGCGGCGCCGCCCAGCACCGAGCCGACGTTGCCGAAGAACTCCCCGGCCATCCTCTTCGACACCGAGCCGAGCATCCGCTGGCCGACGCCGCCGACCATGCCGCCGACGATGGCGTCGGCGTCGTAGGAGATGCGGGTCGCACCGTCGTCGGCGGCCGCGAACGCGACGTTCACCGTGGCGTCGATCGTGCCCGGCGCACCGGCGCCCCGGAGCTGCATCACCAGCGACTCGTGCTCCTTGAGGTCCGTCAGCGAGCAGGTGCCGTCGTAGGTGCCGCGGATCGCGGCGACGCCCGCGGTCACCGTCATCGCGTAGGTGTTCTCACCCGTCGTCTCCAGCCGCTCGCAACCCGGGATCGTGCGGACCAGGACGGCCGGGTCGAGCAGGGCGTCCCAGACCCGGTCGACCGGGTGCGGAATGACATCGTGGCCGCTGATCCTCATGACGACTCCTCGTGACGTTGCCGCAACGCGAACAGGTCGGACGGCGAGATCGGCATCGCCGTGATCGCCAGCCCCGGGTGGTACGACGCCTCGGCGTCCTCGATCGCGGACGCGAACACGGCCGCCGACGGGATCACGCCCGCCTCGCCGGCGCCCTTGACCCCCAGCGGGTTCAGCGGCGAGGGCGTCTCGAGGTGGTCGATGTCGATGTGGGCGGGCACCTCGGTGACGTAGGGCATCAGGAAGTCCATGAAGGACGCGTTGACCAGCTGGCCGGACTCGTCGTACGCCATCCGCTCCAGCAGCGCCCCGCCGACGCCCTGTGCGACCCCGCCGTGGATCTGGCCCTCGACGATCATCGGGTTGATCAGCCGGCCGCAGTCGTGGACGACGGCGTACTTCAGGATGCGGATCTCGGCCGTCTCGGCGTCGGTCTCGACGATCACCGCGTGCATCCCGTTGGCGAACGTCGAGCGCTCGGGGCTGTAGAAGTCCTTGCCCTCGAGCCCTGGCTCGTCGTCCTCGGCCACCGGCGGCTTGCCCGGATCACCGACCGAGAACTGGGTCGCGGCCTTCGAGGCCTCGTCGAAGGCGTACCGCAGCGGGTTGGACAGCACGGCCACCGTCCCGAGGTCGATCGACGCGGTGCCGTCGGGCGTGCCCCTGACCGACACCACCCCGTCGACGATCTCGAGGTCGTCCTCGGCCGCCTCCAGCGCGTCGGCGGCGATCTTGAGGACCTTCTCCCGTGCCCGCAGCGCCGCCAGGTGTACGGCGGACCCGCTCATCACCGCGGCGCGCGAGGCGAACGTGCCGACGGCGTACGGCATCCGTCGAGTGTCGCCGGTGACCACCTCGACGCGGTCGAACCGCACCCCGAGCGCGTCGGCCACGATCTGGGCGAAGGCGGTCGCGTGGCCCTGGCCCTGGGTGGTGAGCCCGGTCGCCACCTTGACCTTCCCGGAGGTCTCGACGTGCACGTGGGCGCCTTCGTAGGGACCCACGCCGGTGCCCTCGACGTAGCAGGCGAGGCCGATCCCGACGCGGCGTCCCTCGCGCTCCATCTCCTCACGGAACACCGGGAACTCGTCCCAGCCGATGAGGGCCTTGAGCTTCTCCAGGGACCCGGGGTAGTCGCCGGAGTCGTACTCGAGCTCACGGCCGTCCTGGAAGACCAGGCCATGGTCGTAGGGGAACTCGTCGGGCTGGATGAAGTTGGCTGCCCGTACCTCGGTGCGGTCCTTCCCGAGGGCCGCTGCGATCGCGTCCATCGTCCGCTCCATCACGAAGCAGCCCTGCGGCCGACCGGCGCCGCGGTACGGCGTGACCATCACGGTGTTGGTGTAGAGGCTCTCGAACACCACGCGATAGGCGCCCGGCTTGTAGGGGCCGAGCAGCTGGGTCGAGGTGATGATCGGCACGATCAGCCCGTACGGCGTGTAGGCGCCGTTGTCGTGCCAGAACCGCACGTCGAGCCCGAGGACGCGCCCGTCGTCGTCGTACCCGACCTCGACGTGGTGGACCTGACCGCGCTCGTGCGCCGAGGAGATGAAGTGCTCGCGCCGGTCCTCGGTGAACTTCACCGGTCGCCCGAGGGTGCGGGCGGCCAGCGGCACGAGCAGTTCCTCGGGCCACGGATGGTTGATCTTCACCCCGAAGCCGCCGCCCACGTCCGGGGTGATCACGTCGACCTGGGCAAGGTCGAGGCCGAGCTTGGCGGCCACGGCCGCGCGCACCCCCGTGGAGGTCTGGGTGGAGGTCCAGACCGTCAGCCTCCCGGTGTCGGGGTCCCACCGCGCCACCGTGCCGCGACCCTCCATCGGCGTCGAGGCACTGCGTTCGATCGTGAGGTCGAGGCTGAGCGTGTGCGGGGCCGCCGCGATCGCCCCACGGGCGTCGCCGTTCTCCTGCTCGAGCCGGGCGGCGACGTTGCCGGGGACGTCGTCGTGGACGAGGTGCTCGGCGGCACGGGCTGACTCGACGCCGACGACCGGTGGCAGGAACTCGTAGTCGACCCTGATCCGGCCCAGCGCGTCCTCGGCGAGGTAGCGGTCGTCGGCGACGACGAAGGCGATCGCCTCGCCGACGTAGTTGACCTCGTCCTTGGCCAGGGCGTACTGCGTGCGCCCGTGGGTGAGCTGCGGGTGCGGGATCAGGAGGGGCAGCGGGTCGGCCATGGCACCGGCCAGGTCGTCATGGGTCCAGACCACGTGCACACCGTCGACGTCGAGCACGCCGGAGACGTCGATGTCGACGATCCGGGCGTGGGCGTGCGGCGAACGCAGCACCGCCGCGTGCAGGAGGTCGTGACCGACCAGGACGTCGTCGACGTACCGGCCCTTGCCGCGCAGGAAGCGCTGGTCCTCGACCCGCGGGACCTTCTCGCCGAAGAGCTTGGTGGTCATCGGCGTTCCCGGGCGATCTCGGACGCTCGCAGCACCGACTTCACGATGTTGACGTAACCGGTGCAGCGGCAGAGGTTGCCGGCCACCATCTCGCGCGCCTCGTCCTCGGACGGGTCGGGGTTGTCGCGGAGCCCGGCGGTGATCGTGGTCAGGAAGCCGGGAGTGCAGAACCCGCACTGCAGCCCGTGGCACTCGGCGAACGCCTGTTGCACCGGCCCGAGCCGACCCTCGGGAGAGCCGTCCTGCTCGGTGAGGCCCTCGACCGTCGTGATCTCGCTGCCGACCGCCGAGACGGCGAACATCAGGCACGACCTCATCGGCCGTCGGTCGACCAGCACGGTGCAGGCACCGCAGACACCGTGCTCGCAGCCGACGTGGGTGCCGGTGAGTCCGAGGTCGTGGCGCAAGGCGTCCGACAGGAGCCGACGGGCCGGGACGCGCAGCTCGTGGACCACGCCGTTCACGCTCAGGCGTACCTCGTGCAGCTCCTCGCTCACGACTCGATCCTGTCGCGCGCACGGTCGAGGGCGTGGTCGTACGCCGCGCGCAGCACCCGCGCGGTCAGGACCCGCACCAGCCGGCTGCGGTACGCCGCGGTCGCGTGCAGGTCGTCGGCCGGCTCGAGCTGTCGGAGCGCGACCTCGCTCGCCGCCTCGATCGAGCCGGCGGAGAGCTCACCGGCGAGGGCCTGGGTGACGTCGACGACCGTCGGGACGTCGGACACCGAGAGGTAGCCGAGTCGCGCGGAGGCGATGGTCCCGGCCTCCACCCGCACGATCGCGCCGACACCGACCAGGGCGTAGTCGCCGTGCCGCCGAGCGATCTCCTCGAAGCCGATGCCATCCACGGGCGCCAGCACCGGGAACGTCGCCTCGAGGGCGATCTCGTCGTGGTGCAGCGTCGACTCCAGCGGACCGGCGTACAGCTCCGCGGCCGGGATCGTGCGGGTGCCGGACCTCGACGCGACCGCCACCGAGCCGCCGAGCAGCGCGAGCACCATCGGCATCTCGGCGGCGGCGTCGGCGTGCACGATCGACCCGACCGTCGTACCGCGGTTGCGGATGGTCGGGTGCGCGACGTGTGAAAGCGCCAGGCTCACCAACGGCTGGGCCCGGCGTACGTGGTCGGACGCGAGCACGTCGGCGTGCCGCGCCAGCGCCCCGACATGGACCCCACCCTCGTCGACCCGCACGTGGTCGAGGTCCGGCAGAGCATTGATGTCGACGAGCGTGGTCGGCGCGGCCAGCCGCATCGACAGCAGCGGCACCAGGCTCTGTCCGCCGGCCAGCACCTTCGCCCCCGGATCGGCCGCAAGGGCCTCCAGCGCGTGCTGGAGGCCCTGCGGACGGACGAAGGCGAAGGGTGCGGGTTTCACATCACTCCTGGTCGGTCTCCGAACGGTGCTGCGGAGCCTCCGCCGAGGTGCTCGGCAAGGGGTCGACCTCCTGCGCGTCGGGGCCACCGGCCACGATCAGGGCTCCGGTGTCCTCGTCGTCGTGGCTCACGACCCGCGCCAGGTGGTAGCCGCCCACGGCCACCACCGTGCCGAGCGCGATGCCCGACAGCGTGAAGTTGTGGGCGATCTTCAGCGAGCTGCCGGTGACGATGCCGAGGATGATGCCCGCCGCGATCGGGACGAGGTTGACGGGCTTGGCGAAGTCCACCTCGTTCTCCTTCCAGATCTTGGCACCCAGGAGTCCGATCATGCCGTAGAGCACCAGCGTCACGCCGCCGAGCGCCCCGCCCGGGGTCGCGTCGACGACCTGCCCGAACTTCGGGATGAACCCGAGGATGATCGCGACGATCGCGGCGATGTAGTAGGCCGCCGTGGAGTAGACGCGGGTGGCGGCCATGACCCCGATGTTCTCGGCGTACGTCGTGGTCGGGGACCCGCCGACCGCGGACGCGATCGCGGTGCCGACGCCGTCGGCCGCGATGGCCCGTCCGAGCCAGGGGTCGAGGTCGCGCTGGGTCATCTCGGCGACCGCCTTGACGTGTCCGGTGTTCTCCGCGGTCAGCGCGATCACGGCCGGGATGGCCAGGAGGACGAACGTCAGCGAGAACGACGGCGCGTGCCACCCCAGCTGGCCCGACACGGCCGGGTCGAACCCGTGGTTGCCGACAATGCTGTCCGGCGTGTGCGGCGGGAAGCCGAACCAGTCGGCCGCCTTGACGCCCGCCCAGGACACCCGCGGGTGGTCCGTGGCCGAGGCCGCGCCCGGCAGCGGGCTGTGGATGTCGCCGAACAGGAGGTCCGAGATCCACGACAGGACGTAGCCGAAGACCAGGCCGAGGAAGACCGCGATCCGGCCGGCGAAGCCACGGAGCCCGACCGCCATCAGGATCGTGGCGACCATCGTGATGATCGCGATCCACGGGTCCGCGGGCATGTACGTCGTCGCCGCCACCGGTGCCAGGTTGAAGCCGATCAGCATGACCACGGCGCCGGTCACCACGGGTGGGAGCACGGCGTTCACGAGCCCTGCCCCGGCGTAGTGCACGATCAGGCCGACGATCGCGAGCACGATGCCGGCGACCAGGATCGCGCCGGTCACGTCGGACGGCTTGGCGCCCTGATGGGCATAGATCGCGGTCGCGACGCTGACGAACGACGCCGACGTACCGAGGTAGCTGGGCACCCGGTTCTGGACGATCAGCAGGAAGCAGATCGTCGCGATGCCGCTCATCATGATCGCGAGGTTGGGGCTCAGGCCCATGATCGCCGGGAAGACGAACGTGGCGCCGAACATCGCCATCACGTGCTGGGCACCGATCCCGGCCGTCTTGCCCCAGGCCAGTCGTTCGTCGGGTGCGACCGGTTCTCCGGGCCCCGGATCGACCTCACGCCAGCTGAACATCGTCGCCATGTGACCCTCCTCGATGCACTGAACTCGTGCGTGTCCTGGGGGACCGAGCACCCCGGTTGGTGAGGCACATCACACACCTTTCCGGGGGGTTTTCCTCGGAGGAGCGCCGTTCACGCCGTCGAGGCCGGTGTCCGGCAGCGGATTCGCGCGAGCGCTAGCGTGAGCCCGTGACCGCCTCCTCCGCCGCCCCGGGACCCGGCCATCCGATCCCGGTGGCCGCGCCACCACGGGTCGCGGCCCGGGTCGCCGCGGCCGCCGACGGCCC
>JAICSK010000274.1 GCA_025936915.1 Nocardioides sp.
AGCGTCGAGATCAAGGTCGCGCAGGGCGAGCGCCAGATGTGGGCGCAGAACCAGCCGCTCGGCAACTTCGAGCTGACCGGGCTGCCCCCCGCTCCGCGCAACGTCCCCAAGATCGAGGTCACCTTCGACATCGACGCCAACGGCATCGTCCACGTCTCGGCCAAGGACCAGGCGTCCGGCCGCGAGCAGTCGATGACCATCTCCGGTGGCAGTGCTCTCGGCAAGGACGAGATCGACCGGATGATCAAGGAGGCCGAGCAGTACGCCGCCGAGGACGCGGCTCGGCGGGAGACCGTCGAGACCCGCAACCAGGCCGAGTCGCTGGTCTACACGACCGCGAAGGTCCTGGCCGACCACGTCGAGAAGATCCCGGACGAGGTGAAGACCGAGGTGCAGGGTGACGTCGACTCGCTGAAGTCGACACTGGAGAACGCCGAGGCCGGCAAGGACGAGATCCAGGCCGGCGTCAGCAAGCTCGGCGAGTCCAGCCAGAAGATGGGCGCTGCGATGTACGCCGCGGCCGAGGCCGACCAGGCCGCGGCCGGTGGCACCGACACCTCGACGGGTGCCGGTGACGACGACGTCGTCGACGCCGAGATCGTCGACGAGCCGACCGACGCGGCCGGCGACGGCGGCGACAGCGCCGAGGGCGAGTCCCGGTGACCGAGGGGCGGACGGGGAGGTCGCGCAAGCCGGCCTCCCCTCCGGCCCGCTCCTTCGGCGCAGCAGCAGCAGAGATGGCCAACGAGACCGAGGTGGAGGAGCCCGTGGGACCGCGGCACTCAGGACAGCCCGAGACCGAGCCCCAGACCGAGCCCCGGACCGAGCGCGTCGATCCGACCGTGGACATCAGCGGCATCGACAACTTCATCGAGGAGGGCGCCCCGTTGGAGCCCTCCGACCTGGTGGACGATGCCGAGCCCGACGCCGTGCTCGATGCCGGGCCGGACGCCGCACAGCTGGAGCTCGCGCTCGCCGAGCGCACCTCCGACCTGCAGCGGCTTCAGGCCGAGTACGTCAACTACAAGCGCCGGGTCGACCGCGACCGTGAGCTGGTGCGCGAGAACGCGACGTACGCCGCGCTCGCGCCCATCGTCGACGTGCTGGACACGATCGACCGGGCGCGCGAGCACGCCGAGCTCGACGAGGGCTTCCAGGCGGTGGCCGACCAGCTCGAGCGGGTGGTGGCCAACGCGGGGCTGGTGAAGTACGGCGAGCCGGGCGACCCGTTCGACCCGCGCCTCCACGAGGCGCTCAGCCACATCGGGGAGGATCCGGACGTGGAGGTGACCACCTGCAAGGTGGTGGCGAAAGCCGGCTACCGCATCGGCGAGCGCGTCGTACGGGCGGCGCAGGTGCTGGTCGTCGACCCGGCGAGCAGCTGATCGGGCCACGACCGGCCCGAGGCACCACGTCACAGGGCATCACAGGGCATGACAGGACACGACGTCACGAGGGGAGGGGACGGTGAGCGAGACCGGCATCCGCGCCGACTGGGCGACCAAGGACTACTACGCCGAGCTGGGCGTCGACCGCAAGGCGAGTCAGGCCGACATCAAGAAGGCCTACCGCAAGCTCGCCCGCGCCAACCACCCCGACTCCAACCCCGGTGACACCGCCAAGCACGAGCGGTTCAAGGCCGTCGCCGAGGCGTACGACGTCATCGGCGACGAGGAGAAGCGGAAGAAGTACGACGAGGTACGCCGGCTCTACGGCGGAGGCGGGATCCGCGGGGGATTCCCCACCGGTGGCACCTCCGACGGCGGTGTCGGCTTCGACCTCGGCGACCTGCTGCGCGACCGAGCGGGTGGCTTCGGCGATCTCTTCGGCGACATCTTCGGCAGCCGCGGCGGCGGCCAGCGGTCCAGGACCCGGGCGGTGCGCGGAGCCGATGTCGAGACCTCCGCGACGATCGGCTTCACCGACGCCTTGGAGGGCGTGACCATCAGCCTGCGGCTGACGTCCGACTCGGCCTGTCCCGACTGCCACGGCACCGGCGGCAAGCCCGGCACCCAGCCGCGTATCTGCCCCGAGTGCGAGGGCGCCGGTTTCATCGTCAACTCCACCGGGGGCGGCTTCTCGATCAACGAGACCTGCCCGCGCTGCGGCGGGCGTCAGCTGATCTACGACGAGCGCTGCCCGACCTGCCACGGCTCCGGTCGCGGCACGTCGGCGCGCACGATCCAGGCCCGCATCCCGGCCGG
>JAICSK010000023.1 GCA_025936915.1 Nocardioides sp.
CCGGTGTCCGGCAGCGGATTCGCGCGAGCGCTAGCGTGAGCCCGTGACCGCCTCCTCCGCCGCCCCGGGACCCGGCCATCCGATCCCGGTGGCCGCGCCACCACGGGTCGCGGCCCGGGTCGCCGCGGCCGCCGACGGCCCCGTGGCGGTGCTGCACGCAGCCCGCGACCTGCTGCACCTCGACCTCGGCGGACACGCCGTCGCGGTCGCGGCGGCGGGGGCCCCCGGGCTCCCCCACGCCCTCCGCACCCCACTGCCGAGCCCGCTGTCACCGCCGTCCGCGCGAGGGTCGTCAGGGGAGGGTCCGACGGCCTATGTTGAGTCCGGGATCCTTCACCTGGGCGGACGCGCCCTGGTGACCGGTCGGCTCGTGGATGTTCGCGCGCCACGCCTCGACTTGGCACGGATGCCCAAGACGAGCCCGGCCGTCGATCAGGGAACCCCCCGGTCCCGCGGCGCCGGGCTCGTCGCCCTCCCCCGCCACATCGACCCTGCCGTCGTCGTGCAGCTGGTCGGTCGCGGTGACGGGCTCACGCCGTACGGCGACGACGTGCTGTGCGGCTGGCTGGCCGCCCATCGCGCGGCAGGGGTGACGACGCCCGCGGTGGACGACGCCGTACGCCGGTCGCTGCCGCGCACCACGACCCTGTCCGCGACGCTGCTCGAGTGCGCCCTCGAGGGGGAAGTGGCCGACCTCCTCGCCGACTACCTGCGCGCGCTCGGCACGCCCGCGGCCCCGACCGCGCGGGCGGCGCTCGCGACCCTCGGCCACAGCTCCGGCGCAGGTCTCGCCCAAGGAGTCGATCTCGGCGTCGAGGCAGTCACCCGGGTCGCCGTGGCATGAGCGACCACGTCGAGCTCCGCTCGGGGGCGTACGCCGACTCCGTCACCCTGCTCCAGATCAGCCGGGAGGTGCAGCAGGTGCCGGGCGTCGCGACCGCTCAGGTCGCGATGGCGACGCCGCTGAACGTCGAGGTGCTCGAACGCATGGGCTTCGACGTGCCCGGGGAGGCGAGCGTCAACCAGATGGTCGTCGCCGTGCGACTGGAGGACGGCGGCGACCTCGCGACCGCGCTCGCCGCGGTCGACGCCGCCCTGGCCGGGAACGGTCGAACGGCCGTGGGGACGAGCGAGGAGGCACCACCACGCACCACCGCCGCGGCCCTGCGCTCCACCCGACTCACCGGAGGGCCCGACCCGCTCGTCCTGGTCTCGGTGCCCGGCGCCAGCGCGGCCGTCGAGGCGATGGACGCCCTCGAGTCGGGTTCCGACGTGATGGTGTTCAGCGACAACGTGCCGGTGGAGCAGGAGCTCGCCCTCAAGCGGTACGCCGCGACGCGCGGCCTGCTCGTCATGGGTCCCGACTGCGGTACGGCGGTCGTCGGCGGGGTCGGTCTCGGCTTCGCCAACGTCGTCTCCCCCGGTCCCGTCGGGATCGTCGCCGCCTCCGGGACCGGATGCCAGCAGGTGCTGGCGCTGCTCGACCACGCCGGGGTCGGCGTCGCCACGGCGTACGGCGTGGGTGGGCGCGACCTGTCGGCCGAGGTCGGGGGACTCGCCACCCGCACCGCTCTCGCCCGGCTCGATCGCGACCCGGGCGTCGAGGTGGTCGTGCTGATCTCCAAGCCGCCGGCCGACGAGGTGGCCCGCGAGCTCACGGCGTACACCGAGTCGCTGGACACACCGGTTCGGCTCGCCCTGCTCGGCGCCGGCCGCCCCGACCTGACCGCCTCGACCGAGGAGCTCCTCCGCGCCCTCGGCCACGAGGTGCCCACCTGGCCGGTGCGCGGGACGACGCGGCCCGCCGCCGGCACCCGTCTGCACGGGCTCTTCGTCGGCGGGACGATGAAGCAGGAGTCCGAGGTGCTGGTCACGGCCGCGGGGACGGACGCGGAGCGGTACGCGCTGGTCGACTTCGGCGACGACGAGTACACGACCGGCCGCGCCCACCCGATGATCGACCCGACGTTGCGGCTCGAGCGCCTCGCCGAGGTGGCGGCCGACGCCGCCACCGGCGTCGTCCTGATGGACGTCGTCCTGGGGCACGGCGCCGAGGCCGACCCGGCCGCATCCCTGGCTCCCGCGATCGAGGGCATCCTCCCGCCGGTCGTGATCACGGTCGTCGGCACCGCCCGCGACCCGCAGGGCCTCGACCGGCAGGTCGACGCTCTGGTCGCCGCGGGCGCCGAGGTCCACCTGTCCCACGCGGGGGCGACGCGTCGCGCCATCGAGATCCTGGGGGCCGGACATGACTGAGCATGTCGTCAGCGTCGGCGTCGACCTCCTCGCCGACGCCCTGGCCGACCAGGCCGCGGCGGTCACCCGCGTCGACTGGCGCCCGCCGTTGCGCTCGGCCGACGGGCTCGGCACCGAGGCCGATCTCGCCACGGTGGCGCTCGACCCGCTCCGCGCCGACGCGAACGCGCAGGCGCTCGAGCGGATGCTCGCGGTGCGGGCGATGCTCGTCGACGTGCTCCCGGCCCACGAGGCGATCGGGCTCGAGCGGGGCGAGTTCCTCCACGCGGGCCCGCCGATCGCCTGGGACCGGGCGTCCGGTCCGCTCCGGGGCGCCCTGATGGGCGGCGCCGTGCTCGAGGGCCTGGTCGACACCCCCGAGGAGGCCGCGGCGCTCTTCGAGGGCGGGCTGCACGTGCGGCTCGAGCCCTGCCACCACCGTCGAGCGGTCGGTCCGATGGCCGGGGTGGTCACGCCGAGCATGTGGATGTTCGTGCTCGAGGACCCCGCCACCGGCGCCCGCACCCACTGCACGCTCAACGAGGGCCTCGGCAAGGTGCTGCGGTACGGCGCGTACGCGCCCGAGGTGCTCACCCGGCTGCGCTGGATGGGCGACGTGCTCGGCCCGCTGCTGCAGCGAGCCGTGCGCGCGAGCGAGCCGCTCGACGTGACTGCGATCCTCGGCCAGATGCTGCAGATGGGCGACGAGGCCCACAACCGCAACCGCGCCGGCACCCTGATGTTCCTGCGCGACCTCGCGCCCGCCCTCGTCGCGAGCGGAGCCGACCCGGCTGACATGGTCGAGGCGCTTCGGTTCGTCGGCGGCAACGACCACTTCTTCCTCAACCTCGCGATGCCCGCCTGCAAGCTCGCGCTCGACGCGGCGCGAGACATCCCGGGCTCCACGATGGTGGTGGCGATGTCGCGCAACGGCACCGACTTCGGCATCCAGGTGTCGGGCACCGGCGACGAGTGGTTCACAGGTCCGGCCCAGATCGCCGACGGTCTCTACCTCGGCGACTACGGCCCCGACGACGCCAACCCCGACATCGGTGACTCCGCCATCACCGAGACCGCCGGGCTCGGCGGCTTCGCGATGGCGACCGCCCCGGCGATCGTGCGGTTCGTGGGCGGCTCCGTCCCCGACGCGCTGGCCACGACGAGGCGGATGCAGGAGATCACCCTCGGCGAGAACCCGCGGTGGAGCATCCCCGTCCTGGAGTTCGCCGGTGTACCGACCGGCATCGACGTCTCGAAGGTCTGCCGCACCGGCATCCTCCCCCAGATCAACACCGGGATGGCCGGACGCCTCGCCGGGGTCGGACAGGTCGGGGCCGGTCTGGTCACGCCGCCGGAGGAGATCTTCCCGAAGGCGCTCAGCCGCCTGGCCGAGCTGGCTCGAGCGCGGGCGGACGCCAGAACGCGCGCCTGATGTCGACGTTCCCTGTCTGGCGCAAGGGAGTTCCCTCGTCGAGGTAGTACGGACGCGCGTCGACCTCATGGCTCGGCGGCAGCGACCCGTCGGCCCGTACGACGCGCCACCACGGCACGGGTCCGCCGTGCTGGGCCATCACCGAGCCGACCAGCCGCGGGCCGCCACCACCGGCGACCCGGCCGACGACCTCCGCGATGGCGCCGTACGTCGTGACCCGGCCGCGCGGCACCCGCTCGACGCATCTGAGCACGAGCTCGACGTACTCCTCGTGGTCGAGCCGGGCGTGGTCGGATCGGGCCGGGGTCACCGGTCGTCCTGACCGCGCAGGGGCGTGGTGGCCCCGGCCACGACGGCCCCGAGGACGGCGGCCGCCAGGCCCGAGAGCCAGAACAGGGTCGGTGTGCCGTGACCGGTGTACGCGCGGGCGACGACCCACACGACCAGCGCCGCCAGCCACGCCAGGGACCCGCGTGCGAGCCAGAGCAGGCCCAGACCCGGGTCCAACGGCAGCGTCGGTGGCCCGTAGGCGAGCAGGACGGCGGCGACGTGCGAGGCCAGCAGGCAGGCCGCGACCACGAGCACCAGCGCCGGAACGTGTCCGTGGAGCTCGAGCGCCCACCAGACGAGGACCAGGCCCATCGTGATCGGCAAGGACAGGCGCTCGGGGCGGAACGCCGACAACACCGCACCCAAGACGACCACCACCACGACGACAGGGGGCGGGGTGTCACCCGCGCCGACGCCTGCGAGCAGCGCCGCGATCAGGCCGACCGCGAGGGTCGCGCGCAGCGCCCAGACGCTGCGTTGGGCGCCACGCACGAGCTGCGCGCTCACGACCCCACCACCCGCGGGAGCTGGCCGCGCCGGGCCAGCCGGCGTAGCACCTCCTCCAGCGTGCGCGGGCCGTTCCACGGCACGATCGGGCAGCCGACGCCCGCCAGCTGAGCCAGGATGTGGCTGCGGTCGAGCAGGCGCATCCGCCAGGCCAGGTCGGAGACGACCTCGTCCACGTCGGGGTAGACCGCCGGGACGGTGCCGGGCGGGAGCGGGTCGACGACGATCACCGGCAGCCCACGGCGCACCAGGCGCACGGTGGCCGTGGCCAGCGACTCGGACAACATCGGACTGATCACCACCACGACGGTGCCCGCGGTGGTCCGGAAGTCGATCTGGTCGATCGTCACGTCGCGCGGGACGCCGGGCCGGATCCGCGACAGGAGGATCAGGATCCGGCGCAGGTGCCGGGTGCCGGTGCCGTAGCCGGCGTACTCCCCGGCCGGGCTGAGCACGCGGAGCGAGACCCGGTCGCCGCCGCCGATGTACTGGTCGGCCATCGCGGCAGCGGCCCGCACGGTCACGTCGAGGCTGCTCTCGGTCGACCCGACACCACCCGAGACCCCGTAGTCGGCGAGGGCGTCGACGATGAGGAGCACGGCAGTGTCCTCCTCGGCACGGGTCGACTCGACGTGCAGGCTCCCCTGCTTGAGCGAGACCCGCCAGTTGATCCGGCGCAACCGGTCGCCCGCGTGGAAGGCACGGATGGACGAGAACTCGGTGCCGTTGCCGTCACGTCGCGACCGGTGGGCACCGATGAGCCCGATCGGCTGCGGCGCCTCTCCGCCGGCCCGGAAGTGGGTGAGCGTGGGCAGCACGGACATCTCGCGGCCCACGAACGGCTCGGGTCCCCAGCGGTATCCGGCCCACGGCGTGGTCATCGCGATCTTCTCGGCCCCCACGAGCCGGATCCCCCACCGACGCGGCGAGAGCTCCAGCGCCGGGATCTCGCCGCCGTCGCGCATCAGGTGACCGAGGGCGCCGTGATGCGGGTGGGCGGCGACGTAGGGCTGCGCCGAGGCGATCCGGACCACGTGCTCGACGTCGCCGAGCCCGGTCGCCTCGAACCTGGCCCGCGTGCCCTGGCCCTCGTGCAGCTGCACGCGGGCGAGGGTCGAGAAGACCACCGGCTCCTCGGTCGGCTTGTGCAGGACGCCCATCGCCCCGATGACGACGAACGGCGCCACGATCACCACCAGCCCGGGTCGTCCCATCGCCAGCGCGAGCGCGACGCCGAGGCCGCCGAGTGCCAGGGCACGGCCCAGGGCACTCGTGCTGTGCCAGTGCGAGGGTCCGGTGCTCACGACGGCTCGAGCGCACGCGGCGTGGGGACCTCGGCGAGAACGGCGTCGACGACCCGCGGGCCACTGGCCTGCGTCATCCAGAGCTCGGGCTTGACGGTGATCCGGTGCGACAGCACCGCACGCGACACCGCCTTGACGTCCTCGGGGATCACGTAGTCGCGGCCGCGGATCACCGCGAACCCGCGGGCGGCCAGAGCCAGCCCCAGCGAGCCGCGCGGCGACGAGCCGGTGAGCACGTCCTTGTGGTCGCGTGTGGCCGTCGCGAGGTCGACGCAGTAGCGGGCCACGGACTCGTCGAGGGTGACGGTCTCGACGGCTGCCTGCATCGCCCGCAGCCCCGAGGCGTCGGTCACCTGGTCGAGCTCGACGTCCTCCTGCTGCCGGGCGAGCCGGCGGGTCACGACGTCGTGCTCCTCCTGCGTGGTCGGGTAGCCGAAGCTGACCCGCATCAGGAACCGGTCGAGCTGGGCCTCCGGCAGCGGGTAGGTGCCCTCGTACTCGATCGGGTTGGCCGTGGCCAGCACGTGGAACGGCGCGGGCAGCGGGAAGGTCTCGCCCTCCACGGTCACCTGGTGCTCCTGCATCGCCTCCAGCAGGGCCGACTGTGTCTTCGGGGGCGTGCGGTTGATCTCGTCGGCCAGGAGCAGACCGGTGAACAGCGGGCCACGCCGGAACTCGAAGTTCCCGTCCTTCTGGTTGTAGAGGAACGACCCGGTGATGTCGGCGGGAAGCAGGTCGGGCGTGAACTGCACCCGGGCGAAGTCCAGCCCGAGCACCCGCGCGAGACTGCGCGCCGCCAGGGTCTTGCCGAGTCCCGGGAAGTCCTCGAGCAGCACGTGCCCCTTGGCCAGGACGGCCGAGAGCACCAGCGTCAGCGGCAGCCGCTTGCCGACGACCGCCTTCTCGACCTCGTCGAGGACCGCCCGGGCCCGCTCCGAGGCCTCGGTGACCGAGATCGGGCTCGCGGCTGGTTGCGACGTCGGCTGGGACATCGGCTGGGTCATGGGGTCAGCTCCTCGATCCGTCGGATGCACTCCTCGATCTCGTGGCGTTTCAGGCGCCGCGGCGGGCCGTCGAGGACTGCGGTGAGCGTAGGACCGAGCTGGCGCTCCACGAACGGATCGCCACGCGCGAGCCCCAGGCGGGACAGGCGGTCGGAGGTCATCCGCGCGATACGGTTCGGCAGCAGCGGATCGACCTCGCGGGCCGAGAGATGGTTCTCGATCAAGCGCACGTTGCCGGCCAGGCCCGCGTCCTGGCCGGTCGAGGCCACGGCGTACTCGCTCATCGGCGTCCAGTCCGCCGGATCCGATCCACCGGTGTCGTTGAGCAGCCCGAAGACCGCGACGAGTGCGCAGACAAGGAGCAGGGTCGGCAGCGGCCGCGGGTGGGTCTTCTCGACGGCCGCGAAGATCGTCAGCCCCGCCACTCCGGCGACGACCAGGATCGCGCGGACGACCCACCGGCTGCGACCGTCGGACCGGAGGCCGAGCGCACCCGTCGTCCGCGCCCCCGGCCGTCGGGGACGATCGCGCCGGCCGTGCCGTCCGGAGAGGGTCACGGGGCACCGGCTCCGATCCCGAGCGAGAGATGGATCGCCCGGAGCGCCTCCACGGCCGCCTGCCGCCGGTCCTCGTCGATGTCGTGGTCGGAGAAGCGCGCCTCGCGGTACAGCGCCTCGAGCCGCGAGACGGCCGCCGGGTCGGCCGAGACGAGGTCGAGGAGACGGAGCGTGAACTCAGACGACGTCTCCCAGTACTTGCGCGAGGCGTCCACGCGCTCGGCGTAGTCCTCGAACCGGTCCCAGCAGGCGACGATCGCGTTGCGCGGCGTCCCGCCGAGCAGCAGCTCCAACTGCTCGTCCGCACCGCGCCGGAGCTCCTCGCGCAGCTCGAGGGGATCGTCGAGCACCTCGAAGTCGACCGGCTCGGATCCCTTCTTCGACCGCCGGCGATAGGTCCGAAGTGCCTCGTGGAGCCGCCTCACCCCGTGGTAGACGAGCCAGCACAGCAGGGCCGCGAACGCCGCCACCAGCAAGATCCCGACGATCCGGAAGAACGCGTCGCCGTGGATGACACCGTTGCCCCCGTGTCGGTTGCCGACCTGCGGAGTCGGTGGCAGGGAGTACGACGGGGTGACCGCGCGGAAGTTCGGGTCGTGCAACGGTCCGGCGAAGATCCGCTGCGGACCACTGCGGGCCGCCAACATCACCATCAGCAGCATCACGCCCACGGCCAGCACGGTCAGCGCCACCGCGCTCGCCCCCGCCCGCCTGGCTGTCACGGCATGCACCGTAACCGCCACCGGCCCGGAGTTTGGTCACGGAAAGGTCACGGAGTCTGGCCCACGCACCAGACCCCCGCGGGAGGCGCGGGGGCCGGTGCTCTGACCTGCTCGGGATGGGAGTGGTCAGAGGATCGGGTTGAACGGCTCCGTCCCGTTGACCAGCTGCAGACCGGAGATGCCCGAGTGGGCCTGGGCGAAGGCCAGCTCCTTGGCCAGGTCGCCGATGTTGTTGGACGCCGGGAGCGGGGCCAGGCCGAGGGTCGACAGGACGCCGACGGCCTTGCCGCCCTGAGTCATGAAGCCGGAGCCGGAGTCTCCCGGGATCCCCGGCGTCAGGGTGTAGAGCGGGTGGCTCCAGCCACCGTCGGCGGCCTGGTCGCCGAGGCTGATCCCGGTGTGGGGTGACAACGGCGTCAGCCCGGCGCGCAGGCTGGAGTTGCCGTAGGTCCAGACCCGGTCGCCGGTGGCGGTGCCGTCGGTGTCGATCCCGGTCGGGCCGCCCCAGAACGGGACGCTCGGGTTGACCTTCGACACGTCGTCGGCGTCGATCCTGACCAGGGCCAGGTCGTCGTAGGCACACGTGTTCGCGTCGGTGGTGCCGAGCTGGTGCTCGGTGATCCACGAGCTGTAGGCGAGCGTGCCGTGTCCGACGACGGTCCCCTCGCTGGCGAGGTTGCCGTCGTCGGACAGGTCGACCGAGGTGCCGAGCGGAACGGAGCCTGTCTGGCAGCCGGTGGTGTCGGTCGAGGATCCGGTGCCGGCGCAGTGCGCGGCGTAGCCGAGATAGGTGTTGCCCGCAGCGTCGGTGAACACGAAGTTGCCGGTGCACTGCGCTCCGGCGGTGTACATCATCGTGCCGGGATGGATCAGCGCGCTCGAGGCCGGTGCCCACGCGCTGGCGGGGCTGAGGAGCGTGCGCGCCTGAGCGGGCTGGAAGCCGAGCACGCTCGCGGCGAGCGCAGCCGCGGCGAACACGGCGAGCGCGGCGTACACACGTGAGAGGGGACGCGTCATGCGGAGGGACCTCCTGAGCTCGTGCACCGGAGGGCGCACCGTGGTCAGGAGGTCCAACGGGGTACGACGGACGAGGTTACGAAGGCGTCCCCTCGCCGCGTCAGTACGCCGGCTGGCTGGGGTCGATCTGGTCGACCCAGGCCGCAACGCCGCCGCCCACGTGGATGGCGTCGGCGTATCCCGCTCCCTTGACGACCGCCAGCGCCTCGGCCGACCGGATCCCGGTCTTGCAGTAGAGGACGACCTGTTTGCCGGAGTCGACCCCCGGCAGCCGGCCGAGGGCGTGACCGTTGAGGAACTCGCCCTTGGGGATCAGCACCGACCCGGGGATCTTGTTGATCTCGTACTCGTTCGGCTCACGCACGTCGATCAGCACGAAGTCCTTGTCACCGTTGTCGCGCTCCTTCAGCAGGTGCGAGAGCTGGGTGACCGAGATCGTCGCGCCGACGGCGGCCTCGGAAGCCTCCTCGGACAGCGCGCCGCAGAACGTCTCGTAGTCGATCAACCCGGTGACGGTCGGATGGTCACCGCACAGCGCGCAGTGGGGGTCCTTGCGCACCTTGAGCTTGCGGTACTCCATCTCCAGGGCGTCGTAGATGACCAGCTTGCCCGCGATCGGGTCCCCGATGCCGGTGATCAGCTTGATCGCCTCGTTCACCTGGATCGCGCCGATGCTCGCGCAGAGCACGCCGAGCACGCCGCCCTCGGCGCAGCTCGGCACCATCCCCGGCGGCGGCGGCTCGGGGTAGAGGCAGCGGTAGCAGGGCAGGTCCTCGCCGGCGACGTCGCTGAGGGTCGGGGCGAAGACGCTCGCCTGCCCGTCGAAGCGATAGATCGAGCCCCACACATAGGGGATCTTCAAGAAGTACGCCGCGTCGTTGACCAGGTATCGGGTCGCGAAGTTGTCGGTGCCGTCGACGATCAGGTCGTAGCCCTCGAAGATCCGCATCACGTTGTCGTTGTCGAGCCGCTCGTCGTGGATGACGACGTGCACCAGCGGGTTGACCTCGGCGATCGACTCGGCGGCCGACTGGGCCTTCGGCCGGCCCACGTCGGACTGGCCGTGGATCACCTGACGCTGGAGGTTGGACTCGTCGACCTCGTCGAACTCCACCAGCCCGAGCGTCCCCACCCCGGCTGCGGCGAGGTAGAGCAGGGCCGGGCTGCCCAGGCCGCCGGCCCCGATCACCAGGACCTTGGCGTTCTTCAGCCGCTTCTGACCGTCCATCCCCACGTCGGGGATGATCAGGTGGCGGCTGTAGCGGCGAACTTCGTCGATGGTCAGCGCGGCGGCCGGCTCGACCAGCGGCGGGAGGGACACGGCGTACTCCTGGGTGGACTGTCCTGGTCTGTCATGGTCTGTCATCGTGCCAACAGACCCACGACCCCCCATGTTCCCGAGTGCCCACGCCGTACCCCGGGGCGTCCGTCATCCGGACGCCGTAGGGTGCCACCGTGGGCACGACCGAGCACCCGAGCCAGGCAAGGCCCCGAGGTGGGCGGCTCCCCCGTGGTGAACGGCGCGCCCAGCTGCTCGACTCGGCGCTCGAGGTGTTCGTCGCGCAGGGCTACCACGCGGCGGCGATGGACGACATCGCCGAGCGGGCCGGCGTCTCGAAGCCGGTGCTCTACCAGCACTTCCCCGGCAAGCTCGACCTCTACCTCGCCCTGCTCGACTCGGCCTGCGACGACGTGATCGACCACTGCCGACAGGCGCTGGCCGCGACCCATGACAACAAGACCCGCGTGGCCGCCGCGATGGCGGCGTTCTACACCTACGTCGCGAGCGAGGGCGGTGCGTTCCGCCTGGTCTTCGAGTCCGACCTGACCAGCGAGCCCGCCGTCCGCGAGCACGTGGAGCGGGTCACGACCGAGTGCGCGGCGATGATCGCCGACGTCATCCACGACGACACCGGCCTCCCCGCCGAGCAGTCGCGACTGCTGGCGGTCTCGCTGGTGGGAATGGCGCAGGTCAGCGCACGGTTCTGGGTCTCGGAGGCCACCGGGCTCAGCCGGTCGCAGGCGGTGGAGCTGGTCAGCGGCCTCGCCTGGCGCGGCATCCGCGGCTACCCGCTCACCGACGAGCACTGACGCTCACTGCCCGGTCCACGAAGGAGAACGATGGAAGTCAAGATCGGAGTCCAGCACGCACCCCGCGAGCTGGTCGTCGAGACCGAAGCGTCGGCCGACGACATCCACGCCGCGCTCGGCAAGGCGCTCACGGACGACGGCGTCCTCGCCCTGACCGACAGCCGGGGCCGCCAGGTGCTGGTCCCCGCACGCAGCCTCGCCTACGTCGAGATCGGCGGCGGCGTCAGCGGGCAGGTCGGCTTCCGCGGCTGACCGTGACGGTTTGCCGTGGCCGCCCGTTGGGAAGTGTGGTGGTGACCGGCACCCGCGGGTCGACCACGTGCCGAACGCGGTGCACGGCGCGCGGGCGACGAAGGGAGTGGGTCATGGGTTGGCTGTTCGTGCTCGTCATGGGCGTGATCATCGGACTGCTCGGCAAGTGGGTGGCACCCAGCGGCAAGGACGACACGCCGTGGTGGCTCACGGTGCTCTGCGGCATCGTCGGCGTGGTCATCGGCTACGGCATCTTCGGCGGCACCAGCGGCATCGACTGGATCGCGTTCTTCATCTCGATCATCCTGGCGGCCGCGTTCGTGGTGATCGCCACGACCGTGACCGGACGACGTACCCGGGCGTGAGCCCGCGACCCTGGAAGGACCTCCGTGTCTCTGACCGTCTCGACCATCGCCCCGCTGCTGATGAAGTGCGGGCACACCTGGACCCTCGGCGGGATCCTCTTCCTGCTGATCGGCGGCATCGTGATCGGCATCCTCGGCAAGCTGGTGGCACCGGGTGACCGCGACCGGATCCCGTTCTGGCTCACGATCCTGTGCGGCATCGTCGGCATCTTCCTGGGCAACTGGCTCTACGTCGACGTGCTCGGCGGGCGCTGCTCGACCAGCGGGATCGACTGGCTTCGACACATCGTCCAGATCATCGCCGCCGCCGTCGTCGTGATGGTGGCAGCGAGCCTCACCGGTCGGTCGCGCGGGCGCCGGGTGTTCTGACCCGGACCGCACCGGCCCGCGTCAGGCCCGCGTCAGGCCGAGAGGCCCAGCTCGGCCATCCGCTCGTTGTGCCGTTCGGTGATCCGGGTGAACATCCGCCCGATCGCGGCCAGGTCCAGCCCGGGCCGGTCGATCCCGCCCGCGAGGAGCGCGCTGAGCGCGTCGCGCTCGGCCGCGACCCGCTGGGCCTGGGTGAGCGCCTCGCCCATCAGCCGTCTGCCCCAGAGCGCCAACCGGCCCGCCACCTTGGGGTCGTCCTGGATCGCCTGCCGGATGTGGCGCACCGCGAAGTCGGCCTGCCCGGCGTCCGCGAGCGAGGCGATGATCAGGTCGCGGGTGCCGGCGTCGACGTACGCCGCGATCTCGCGGTAGAAGTCGGCGGCGAGACCGTCGCCGACGTAGGCCTTGACCAGGCCCTCGTACCAGTCCGCCGGAGCCGTGTGGATGTGGAAGAGGTCGAGCGCCGCCTCGAACGGCGCCATCGCCTCGAACGGGTCCGCTCCGAGCTCACGGATGCGCTCGTGGAGCCGGCCGACGTGCCCGAACTCGAGGCAGGCCATCGCGCTCATCTCGACCTTGTCGCGGACCGTCGGCGCCAGCTTCGCGTCGTCGCCGAGCCGCTCGAACGCCGAGAGCTCGCCGTACGCGATGGCTCCGAGCAGGTCGACCACGGCGAGCCGGTAGTCGGCGTCCTCGAAGACCGGACCGGTCTCGTCGGACCCGCCGCCGGGCGCCGGGTCGCCCTGGGAATCGGACATGCGCACACGCTACCGATAGACTGAGGGCGTCCCCGCGTGAGCGGTGAGGACAAGTGCCGGGTTTCGGAGGGGCAGTCAGCCCTCCGTGAACGGCACGGGATGTGCGCGGCAGACGCCGGGTGTCGAGCAGCTTCGAGCCTTCGTCCGCCGCTGGACGACTGACGCGAAGCCACCCTGTCCGCAGGGCTCGACCGAAAGCGAACTGAACACTGTGACCACCTTCCGTGAGCTCGGGGTGCTCCCCGACATCTGCGACGCGCTCGAACGCGGCGGCATCACCACCCCCTTCCCGATCCAGGAGATGACCCTGTCGGTGGCCCTGATGGGCACCGACCTGATCGGTCAGGCCCGCACGGGCACCGGCAAGACGCTGGCCTTCGGCATCCCGATCCTCCAGCGCAGCATCGCGCCCCATGACCCCGACTACGCCGAGCTCCCGCAGGGCAAGCCGCAGGCGCTGATCGTCGCCCCGACCCGTGAGCTGGCGCTCCAGGTCTCCGGCGACCTCGCTCTCGCCGGCGCCGACCGGGGCATCCGCGTGCTGACCGTCTACGGCGGCGTCGCCTACGAGCCCCAGCTCGAGGCGCTCAAGACCGGCGTCGACGTCGTCGTCGGTACGCCGGGCCGGTTGCTCGACCTGTGCAACCGCAAGGCGTTGGACATCTCTCGCGTCCATGCCCTGGTGCTGGACGAGGCCGACGAGATGCTCGACCTCGGCTTCCTGCCCGACGTCGAGAAGCTGCTCTCCAAGACTCCCGAGACGCGGCAGACGATGCTGTTCTCGGCCACGATGCCGGGCGCCATCGTCGCCCTCGCCCGCACCCACATGCGGCACCCGATGAACATCCGCGCCGAGCACAGCACCGACAGCGCCATGGTCCCGGCGACGGCGCAGTTCATCTATCAGGCTCACGACCTCGACAAGCCCGAGATCATCGCCCGGATCCTCCAGGCCGACGACGCCGAGAAGATCATCGTCTTCACCCGGACCAAGCGGCAGGCGCAGCGGGTGGCCGAAGACCTCGCGGAGCGCGGCTTCAGCTCCTCACCCTTGCACGGCGACATGGCGCAGATCGCTCGCGAGCGGGCGCTGACCAAGTTCCGCGACGGCAAGCTGCGCGTCCTGGTCGCCACCGACGTCGCCGCCCGCGGCATCGACGTGCAGGGGGTCTCCCACGTCATCAACTACACCTGCCCGGAGGACGAGAAGGTCTACGTCCACCGGATCGGACGTACCGGCCGCGCCGGAGCCACCGGCACCGCCGTCACCTTCGTCGACTGGGCCGACCTCCACCGCTGGAAGATGATCAACAAGGCGCTCGACCTGCCGTTCGACGAGCCCCAGGAGACCTACTCCACGTCCGAGCACATCTACCACGACCTCGCCATCCCCAAGGACACGCTGGGCCGGATCGTCCCGCCCCGGCCCGACGGTCCTGCGCGCTCGGAACGCTCCGACCGGCCGGGTCGCTCGGACGAGGGCGGTACCCGCGGGAGCGCACGACGCGAGCGCCCGGCACGCAACCGGGAGCGCACCCGCACCCGGGGCGGCCAGAAGGTCGCGGCGTACGCCGAGCAGCCGGCCGCGTCGGCGACCGAGCAGGCCGTCACCGACGCCGGGACCGGCGAGCGCTCCGGTCAGTCAGGCAACCGCACCCGCCGGCGGCGTCGCCGTTCGTCGGGCAGCGGCGCGGCCACCGGCACCACCGGGTCCGCCGCCTCCTGATCGCGACCGATCAGGCGACCACGACGACCTTCGTCCCGTCGGGGGCGAAGTTCCACAGGGCGATCGCGTCGGGCAGGTTCTGCCGGATGCAGCCGTGCGACTGCGGGGTGCCGAGCTGCGACCTGCTCTGCAGCGGCACGCCGTTCTTGGTCGGGATCGAGTGGAAGCCGATCGCCGCGCCGGTCGGCCCGCGGGTGAAGCGGACGAAGTACTGCATCACGCCCGAGTCCTCGACGCCGACCGCCCACCGCGAGCGGGAGTACACCGAGTAGGTGCCCGGCTGGAGGTTGTCGGTGACGCTGCCGGACACCAGATAGGTGCGCTGGACGTCGTCGGGCCCGGCCCCCACCAGCCACACCCGCTGCCGGCTCTGGCTGAACACGATCCGCCGCCCACTCCCGCTGTCGCCGGGGAGCGCGGTCAGCGACTGTCCGTCGGCCTGGGCGGAGTTCTCGGTCGCGTCGTTGCTGGTGGTGCTGGAGGGCGACCGAGGTGTCCGGTCGGCCGGTGGCGTCGTCCCGTCGGTGACCCCCTCGGTGCCCCCGTCGGTGCCTTGGGTGGCCGCCGGCCCGGACGCGCTCGGGGTGAAGGCCGCCGGGGCGGCTGCCGCCCCGGCCGGGGACGAGCCGGTCGCGAGCACGCCGAGGCCCGCCAGTGCGGCCACGGCGCTGACGCCGAGCGAGATCGCCAGGGCGGCGATCCGCCCGTACCGCGGTCGTACGTCGCGTCGGTGGCTGCTCATCGGACGCCGTCAACCGCTCCGCGACGGCTGCGCTCGAGCAGGTGCTCGGCGACCGCGCGGTAGGCCCGGGCGCCCTTGCTGCTGCGGCTGGTGGCCAGGATCGACCGGCCCGCGGCCGGGGCCTCGGCGAACTTGATCGTCTTCGGGATCGGCGGCTCGACGACGTCGAGGTCGTAGGTCTCGGAGATCGTCTCCAGGACGGCACGCGCGTGGTTGGTGCGGCCGTCGTACAGAGTCGGCAGCACGCCCCACACCTCGAGGTCGCGGTTGGTGTAGCGGCGTACGTCGTGCACGGTGTCGAGCAGCTGCCCGACGCCGCGGTGCGACAGCGTCTCGCACTGCAGGGGGATCAGCACGGCCCGGGCCGCGGTGAGCGCGGCGACCGTCATCACCCCGAGCGACGGCGGGCAGTCGACCAGCACCCAGTCGTACGCGCGACCCGACGCGGACGCAGCCAGGTCCTGCAAGGCGCCGTTCAGCACGTGCTCGCGTCCGGTGCGCGTGAGCAGGTCGGCCTCGGCGCGCGCCAGCTCGATCGTGGCCGGCATCAGGTCGACACCGTCGTCGGTCTCGAGGATCACCTCGGTCGGGTCGAGGCCCTTGGTCAGCACGTGATGCACCGAGAGCTCGAGGTCCTCCGGGTCGATGCCCAGTGAGAACGTCAGGCACGCCTGCGGGTCGAGGTCGACCAGCAGCACCGACTGCCCGAGCTCGGCGAGCGCGGCGCCGATCGATGCGACCGAGGTCGTCTTGGCCACGCCGCCCTTCTGGTTGGCGACCGCCAGCACTGTGGTGGACATCGCGTTCCATCATGCCGCACGAACTTGCCCAGGCGGCTCATCCGCGGGTTGGCTGGTGGCATGTCTTCGACCCCCTCCTCGCCCGCACCCCCTGCCGGAGGACGCCCGATCGCTCTGGTGACCGGGGCCACGGCGGGCCTCGGCCGGGTCTTCGTGGACCGCCTGGCCCGACGCGGCTACGACCTCGTGCTGGTCGCGCGCGACGAGGCACGGCTGAAGACCGTCGCCGACGAGCTCACCACGGCGTACGGCGTGCGCTGCGACGTGCTCGTGGCCGACCTCGTCGACCGCGAGCAGCTGAAGACCGTCGAGGACCGGGTCTGTGCCGGGGATCGGCCGGTCGACCTGCTGGTCAACAACGCGGGCTTCGGCCTGAAGCGGAAGTTCCTGCAGAACTCCGTCGACCAGGAGCAGGCGCACCTCGACATCCTGGTGACGGCGCCGATGCGGCTCACCCACGCGGCGCTGCGGCAGATGACCGAGCGGCACACCGGGGGGATCATCAACGTCTCCAGCGTCGCCGGCACCCAGCCCCGCGGCTCCTACAGCGCGGCGAAGGCGTACGTGAACCGCTTCGGCGAGTGGGCGGCGCACGAGTACGCCCGGGACGGCGTGCACATCATGACGCTGCTGCCGGGGTTCACCCGGACCGAGTTCCACCAGCGGATGGACGTCGGTCGCGACGCGGTGCCGAGGCCGCTCTGGCTCGATGTCGACCGGGTCGTCGACGAAGCGCTGGCCGACTTCGACGCCGGCAGGCGGATCTCGATCCCCAGCAAGCGCTACAAGGTGATCGCCACGGTCAGCAAGCACCTGCCGGTGCGCGTGCTGCAGCGGTTCCAGTCGCTCGGCCGACGCTAGGGCGCGTCCGAGGCGCCCACCAGGTTCAGCGGTAGGCCAGCACGAACTGGTGCACCGCGTCGGCGACCAGCTGGACCGCGATCGCGCTCAGCAGGAGCCCGGCGATCCGGGTGACGAGCAGGATCCCCGACTCGCGCAGCAGCCGCAGGATCGGGACCGAGAACGCCATCGCCATCCAGATGCACAGGTGTACGGCGACCACCGCCAGCGCGACCGCGGTGAAGTCGCCCCCGTCGTTCACCCGCTTGGAGAACACCATCGTGGCGACGATCGCCCCCGGCCCGGCGAGCAACGGGGTACCCAGCGGCACCAGAGCCACGTTGGTGTCGCCCTGGCGCATCGGCTCGTCCCCGCGTCCGGTGAGCAGCTCGAGCGCGACGAGGAGCAGGAGCAGGCCGCCGGCGCACTGCAGGGCCGGCAGCGAGACGTGCAGGTAGGCCAGGATCCGCTGACCGAAGAACGCGAAGACCGAGATCACCACGAACGACACCAGCACCGCCTGCCGGGCGGCGCGTCGTACCTGGTCGGGCGGGAAGCCGCCGGTCAGCGACAGGAACAGCGGCACCGTGCCGACCGGGTCCATGATCACGAACAGCGTCACGAACGCGCTGGCGAACCGCGTGCCGTCGATGATGCCGTCCACCCCGGCAGGCTAGTCGGCGTACGACGGAGCCACCGGCAACGTCACCACACGGGTCGCACACGGGTCACCACACGGGCGAGGGACCGCCGAAGGCCATCTCGACCAGAGGAGGGCCGATCCCCGACACGTCCCGCAGGATCCACTCGTCGCGGAGCAGCAGGATCGCCGAGGCCGGGCGGAGCACCACCCACAGCCAGCGGCCCAGCGCCTCGCCTGCCACCACCGACCGGTCCACCTCGCGGTCGGCCGAGACGTCGGACACCGTCGACACGGCCCAGAGCGGCACCGACTGGCTGCCGATCCGGAGCTTCACCATCGGCGGTCCCACTCCGATCTCTGAACCGGGGTCGACGTGCGGGGTACCGGCGCACCGGGCGCCGAGACCGGTCCCCGACTCCTCGCTGACCACGAAGACGTCGACCGGGCCGTCCAGCGCGCTCGTGCCCGAGCTGCAGGTCATGGTCGCCCGGGCTGCACCGTGACCTCCGGACGTGGAACCCCCGGCTGGGGGGCCGACCACGGCGAAGTCACTGACGCTCCAGCCGGGGCTCATCGGCCACGGGAGATACGTCGGGAAGTCGCCGGCGGCCCCCAGCGCCTCCACGAACCCGGCGTACGACGCCTCCTCCGGCCGCCGCAGCACGGCACTCGCACCGTGCTCGGGGCAGGCCCAGCTGTCCCCACCGCCGTCGCCGGACGGTCCCCTGACCGGGGTGGGACAGCGCGGACACTCGGCCCGGAGCATGGGTCAACGGTCCCGACGGTCGGCCGCGCGGTCAAGAGCCGCCCGGCACGGTCAGGTGTTCCAGTGCTGCACCACCGGCGTCTCGCGCTCCCAGCCCAGCACCGACAGGGTCGCGGTGTCGAGGCGTAGGTGACGGCCGTCGGCGACCGGCAGCGAGAGCCATCGGGCCGCCAGGGCGCGCAGGCTGTGCCCGTGGCCGAACAGCAGCACCCGCCCGTCCGCGGCCCGACACCGCGCCACCACCCGGTCCAGTCGGGCCGCGACCTGTCCCGCCGACTCACCGCCCGGGACGGGCCCGTCCCAGATCGTCCAGTCGGGATAGGTCTCGCGGATCTGGGCCGTCGTGCGGCCTTCCAGCTCGCCGTAGCCCCACTCAGCCAGGTCGTCGTCGACCTCCGCCTCGGGATGCCCGCACAGCCGCGCCGTCTCGCGCGCCCGCTCGCGCGGCGAGGTGAGCACGAGTGCGAACGGCTCGTCGTCCAGCCGCCCGCGCAGCCCCTCGGCGACACGCCGTCCCTCGTCGGTCAGCGGCAGGTCGGTCGTCGACGTGTGCCGGCCGTCGCGGCTCCACTCGGTCTCGCCGTGCCGGACCAGCCACACCTCGTGGGCGTCGGGATCAGCCATGGCGTCATGGTGCCAGCCGCGCGCCGCCGCCGTGCCGAGGATCCGGGTGAGCCGCTGCTGCCGAGGCTGATCGGGAGGTCGCCCGGCGGGCCCGGCCCGGCCGTGCCACGATGCGGCCCATGGCGTCGCCCCCCGAGCTCGCGGCACCCGAGCACGCGCGGTCGCGGGTCGCGGCGGCGGCCGGGTTCTTCACCCAGGGCTTCGTCTTCATCAGCCTGACCACCCGGCTGCCGAAGGTGCAGGACCACTGGCACTACAGCGACACCACGCTCTCCCTGCTGCTGCTGATGATGGTGCTGCTCGCCGGCCTCGGCAGCGTCGGCGCCGAGACCGCGTGCAAGCGGGTCGACAGTGCCGCGATCCTGCGGACCGGCCTGCTCGGGATCGCCGTCGCCGTCCCGGTGTTCGCGGTGGCGCCCGATCGGGCCGTCTTCATGGGGTCGATGGCGGTGTACGGCGTCTCCCTGGGCGCGGTGGACGCGACCACCAACATGCAGGCCGTCGCCCTGGAGCACCTCTACGACCGACCGATCCTCCCGTCGTTCCACGGCTCCTGGACCCTGGGCGGCTTCCTCGGCTCCGCGGTCGCCCTGGCGATGGGCCACCTGCCGATCTCGGCGACGGGCGTCGTGGCCGTGCTCCCCCTGGTCGTCGCGTTCGCGCCCTTCCTGCGACGGGCCGAGCAGACCGTCACGTCGGCGCCGCAGGTGCACGTGCCGTGGCGGCCGATCGTGCTCGTGGGCCTGGCGATGGTGCTCTTCTACATGGTCGACACCGCGGCGTTCACCTGGGGACCGCAGTACCTCGACAAGGTGTTCCCCACGCCGTCCGCGCTGGTCGCCCTCGCGGTCTTCCCCTACCTGCTGGCCAGCGGCGTCGTCCGGCTGTCGGGCGACTCCCTGGTCGCCCGGTACGGCGCGGTGCCGGTGCTGCGGATCGGTGCGGTCGTGGCGTGCGTCGGCCTGGTGGTCACGGTCTTCGCGCCGGTCTGGCCGGTCGCGGTGCTCGGGTTCCTGGTCATGGGCGGCGGGGTGGCGGTGGTCGCTCCGCTCAGCTTCTCCGCCGCCGCGCGCATCGCCGGCGAGGACGAGCCCGACCCCGTGCTGCGGCACGCGCGGGTGGACGCGGTGATCGGCCGGTTCAACCAGTTCAACTACGTCGGGTCGCTGCTCGGCGCGGTGATGACCGGCCTCGTCGGTGCCGGAAACCTGCGCCTCGGGTTCGCCGTACCGATGGTGCTGGTGCTCGGCATCCTGCCGCTGGCCCGCGCCTTCGCCCCCCGTCGTTGACGTCAGGTGGTCGGGCCCGGCCAGTTCTTGTCCGGCTGCGGCACCGGCCGGCCGGGCTGCTCGCCGCCGCGGGCGTCGAGGTAGCTCTGCTTGGGCACCATCACCTTGCGGCGGAAGATGCACACCACCGTGCCGTCCTGGTTGTAGCCGATGGTCTCGACGTGGACCACGCCCCGGTCGTCCTTGGAGGTCGACTCCCGCTTGTCGAGCACGGTGGTCTCGGCGTACAGCGTGTCCCCGTGGTACGTCGGAGCCACGTGTCGCAGCGACTCGACCTCGAGGTTGGCGATCGCCTTGCCCGAGATGTCGGGCACGCTCATCCCGAGCACCAGTGAGTAGACGTAGTTGCCGACCACGACGTTCTTCCCGAACTGCGTCGTCTCCTCGGCGTAGTGCGCGTCGAGGTGGAGCGGATGGTGGTTCATCGTGAGCAGACAGAAGAGGTGGTCGTCGTACTCCGTGACGGTCTTGCCGGGCCAGTGCTGGTACGTCGCCCCGACCTCGAACTCCTCGTAGCTGCGTCCGAACTGCATGCCGGTCATCCTGCCGCAGCACCTGGCGTGGGGGGCGGTGGGGTCTGGTCGGTCCCCCCGCGTACGCGGGGGAACCCGTGCCTACTGGCCGTTTTGCCAACGGACGAGCTCTGCTCCGGATACGGCCTGGTCGAGTCGCCGCGCTGGCACGACGGCCGGCTGTGGTTCAGCGACTGGACGGGTGGCCGGATCGTCGCGGTCGACGACGCCGGTGCGACCGAGGTGATCGTCGAGCACCGGTCGTTGCCGATGTGCTTCGACTTCCTGCCCGACGGCCGGCTCGTGCTCGTCTCCAACCAGGAGCGGGCGCTGCTGACGCTCGAGCCCGACGGCACCCTCGCGACGTACGCCGATCTCGGCAGTCTGTCGGAGTTCGGCGGCAACGACATCGTGGTCGACGGACGTGGCAACACCTACGTCAACAGCGGCAACTTCGACTTCGCCTCCGGACCTCCGCCGGGCGAGGTGCAGCCCGGCCTGGTCGGGCTCGTGACCCCCGACGGGGCTGCGCGGGTGGTGGCCGACGACATCGCCTTCCCCAACGGGATGGCGGTCACGGCCGACGGTCGCACGCTCCTCGTCGCCGACTCCTACCGGAACGCGCTGGTCGGCTTCACCATCGCCGAAGACGGATCATTGCCCGAACGCCGGGTGTGGGCCGATCTGGGCGGCGACAACCCGGACGGGGTCTGCCTCGACGCCTCCGGCGCCGCCTGGTACGCCGACGTCCCGCACCGGCGCTGCGTCCGGGTCGCCGAGGGTGGCGAGGTCCTCCAGACGGTCGACCTCGACCGCGATGCCTTCGCCTGCATGCTCGGCGGCCTCGACACGACGCACCTGTACGCCGTCGCCGCCGTCTGGCCCGGAGCCGCCGGCTGGACGACCCACACCGACTGGGACGGTCAGGTGGTGCGGATCCCCGTGGACGTGCCCGGGGCGGGCTGGCCCGCCCGCTGACGCACGCCGGCCTGCCCAGCCGAGGCGGCCTCGGGCATCGCTACCTCCGGAACGTGGTCCGGCGACGAGAGCCGTCCGGCTGTGCTTCCCATGCCTGCCGGAAGGCTTCGGCGGCGGACGCGAGGACGGCGTCGACGTCGAGACCGTCGGCCTCCGTGGAGCGGCGACCTGAGGGGTGGCGGGACGTCCGCGCCTCTTGTCGGCGTGACGTCCGTGGCGGAATGCGCGTGCGGGGTGGCCCCGAGGGCCTCACGAGCCCCCGCCGCCGGCCTTCCGGCGGTGCATCTTCTGCCCGGCACCCCCATGCACCTCGGAGCCGTGCGCCTTCTCCCGGAGCGGACCGTCCTCCTGCACGCCCTTGGCCCGGGCGTTCTTCCGGTCCAGGGCCTCGCGCATCTTCGCCTTCACGTCGGCAAGGTCGTCGGTGTCGGGATCCTGGCGGTCGTCCTGGCTCATGCCCTCCACCTTGCCATCCGGCCCCAGCCGGGTCGAGGGGTTACCCGGCCGGTGTGGGCTGGACCGCCTCCTGGGCCGGCTGGCCGGGCGCCTGGGTGTAGCCCAGCCGGGCGGCGGTCTCGCGCGCCGCGTCGGTGACCGGTACGGCGACGACGGCGGTGCCGTAGGCGCAGATCTCGGTCCAGGTGTCGCCCATCTCGGAGGTGTCGAACCGCATCGCGATCACCGCGTTGGCACCGCGGTTGCGCGCCTCGTCGATCATCCGCCCCATCACCTCGTTGCGGCTGTTGATCAGGTTGGCGGTCATCCCCTTCAGCTCGCCGCCGACCAGCGACTTGAATCCGGCGCCCACCTGCGACAGCGCGTTGCGCGAGCGCACGGTCAGGCCGAACACCTCGCCGCACACCTGCCGGATCTCCCACCCGGGAATGTCGTTCGTCGTCACCACCAGCATGGGGCCTCCTCCGCATCTCGTCGCGCCGCCGACGACGGGCGCAGGCACAGCGTAGGGGGCAGGCCAAGGCGCCCGGCGCGATTCACTCCCAGGTGACCGGCACGCCGTGCGGCGCCATCAGGCCGAGGTAGGCACGTTCGCCGGCCCCCGGCCACGTCTCGGCGCACACCCAGAAGCGGTGCTCCTGGTCCGTCGAACGTCGGGTGGGTTCGGCGAACAGGTGGACCAGGACCGCGTCGTCCGGCGCCTGCTCGCCGAGCGTCTCGAGCCGGGCGATGACCCGCTCCTGCTGCTCGCGCGGGACGTACTGCCACATCACGCTGTGCCAGAGGACGGTCACGGTGCCGGGAACGAGCGCGAGCCCGTCGACGTACGTCGCGGCGTCCGCCTGCTCGACGGTCACCGGATGAGTCCGGGCCAGCTCGATCGCGCCGGCGAGACGCGCGTGCCGGGTGGCCATGTCCGGCCAGACGTACGACGTGAGGGTGAGCCGGCCGTGGTCGGTGGTGACGTCGACCGGGGCGATGTCGGAGCCACCGCGCTCGACCACCTCGAGCCGGGCGTCGACAGGCAGCCGGGCGCCGGTCCACGCCGCCTCCAGGTGAACCGGGCTCGCGACGTCGCCCCAGCCGCCGCCCATGTCGTCGGAGAAGCGGAACCGGTCGGCCTGCAGGTTGAGACCGCCGCTCGAGCCGATCTCGAACAGCCGCACCGGCCGCTCCCAGGTCGAGGCGAGGGTGAGCAGACCACCGAGAAGTGCGGCCGAGCGGCCGACCTCGTTGGTCTGCGGAGCCTGGTAGAGGAGGGGCCGGACGTCGTCGCCGCGCCGTTCGAGGAAGCCGATCACGGCACCGACGCCCGCGGCGCTCCACGAGCCGCCGGTCGTCGGGTAGAAGCCCGTCAGCTCATCCGCCTCGCCGGCGAGCACGAGTCGGTGGATGCTGCCGGCCAGCCGCAGCGCCAGGCCCGACGGGCCCGGGTCGTCCTCGTGGCCACGCAGCACCCGCGCGGTGGGGCCACCGGCCTCGACGTCGTCGGCCAGGGCCGCGAGCAGCTCGGCGTACATCGGAGACCCGAGGTGCCCGCACGCCTCGGCCTGGGTACGGAAGAGGTCGGGCTGCGAGCGGGTCATCTGGTGCGGGTCTTGCCGAACGGGTTGGGCCCGTGCCCGGTCTCGCGGGTCGCGAGGAGTGCCTGGAGCAGGTCGTGGTCGCAGCTGCCGTGGACGAACTCGGCGAGCCGGCTCAGCTGGTCGCCTGCGACCGTGGGGTCGTCGCTGGTCATCGACTCGAACCGGGTGTCGAAGCAGCGCTCGGGGCGTGACTCCCGCAGGAAGTCCTGCAGCCGGCGCACCCGGTTGATCTGGCGCTCGGCCACGCCCGGCTTCTTCTTCTGCCAGAAGCCCGACGTCGAGGCCATCGCGACGTCACGCCGGTTGAGGACGTAGAGCGGGTCTGCGAACACCCGGTCCATGAAGGCGAAGAACGGCTCCCACTCGGGCGGGCGGATGCGGTGCCAGAGCACCTCCTTGAACCCCAGTCGGTCGACGTCCGAGGCCGGGAGCCCGGCGAGCAGCTGCCGTTGCACCAGCTCGCGGACCGAGCCGGCGAAGGCGTCGAGGTCGACCTCGGACAGCCCGTAGAACGCCGACTCGGGACGCGCCGCCCGGTCGCCGCCGAACTTCGCCTTGAACGTCTCGAGGCCCGCGTACGCGCGGAAGATCGGCAGCAGGTAGAGGTTGTTCTCGCCCCTGACCAGGGTGCGCGGCAACGTGTTCAACATGCCCTGGGTCAGCGTGGAGCCGGAGCGGCCGTAGGTGACGACGAAGACGTAGCGCGGACCGGGCTCGGGACTCACAGACGGTAGTCTTCCAGCAGCCGTCGGCCGATGATCATCCGCTGGATGTCGGCGGTGCCCTCGCCGATGAGCAGCATCGGCGCCTCGCGGTACAGCCGCTCGATCTCGTACTCCTTGGAGAACCCGTACCCGCCGTGGATCCGGAAGGAGTCCTCGACGACCTCCGCGCAGTACTCCGAGGCGAGGTACTTGGCCATCCCGGCCTCGAGGTCGTTGCGCTCGCCCTTGTCCTTGACCCGCGCCGCCTTGACCATCAGCTGGTGCGCGGCCTCGACCTTGGTCGCCATCTCCGCGAGCCGGAACTGCACCGCCTGGTGCTCGGCGATCTTCTTGCCGAACGTCTCGCGTTGCTGGGCGTAGGCGACCCCGAGCTCGAAGGCCCTGTTGGCGACGCCACAGCCGCGGGCCGCGACGTTCACCCGGCCGACCTCGACACCGTCCATCATCTGGTAGAAGCCCCGGCCCGGCTCGCCGCCCAGGATCTGCTGGGCGGAGATGCGGTGGCCCTCGAACAGCAGCTCCGTGGTGTCGACGCCCTTGTAGCCCATCTTCTCGATCTTGCCGGGCACGGTGACGCCCTGGGCGGTCTCGCCGAAGCCCTCCTCCTTCTCCACCAGGAAGGTCGTCATGTTCCGGTAGACGCTGTCCGCGCCCTCGTCGGTCTTCACGAGGACGGCGACAAGGTTGGCCGAGCCGCCGTTGGTGAGCCACATCTTCTGGCCGGTGATCTCGTACCCGTCGTCCACCCGCGTGGCCTTGGTGGTGATCGCGCTGACGTCGGAGCCGCACCCGGGCTCGCTCATCGAGAACGCGCCGCGCACCTCGCCGGTCGCCATCCGCGGGAGGTATTTCTTCTTCTGCTCCTCCGTGCCGTGCTGCAGCAGCATCCAGGCGACGATGAAGTGGGTGTTGATGATCCCGCTCACGCTCATCCAGCCGCGGGCGATCTCCTCGACGGCCAGGGCGTAGGTGAGCAGCGACTCGCCCAGCCCGTCGTACTCCTCGGGGATCATCAGCCCGAACAACCCGAGCTCCTTGAGCCCCTCGACGATCTTGGTCGGATACTCGTCGCGGTGCTCGAGCTCCGTGGCGACGGGGAGGATCTCGCGCTCGACGAAGTCGCGGACCGCCTTGACGATCTCGGTCTGGTCGTCGGTGAGGCCGTCGGTCTGGCAGAGGCGACCCATGGCGTGGGCTGGTCCTTCCGGTTCGAGGGGGTGCTGGTGCGGGAGGGGCCAGTATCCCCGCGGGTACGCCGTACCCGGAATCGACTGTGACGTAAACGATTCGGCAGACTGCTCGCCATGGCGCAGCGGGTGATCGTCCACATCGGGCTGATGAAGTCCGGGACGACGTTCCTCCAGGGGCGGCTGGGCGCCAACCGCACCGACCTCGACGCGCACGGCGTGCTCTTCCCCGGACCGTCGTGGCGGCGGCACGTCAACGCCGTCCAGGACCTGATGGGCAGCTCCGGCGCGACCGCCGGCTCCTGGGACTCGCTGACCCAGGAGGTCAACGCCTACCCGGGAACCGCGGTGATCTCGATGGAGTACCTCGCGATGGCCGGTCCCCGGGGGATCAAGATCATCGGGCGGAGCTTCGGTGACGCCGATCTGCGGATCGTGGTCGGCGCGCGCGACCTGGGTCGCACCGTGCCGGCGATGTGGCAGGAGGCGGTCAAGAACCGCTCCGTCCTCGACTTCCGCCAGTACGTCGACGGCATCCGCGACGAGGCCGAGAACGGCCGCCGGTTCTGGCGGCAGCAGCAGGCCGCGCGGATCGTCACCCGGTGGGCCGAGCGGCTCGGACCCCAGCACGTGTACGTCGTCACGCTGCCGCCGCCGGACGCCCCCGGGGAGGTCCTCTGGGAGCGGTTCAGCGAGGTCGCGGGCATCCCGGTCCAATCGTCGTGGCGCGAGGCACCGAGGGCCAACGAGTCGCTCGGCGCCGCCTCCGCCCTGGTCATGAGGCGTCTGAACGAGCTGACCGCCGACCTGCCGGTGAAGGCGTACAAGCGCCGGGTGAAGGCGGTCGGCAAGCACCTGCTCCCGGCACACCGGGGCGCCGAGCAGCCGATCGGGTTCACGGTGCCCGACTGGCTGCACCGGGAGGCGGCCAGCATCCGCGGGGAGATCTCCGCGAGCGGCGTGCACGTCGTGGGCGACCTCGCCGACCTGACCCCGCTCGACGTACCCGGGGCCGACCCGGCGACGGTCGACCCCGAGGCCGAGCTGGAGGCCGCGCTGGCCGCCCTCGACGCGGTGCTACGACAGTCGAAGCGGATCCGGGCGAATCCCTAGCCCCTCATCGGGCACGTCCCTGTGGACGGACCGAGGGTCACGGTGCGGTCCCACCGCACCGGCTCCCCGGTGAGGGGTCCCAGG
>JAICSK010000271.1 GCA_025936915.1 Nocardioides sp.
GGTGACCGACAAGGGCATCGGCAACGGCATGTCGCTGCTGATCTTCACCTCGATCGCCTCGCGCTTCCCGAGCTCGCTGTGGGCGATCAAGCAGGAGCAAAACCGCTGGGACATTTTCATCGGCGTGATCCTGATGGGCTTCGTCGTCATCGCGCTCGTCGTCTTCGTCGAGCAGAGCCAGCGGCGCATCCCCGTGCAGTACGCCAAGCGGCAGGTCGGACGCCAGATGTACGGCGGGACCTCGACCTACATCCCCCTCAAGGTCAACATGGCCGGTGTCATCCCGGTGATCTTCGCCGCATCGCTGATCGCGCTGCCGCAGCTCGTGGCACAGTTCAACAGGTCGACCACCGGCAACCAGGCCGGCTGGGTGACGTTCATCGAGCGGTACCTGGTCAAGGGTGACCACCCCCTCTACATGATCCTCTACACGGCGTTGATCATCTTCTTCACGTTCTTCTACGTGTCGATCACGTTCAACCCGACCGAGGTCGCCGACAACATGAAGCGGTACGGCGGCTTCATCCCAGGTATCCGCGCCGGGCGACCCACGGCCGAGTACCTCGACTACGTGCTCACCCGCATCACCGTCCCGGGGGCCATCTACCTCGGCCTCATCTCGCTGATCCCGCTGATCGCCCTGGTGCTCGTCAACGCCAACCAGAACTTCCCGTTCGGTGGCACCTCCATCCTCATCATCGTCGGTGTGGGCCTGGAGACCGTGAAGCAGATCGAGTCCCAGCTCCAACAGCGTCACTACGAAGGGTTCCTCCGCTGATGCGCCTCATCATCCTCGGGCCGCCTGGCGCCGGTAAGGGCACGCAGGCCTCCCGCATCGCCGACGCATTCGGGATCCCCGCGATCTCGACCGGCGACATCTTCCGCGCCAACATCAAGAACGAGACGCCGCTCGGCCTCCAGGTCAAGGAGGTGCTGGCCTCCGGTGGCTACGTCACCGACGAGATCACCAACGCCATCGTGCGCGACCGGCTCTTCGAGCAGGACGCCGAGCAGGGCTTCCTGCTCGACGGCTACCCACGTACCGCGGCCCAGGTGCAGGCGCTCGACGCGATCCTCGCCGAGCACGACCACGCGCTGGAGGCGGTGCTCGAGCTGACCGTCGACGAGGACGCGGTGGTGCAGCGGCTCCTCAAGCGAGCCAAGGTCGAGGGACGCGACGACGACACCGAGGAGGTCATCCGCGAGCGGCAGGCGATCTACCGGCGCGAGACCGCCCCGCTGACCGAGGTCTACTCCGCGCGGGGCCTGCTCGTGCAGGTCGACGGGATGGGCACGGTCGACGAGGTGTTCGACCGGGTCCGCGGCGCCCTCGACGGGGCCGCGCGCGTCTGATGTTCGGCCGGTCCGCACGCATCGAGACCAAGACCCCGGAGCAGATCCTGCGGATGCGCAGGGCTGGTCTGGTGGTGGGCCAGACCCTGCAGCTGATGGCGCAGACCGTGCGGCCGGGGATCACCACCAAGCAGCTCGACGAGCTGGCCGAGGAGCACATCCGCGGCTGCGGCGCCGTGCCGTCCTTCCTCGGGTACCACGGGTTCACCGGCACGCTGTGCACCTCGGTCAACGACGAGGTGGTGCACGGCATCCCCGGTGCGAGGGTCCTCGCCGAGGGTGACGTCATCTCGATCGACTGTGGGGCCATCGTCGACGGCTGGCACGGCGACGCGGCGATCTCGGTCGTCGTGGGGGGCCGTGAGGCGGGCAGGCCCGAGGACCTGGCCCTCATCGACGCGACCGAGGACGCGATGTGGGCGGGCATCGCGGCGCTCGGCGCCGGAGAGTCCCTGTATGCCGTCGGTGCGGCTGTCGAGGACAGCGTCACCGAGGCGGGGGAGCGGGACCAGCGCGACTACGGCATCGTCGAGGACTACGTCGGGCACGGGATCGGCACCGAGATGCACCAGGACCCGCAGGTGCCGAACTACCGGGTGCGCGAGAAGGGGCCGACGGTCCGTCCCGGTGTCACCGTGGCGATCGAGCCGATGGTGACCCTCGGCACGAGCGAGACCCGCATCCTCTCCGACGACTGGACCGTGGTGACGGCGGACGGGTCGCGCGCGGCCCACTGGGAGAACTCCGTCGCGGTCACCGACGAGGGCCTGTGGGTCCTCACCGCTCTCGACGGGGGCCGGGCGCGGCTGGAAGCCGCCGGCGCGGCATACGCACCCCTCGACTGAGCGATTTCGTGCTCAGCGGCTCCTGCCGTAGACTGGTGTGTCGGTGCGCGACCTCGCGCGCCGCATTTGTGTGCCTGTCCCAGCCGGGGA
>JAICSK010000273.1 GCA_025936915.1 Nocardioides sp.
GCCGGTGGCCAGCACGAAGTCGTCGGGCTCGTCGGCCTGGAGCATCCGCCACATGCCCTCGACGTACTCCGGGGCGTAGCCCCAGTCGCGCTCGGCGTCGAGGTTGCCCATGTAGACGTGCTCGTCCAGGCCCGCCTTGATCCGGGCGACGGCGCGGGTGATCTTCCGGGTCACGAACGTCTCGCCGCGTCGCGGGGACTCGTGGTTGAACAGGATCCCGTTGACCGCGAACAGCCCGTAGGCCTCGCGGTAGTTGCGGGTGGCCCAGTAGCCGTAGACCTTCGCGACGCCGTACGGCGACCGCGGGTAGAACGGCGTCCGCTCGTTCTGCGGCGGCGTCTCGGCGCCGAACATCTCCGAGCTCGACGCCTGGTAGTAGCGGCACTCGACGCCCGACATCCGCACCGCCTCGAGCAGCCGCATGGCACCGAGGGCGGTCGCGTTGCCGGTGTGCTCGGGCTCGTCGAACGAGACCCGCACGTGTGACTGGGCGCCGAGGTTGTAGACCTCGTCCGGGTCGATGTCGCGCATCAGCCCGATCAGCCGGGCGCCGTCGGTCAGGTCGCCGTAGTGGAGGTACATCCTCGCGTCCGTGTCGTGCGGGTCGCGGTAGAGGTGGTCGATCCGACCGGTGTTGAACGTCGAGGCGCGCCGGATCAGCCCGTGGACCTCGTAGCCCTTGCCGAGGAGGAGCTCGGCGAGATACGACCCATCCTGGCCGGTGACTCCCGTGATCAGCGCTCGGCGCACGGCTGCTCCGTTTCCGACGAGTGGGTTTCTCCCGCGGCAATCAGGCGCGGCGACTGCGGTCACGAGCATAGCCAAACGGGCGTGTCCCACGAGACGGATGTGACAAGGTGGTCGGGTGCCCGAGACCGCCGACGCCCCGGCGACGTACGACGTCTGCTCGGTGCCGATCACCGCTGTCGACGCCTCGGGGGCGGCGGCCCGCATCGTCCGGGACGCGGTCGACGGTCGCTCCTGCCAGGTCCACCTGTGCAACGCGTTCACGCTGTCGCTGGTCGATCGGGACGACGAGCTGCGCACGGCACTGACGCACGCCGACCTCAACCTCGCCGACGGCACCCCGGTCGCGCTGATGGGTCGCAAGCTCGGCATGAAGGGACCGGTCCGGGGCAGCGAGCTGGTGCGCCAGGTCGCGACGCTCGGCGGCGGGCAGGTGAGTCATTACCTCTACGGCGGCAAGGAGGGCGTGGCCGAGCGGATGGCCGACGAGCTACGGCACCAGGTGCCGGGACTCGTGGTCGCCGGCACCGAGTCCCCGCCGTTCACCCCGATCACCGACGAGCACGTCGACGGCCTGGTCGAGCGGGTCCGCCGATCCGGTGCCACGCTGCTCTGGATCGGGCTCGGCACGCCCCGGCAGGACTACCTCGTCCATCGCCTCGCCGACCGGTTGTCGATGCCGATCATCCCCGTGGGTGCGGCGTTCGACTTCTGGTCCGGCGCGGTGCGAGAAGCGCCTCGGTTCGTGCAGGGGACGGGCCTCGAGTGGCTCTACCGCTTCGCCGCCGAGCCGCGGCGCCTGTGGCGGCGGTACCTGATCGGCAACCCGCGCTTCCTGCTCTCGGCCTGGCGACACCGGCGGTAGGCCGTGCGGGTCCTGGTCGCGCACAACCGGTACCGGTCCGCGGCGCCGAGTGGTGAGAACCGTCTCGTCGACGCCGAGGTCGCCCTGCTCCGGGAGGCGGGGGTGGAGGTTGTCGAGCTGATCGCCGAGAGCGACGACATCGCCTCCGGCGTACGCGGGATGCTGCAGGCCGCACCGGGGCCGATCTACTCACCCTCGGGGGTACGCCGGTTCCGGCGGCTGCTCGCGGATTCACGACCCGACGTCGTCCATCTGCACAACGTCTTCCCCCTGATCTCGCCGTACGTCGTGCGGGTCGCCGACCGCGCCGGGGTCCCGGTCGTGCAGACCGTCCACAACTACCGGCACGGCTGCGTCAACGGGCTGCACCTGCGGGACGGCCGCACCTGCACCGACTGCCTCGACAGCCGGCTCGGCCTTCCCGGCCTGCTGCACGGGTGCTACCGCGACTCCCGCTTGCAGACCGTCCCGATGACCCTCGGACAGAACGTCCACCGCAGCACGTGGCGGGACGGGGTGGCCCGGGTGGTGGCCCTGACTCCGTTCATGCGCGACGAGCTCGTGCGGATCGGCTTCCACCCTGATCGGGTCACGGTCCGGCCGACCTGGGTCCCCGACCCCGGGGTCGCCCC